>NZ_CP127296.1:9762550-10085100 GCF_030285645.1 Amycolatopsis sp. DG1A-15b
GCACCCGCCGCAGGCCGGCCCGGGTCTTCGCCGCGTCACTGCGCTCGGCGAGCTCCACCGCGTACACGCGCAGCAGGTCGTGCAACCGGTAGCGCGGCTGCCCGGCCGAATCCGAGCCGACGAGCTCGACGAGGTGGCCGTCGACCAGCACGTCGAGGACTTCGTCGGCGTCGCGGCGGCCCAGCACGGCCGCGACCGCCCACGCCGGGAACTGAACCGGCCCGAGCAGGCCCAGCCCGCGGAACGCCGTGGCGGCCGACATCGGCAGCAGGTCGTAGGACAGCGTCACGCTCGCGCGGACGGCGAGGTCGCCGACGCGCAGCTCGTCGAGCCGGCGGCGCTCGTCGCCCAGCCGGTCGGCCAGCAGCCGCAGCGTCCAGCCCGGCCGGTGCGTCAGCTTCGCGCCGGCCACCCGGATCGCCAGGGGGAGGTGCCCGCACTGGCGCAGGATCGCCGCGGCGCTTTCCGGCTCGGCGGCCACCCGCTCGGCACCGACGATGCCTTCCAGCAGCCGCGCGGCCTCGGCCTCGGGCAGCAGGTCGACGTCCACCGGCTTCGCGCCGGCCAGCCCGGGCAGCCGGATCCGGCTGGTCACCAGCACCGCGCAGGCCCCGGCCCCGGGCAGCAGCGGCCGCACCTGGGCTTCGCCGCCGGCGTCGTCGAGCACGACGCACATCCGCCGCCCGGCCAGCCGGGACCGCAGCAGCGCCGAGCGCTCGGCCAGTTCGCGCGGCAGACCGGCGTCGGGGATGCCCAGCGTGCGCAGCAACTCGGCGAGCACGCTCATCGGCGCCCGGGGCGAGGACGACGTGCCGGCCAGGTCGACGTGCAGCTGGCCGTCGGGGAACTCGTCGCGGACCGCGTGCGCGACCCGGACGGCGACCGCCGACTTGCCGACGCCGGGCGCGCCCGACAGCACGACCACGGCGGGCGTGCCGGAGTCCGCGCGTTCCCGCAGCAGGGTGACGACGTCGCGGATCAGCGTGTCGCGGCCGGTGAAGTCCGGCAGGTCCAGGGGCAGCTGGCAGACCGGCGCGACGTCGGCGGGGCGCGGGGTGAGGACGTTGTCCGGAACCAGGGTCGCGCGCAGCTCACGCAGCCGGGCGCCCGGTTCGGCGTCGAGCTCCTCGCGCAGGACCCGCTCGGCCGACTCGTACGCCTCGATCGCGTCCCCGGTCCGGCCCGCGGCGCGCAGCGCGACGATCAGCTGCGCCCAGAGCTCCTCGCGCAGCGGGTGCTCGGTGACCAGCCCGCGCAGCTCGGCGATGGCCTCGCCGGAGCGGCCGAGGCCGATCCGCGCGCGGAGACGCTGTTCCTGCACCGACAGGCGCAACTCGGCGAGCCGGGCGACGGTCGCACCCCAGCTGTGGTCGTGCGGCAGGCCTTCGAGGACTTCGCCGCGCCACAGCGCGTCGGCCTTGTCGAGGAGTTTGAGCGCGGTTTCGGCTTCACCGCCGTCGAGCGCTTCCTGCGCTTCGCCGGCCATGGCGGCGAACGCGAGGTGGTCCAGTTCGCCCGGCGCCGCGGTCAGCAGGTAGCCGGAGGCCCGGCTGCTGATCCGCTCGCCCAGGGCGGGGTCGATCTCGGCGAACCGCCTTCGCAGCGAGTGCACGTACGTGCGGATGTTCGCCGCGGCCGACCGCGGCGCCGCCTGTGGCCACAGCACTTCCACCAGCACGTCGGTCGAGACGACGACGTTCGGCTGCAGGGCCAGCGCGGCCAGCAGCAGCCGGGGCTTCGGGCCGCCGAGGGCGATCACGCGCCCGGCGGCGGTGACCTCCAGCGGACCGAGGACGCGGATGGTAAGCGAGGTGGTCTCAACCTGCCCGATGAGTTCCCCCATGTCCCGGACTCTAGGACCCGTCCGGCGCAGGGGCTAGATCCATTCGGAGTGTGTGTCCGTGCGCACACGTGCGGCTTTGTACGAGACGTGTACAGCGCGAAGTCAAGCTGCCGACATGAAGCGTTCGAAACTCCGGCGTATCGCCGGTTCCGGCCTGGTACTGGCTGCGGTCGGCGCACTCCTGGCCGGCGGCGGGTTCGAAGCATCGGCGTCGGCGAGCGGGACCGTGAAGACCGCGGGTGACCCGCTCAACGTCCGCCGGGCGCCCACCGCGGCCGCCACGGCCGTCAAGACCGTCGCCAACGGGGCGGCGGTGACCATCGATTGCCAGGCGATCGGTCCTTCGGTGACCGGCACCTACGGCACGAGCACGCTCTGGGACTACGTGCCCGCGCTCGGCGGGTACATCTCGGACAGTTACGTCTACACCGGCAAGGACGAGCGGATCGCGCCCGACTGCGGCGTCGGCTCGGGCAGCGGCCAGTGCGCCGACGCCTGTGCGGGCGAGGGGCAGTACCGCTCGTCCGACTCGCACTTCCTGGTCTACGACACCGCTTCCGACGGCTACTCCGCCGTGGTCGCCTACTGGCTGAAGGGCGGCGCCGGGCCGTTCTACGTCTGGAACTCCGGCGGCGAGGGCACGAAGGTCGACAAGGCCGTCTCGATCCCGCACGGCACCTGGGTCTTCTACAAGGTGTGCGTCGCCAACTACACGACCGCCAGGCCGGACCTGAAGTCCTGCAGCGACGGCATCACCGACAACGCGGCCTGAGGCCCGTCCACCACGAGAAAGGGCTTTCCCATGGGTCAGGTCAACCGGCGCAAGGTGCTCCTCGGCGGGCTCGCCGCGGTCACCGCCACCGCGGCTTCGGCGGCGCTGCCGTCGTGGGCGAACGCCCGCACCACGGCCGCCGCTCCCCCCATCCGCGATCCGTTCCAGCTCGGCATCGCCTCCGGCGATCCGCTTCCCGACAGCGTGGTGCTGTGGACGAGACTCGCCCCCTCGCCGCTCAACCCGGACGGCTTCGGCGGCATGCCGGACGCCACCTACGCGGTCGACTGGGAGATCGCGAACGACGAGGCGTTCAGTTCGGTCGTGCAGCGGGGCTCGGTGAACGCGGTCAGCGCGTCCGGGCACAGCGTCCACATCGAACCGATCGGCTTGCAGCCGGCGCGCGAGTACTTCTACCGGTTCAAGAGCTCCGGCTACATTTCGCCGGTCGGCCGGACCCGCACCGCGCCCGCCACCGGCGCCGCGGTCAACCAGCTCAAGTACTGCTTCAGCTCCTGCCAGCACTGGGAGGAGGGATACTTCCACGCGTACAAGGGCATCGTGGCCGACGATCCGGACCTGGTCCTGTTCCTCGGCGACTACATCTACGAGAAGAAGTCGAACCGCACCGCGCAGGACCGCAACCCGCGCCGCCTGGCCCTCCCCGACGACGCGACCACGCTCGCGCAGTACCGCGCCCGCCACGCCCAGCACAAGACCGACGCCGATCTGCAGGCCGCGCACGCGATCGCGCCCTGGATCGTCGTGTTCGACGACCACGAGGTCATGAACGACTGGAACGGCACCACCTCGCCGGCCCCGGCCGCGCGCAAGGCCGCCGGGTTCCAGGCCTTCTACGAGAACACCCCGATCCGGTCGACGGCCAAGCCCAACGGCGCGTCGATCCAGCTGTACCGGCAGCTGATGTGGGGCAACCTGGCCCGCTTCCACATGCTCGACACGCGCCAGTACCGCAGCGCCCAGGTGGTCGACCCCGCCGGCGACGCCGGTCCGGCCTGCGCCGACACGCGTAACACCTCGCGCAGCATCCTCGGCGCCACGGAGGAGGCGTGGCTGCTCAAGCAGTTCGAGTCGCACCCGGCGACGTGGGACTTCCTCGGCCAGCAGGTCTTCTTCGCCACGCGTGACAACGACGGCAACAAGGCCACCTGCGAGGGCAACGACTCCTGGCAGGGCTA
Organism: Amycolatopsis sp. DG1A-15b; assembly: GCF_030285645.1. Taxonomy (GTDB): domain Bacteria; phylum Actinomycetota; class Actinomycetes; order Mycobacteriales; family Pseudonocardiaceae; genus Amycolatopsis. Next base: position 9,766,365 of record NZ_CP127296.1, read on the forward strand.
CGAGGCCTCCCGGAACCGGATCCAGCAGGGCTGGGTCGACCGCAAGGTCGCCAACCCGGTCGTGCTCACCGGTGACGTCCACCGGCACTGGGCCGCGGACCTGCGGCTGGACTACTTCGACCACAGCGCCCCGGTCGTCGGCTCGGAACTGGTCACGACGTCGGTCACGAGCAACAGCGACAACGCGGGCGACCCCAGCGCGGCCTGGTACGCGAACAACCCGCACGTCAAGTACTGCAAGGGCGAGCGCGGCTACGTCCGCGTGACGACCACGCCGTCGGAGATGCGGGCGGACTTCATGACGACGTCCGACGTCAGCGTGTACGACCCCGCGTCGGTGGTGATCAAGAACGACGTCAGCTACGTGGTGCCGGCGGGCAAACCCGGCCTGCAGAAGGTCTGAAAGAACCGGGACCCGCGCCCGACCGGGGGTGGCGCGGGTCCCCGGCGATCTTGACATTCCGTTCGGTCCACTCGTAATCTGGGTGTTCCGCCGTCATGCCGAATTCTTCGATTCCATGACAAGGCGGTTGCACGTGAAAAAACTCCTGCTGATCACTTTCGCGGTGGCGGGGCTGGTGGTGGCCGGTGGCGGCGTTTCCGCCGCCGCACCCGGCGGCGTTTACGACGTGAAGGACTACGGCGCCAAGGGAAACGGGTCGGCCAACGATTCCGCCGCCATCGACAAGGCGATCACCGCGGCCGGCGCGGCCGGCGGCGGCACCGTCCGGTTCACGTCGGGTAACTACAAGTCGGCGAACACCGTCCACCTCAAGAGCAACGTCACGATCCAGCTCGACGCCGGTGCGACGATCACCGGGTCGAGTGCGGACACCTACGACAAGCCCGAGTCGAACCAGTGGGACGACTACCAGGACTACGGCCACAGCCACTTCCACAACGCGATGTTCTACGGCGACAAGCTGACGAACATCGGCTTCACCGGCGCGGGCACGATCGACGGCGGTGGCAACCTCATCACCGGCAACCCGAAGTCCGGCGAGGCCGACAAGATCCTGTCCCTCACCCGGTGTGACGGGCTGACGCTGTCCGGCGTCAAACTGCGCCGGGGCGGGCACTTCGCGGCGCTGATCAACGGCTGCACGAACGTCGTTTCCGACCACCTGACCATCGACACGGCGAGTGACCGCGACGGCTGGAACATCATCAGCACGACCAACGTCACGATCACGAACGCCGCCATCGCGGCGAACGACGACGCACTCGTGTTCAAGAGCGACTACGCGCTCGGCGCGAAACTGCCGAACGGTAACGTCACGGTGACCGGCGCGAAACTTTCGGCGGTCTGCTGCAACGCGCTGATGTTCGGGTCCGAGACGTGCGGTGACTTCACCGGTTACCACTTCTCGGGCATCACGATCACCGGCGCGCACAAATCGGGCATCGGCATCGTTTCGATGGACGGCGCGAAGATTTCCGACGTCCACTACCGCGACATCACGATGTCCGGGACGTATTCGCCGATCATGATGAAGATCGGCACGCGCAAACGCTGCGGCAACAACCCCGGCGTCGGGTCGATCAGCGGCATCACGTTCGACAACGTCACCGGCACGCACACCGGCAGCAACTTCAGCCCGACGATCTGGGGCGCGGACAGCGGCCACCGCGTCTCCGACGTGACGTTCACCGGCGTCAAGCTGAACGTGCCGGGCGGCAGCGGGACCATGGGCACGGGCGTGCCGAGCAACACGGCGACGGACTACAACCCGAAGAGCATCGGCACCCGCCCGTCGTACGGCTGGTACCTGCACCACGCGGCCGGCATCCGGTTCGTGAACAGCTCGGTGGAGTTCGCCAAGGACGACGGCCGCCCGGCGAGCATCGTCAACAACAGCTCGGACATCACGTTCGACCACTTCACGGCGGAGAAGGGCGCGAAGAGCCCGTTCGACATCGGCTTCCAGTCGGTGACGGGCTACTGCGTCAAGGACTCGGCCACCACCTCGGGTTCCCCGCTGCGGCTCGACACGTCGAGCTCGACCTCGAACTGCTGACGCGAAAGGGCCCCGGCTGGTGAGCCGGGGCCCTTTCTGCGGCGCGCCTTGCGGTCAGTGCGAGTACTGCTCGTTCATGATGAGGAACGCGCCGAGGCCGTGGAAGTCGTTGGTCTTGCGGGCCCGGCCGTAGTAGTAGGACAGGTCGCCGACGTTGGTGCCTTCGCAGATGTCGGTGATGTTCGTCAGGCCGTCCGAGCCGACGGAGACCTTGCGAAGCACGCCGGCGTACCCGCGGTCCGCCACCGCCTGGTAGGACGCCGGCAGGTAGCCGCGCTGGACGCCGCGGGCCATCGTGAACGTGTACATCGACGACGCCGACGTCTCCAGCCAGTTCTTCGCGTCGCCGCCGCGGTCGACCACCTGGTACCAGCGTCCGGTCGACGCGTCCTGGTACCGCTGGTAACCGGCGGCGAGGAAGTTGACGACGTCGATCAGCGCGGCCCGCCGCGGGTGGTTCGCCGGCAGCACCTCGAGGATGTCGATGGTGGCCATGCCGAACCAGCCGATCGCGCGGGCCCAGTGGTACTTCGAGTGGTGGCCGGTTCCGGACGCCCACGACTCGGAGCCGTCCTCGTCGTAGGCGTGGTACAGCAGGCCCTTCGCCGGTTCGCGCAGGTGGCTGAAGTACACGACGATGTTCTTCGCCGCCTCTTCGAAGCAGTAGGCACTGTCGCCGAAGGCCGCCCCGTACAGCGCGAGGAACGGCTGGGCCATGTAGACGCCGTCGCCCCACAGCTGGCCGACCTTGCTCGTGGCGTGGAACATGCCGCCGTCGGAGGTCCGGGGGTAGGACGGGAACCGCTTGCGCAGCTGGTCGGCCGCCGTCTTGTACTTCTTGCGGCCCGTTTCCGCGTAGAGCAGCGGCAGCATCTGGCACGAGCGCATCGAATCGAGGTTGTTGAAGCTGTTGGAGATGCCGCTGTCGGTGATGAACCGGTCGTACCACGCGATGATGTAGTCGAGGTACTTCTTCTCGCCGGTGCGCTTGTAGAACAGGTACTGCCCGTAGAGGTACAGCCCGAGGGTGTAGCCCCAGCCGCCGATCTTGTCCGGCGTGTAGCGCTTCATCGTCGAGTCGATGACCGCGCGGGACCAGTCCGGCGGCGGTGCCGCACCGCCGATCGGGGCAGCCGGTCCGCCGCTCGCGCGAGGGGACCCGCCGCGGCGAGCGCGCCCAGGGCGCCGAGCGTGCCGGCCAGGACCGCGCGCCGGGTCGGGCGAAGGGGATGTTCGGACATCGTCGTCCCTTTCGTGCAACGGCCCCGCGACGCGGTGGAAGGGTGGCCGGGATGCCGATCCGCCGTCCGTCGGCATCCCGACCAGCTCTGGGGGGCGCGGCGTGCTGCCCGTGTCGCCGGAGCGATGGTCTCGGAAGCGAAAGCGCTTCCGAGGGAAATATCTACTCGCCTCCACGAGGCGGAGTCAAGAGTGATCGGATCTCTTGCGTCATATATCAGATATTTAACCCGAACGGCGGCGGTTGCGATGTACCGGCCAGCGAAACTCTGCGGAAAGGTCGGATCTAAACCTTGACCGGCCCGCCGGGCCAGGAGTACACCACCGAGTGGACCAGACCACTGGAGGTCGTTCATGGCAGCCAAGTTCTTCCGCCGGGCGCTCGTCGCGTGCGCGGCGACGCTGGCGGTGTCCGGGCTCGTCGCCGCGCCGGCGTCGGCCGATCTGCAGAAGCCTTCCCAGCAGTGGCTGCGCGACAGCCAGGCCGGGCTGTTCCTGCACTGGGGCATGCGCACGGCACCCGGCTACACCAGCTGCAGCGCCTGGGAAAAGGCGATCACCGACGGCGGGTGGGATCCCGCCTACTGGGTCACCGAAGCCGAGAAGCTGCACGCGTCGTACCTCGTGCTCGCCTCGTTCCACAGCCGGCTCGGCTACTCCCGGGCCTGGCCGTCGAAGATCCCCGGCAGCTGCACCACCAAGCGGGACTTCCTCGGCGAGCTGGTCGCCGCGGCGAAGACCCGGGGCCTCAAGGTCATCCTCTACATGACCAACGACGCCCAGTGGCACGACGAGGGCGGCCACGAGTGGCTCGACTCCGCCGGCTACTCGAAGTACAAGGGCAAGACGGTGGACCTCGACAGCCAGGACGGCTTCGGCCAGTTCAGCTACGACAACTTCTTCGAGGTCATGAAGAACTACCCGGACCTCGGCGGCTTCTGGATCGACAACGACAACGCCTACTGGGAGTCGCACGACCTGTACCGGCAGATCTACCAGCAGCGTCCGGACTACCTGCTGAGCAACAACAACGAAGACACCCCGATCATGGACACGATCAGCAACGAGCAGAAGACCGGCATGACGCCGTCGTACGACTACCCGCAGGCGACGTACACGGCGATGCCGCGGCTCACCGAGGCGTGCTTCAAGCTCCCCGACACGGGTTCCTGGTGGTACGGCGGGTCGAACCCACCGGTGAACAAGATGCTCAACCTCGGCCGCCTCATCACGAACTCGGGCTCGTCGATCAAGTCGCTGATGGCCGAGACGGCGATGGTGAACGGCAAGTTCCCCGCGAACCAGGAAGCGTTCAACAACTTCGCGAAGACGTACCTGGACGCGATCTGGGACTCCCTGGGCGGCACCGAGGGCGCCGGCTACATGTACGGCGGCATGCAGCCGGGCTTCTGGAACGACGGCGCCCACGGCGTCATCACCATCAAGGGCGACACGCAGTACGTGCACGTCCTGACCAAGCCGTCGACGTCGACGCTGAAGATCCGCGACAACGGCTACCGCGTCCGCCGCGTCACGAACCTGCGCACCGGCGCGGCGATCTCCTTCAGCCAGGGTGGCGGCAGTCTCACGCTGAGCGGCCTGTCCGGCTGGGACACCTACGACACGGTGTTCAGGGTCGAGACGGCGGGCCGCACCGGAACCTACGACCCGAAGACCGTGACGCTCAAGGCGAGCGCGTCGGCGAGCGGCCACGGTGGACAGTCGGCGAGCGACGGCAGCTACCTCACCTACTTCGACAACAACAAGACGCTGCCGGTCAACCTCGACTACGACCTCGGGGCGGCGAAGAAGGTGCAGTACGTCGGGCTCAACCAGCGGGAGGACTCGGTCAGCTACGCCCGGTCGGACAGCGAGCAGTCGGCGCGGATCAAGGCGTACAAGGTGTTCGTGTCGGGCGACGGCAAGGACTGGGGCAGCGCGGTGAAGTCCGGGACGCTGCCGAGCCACCGCGGCGTCCAGTTCGTCGACCTCTCCGCGGTGACGGCCCGGTACGTGCGGCTCCAGGTGACGAGCACGTACGCGGCATCGAGCGACAGTTCGCGCTACAAGCGGCTGCGGATCGACGAAACCTGGGTGGGCTCGGACTACGCGACCGCGGCGGGCTGAGCCGAAAGGAGGTCCACGGTCAAGGCCGCGGTCCAGCTGAACGACCGGGTGCCGTGGCCGGTGCCGGTCAGCGGGTCGACGTACTCGGCGAAGTCCGTGCGGGCGGCGATCTCGGCGAGGTCGCCGCCCAGCCGCTCGGCGAGGGCGAACTCACCGTGGTGCAGCAGGCCCTGCCGGACCAGCCAGCCGACGTTGAACCACGACGGCCCGCGCCAGTAGCGGCCCGGGTCGAAGCCCGGCGCGGTCAGGTCGTAGCTCGGGACGCCGTGCACCCGGCCGAGCCGGAAGCGCGGGCCGGTCGCGGTCGCCAGCAGCGCCGGGGCGACCGCCAGGTCCGGCAGCACCAGCGGCAGCAGGCCGGCGCACGTGTGCTCGCGGACCAGCGAGCCGGTGTGGACGTCGCGGGCGAAGAAGAAGCCGGCGGCGCTGTCCCACAGGGTCTCCTGCAACGCCTTCCCGACGCGCGCGGCGGCTTCGCGGTGGCCGGCCGACGGCAGGTCGAGCTCCTCGGCGATCTCGGCCAGCGCCAGTTCCGCGTCGGCCAGCAGGGCGTTGAAGCCGGGGTCTTCCACGGCGAAGCGGCCGAAGTCCCGGTAACCACTGTCGCGGTACTCCGCGGCGAGCCGGACGTACCGGCCGTAGTCGTCGTCGCTCGGCCGGTCGCCCGCGTCGCCGTGCGCCAGGTCGCGGCGGACGAACCCGGTGGCGGGCGGCACCCGGGTGAGGGGGTCGTCCCAGGCCGGGCTGTTGTCCATGCCGGACTCCCACGGGTGCACGATCGCCACCAGCCCGCGCCCGCCCGCGTCGCGGCCGGTCCGCAGGTAGTCGTGCCAGGCCACCAGCTTCGGGTACAGCGCGGCGAGGAAGTCGCGGTCGGGTTCGGTCCGGTGCACCGCGAGCACGGCGCGGGCGTGCACCGGCGGCTGGACCAGGCCCGAGGTCCGCCCGGCGCGCCAGAAGGACGGCCCGGGGAAGTACGCCTCCGGCGGCGTCCGCGGGTCGAACACGATGTGCGGGACGCGGCCGTCGGCCCACTGCGCTTCGAACAGCGTGCGCAGTTCGCACCGGGCGTGCCCGGGCGACAGGTGGCGCAGGCCGAGGGCGATGAAGGCGGAGTCCCAGCTCCACTGGTGCGGGTAGAGGCCTCGCGAGGGCACGGTGGACGCGCCGAGCCAGTTGCCAGCCAGGACAGCCGCGGCGCGCTCCCGTGTTACGTTCATATGTCCAATCTATCTCCGACTTGTGTCTTGTCAATGGACAAAAGTCCGAAGGGGGCCGGGGGATGACCACGCCGACCAGCGCCGGAGAGCTGCTGCAGCTGGTCCGGACGGGGCAGGCGAGTACGCGGAAGGTCCTCCTGGAGCGCAGCGGGCTCTCGCGCTCGACGCTGACCGCCCGCCTGGAGCAGCTCCAGACGGCGGGCCTGCTCGCCGAGGGTGATCAGGAGGATTCCACCGGCGGTCGTCCGGCGCGGCAGCTGCGCTTCGACGACCGGCACGCGGTCGTCCTCGCCGCGAGCATCGACACGACGCACGCCGAGGCCGCCGTCACCGACCTGGCGGGGCGGGTGGTGGCGCGCCGCGCGGGCGCGGTGCGGGTCGCCGACGGCCCCGAGCCCGTGCTCGACCGGATCGCGGAGTGGTTCGAGGCGTTGCGGGCCGAGGTGGACCGGCCGGTGTGCGGCGTGGGCGTTTCGGTCCCGGGCCCGGTGGAGCCCGGCCGCGCCCGGGTCACGCAGCCGCCGATCATGCCCGGCTGGGACGGCTACCCGATCGACGGCCACCTCGGCGCGCGCTTCGGCGCCCCGGTGCTGGTCGACAACGACGCCAACCTGATGGCGCTGGGCGAGCACCGCGCCCGCCACCCGGAGTCGGCGGCGCTGGTCGTGGTGAAGGTGTCGACCGGGATCGGCGCCGGCCTGGTCCTCGGCGGCGAGGTGTACCGCGGGATCGACGGCGGAGCGGGCGACATCGGCCACATCCGGCTCCCGGACCACCCGGAGGCCCGCTGCCTCTGCGGCTCGCTCGGCTGCCTCGCGGCCGTCGCCGGCGGCGGCGCGCTGGCGGCGAGGCTGACCGAGCTGGGGCGGCCGACGGAGTCGGGCTCCGGCGTACGCGACCGGATCACGGCGGGGGACCCGGCCGCGGTGCGGCTCGCGGAAGTGGCCGGCCGCCAGGTGGGGGAGGTGCTGGCGACGCTGGTGTGCGTGGTCAACCCCGGGGTGGTGGTGATCGCCGGCGACCTCGCCGAGCCGCACTTCGTCGCGGGGGTCCGGGAGGTGCTGTACCGCCGGGCGCTGCCGCGGGCGACGCAGAACCTGCGGGTGGAAATCGGCGGCCGCGGCGAGGGAATGGCGGTGGCCGGGGCGGTGGCGATGGTCGTCGACGCGGTGTTCGCGCCCGCCGAGGTGGACCGGCGCCTGGCCGTCCGGGCGTGACGGCCGAACTGCCGCCACCGCCGGACTGTCCGGAGTGGACGGAGCGACCGACTTTAGTAGGTGGCGCGAGCCCGTGGCGCGTGGTCCGTCGTACCGTCGCGAACCGGACCAAACACACATTCAACCCTATTCCTCGCATTTTCGTCGCGACAAATCGGATTTCAGTACCACGCTTCACGGCTGGCGAATTCCCGGCCAGATAACGGTTCCGCAAGCACTTCCCCGCGAGCGGAACACCGATCTAGTCTCAGCCGGTGTTCCACGGCCCGATTTCCTGGGGGCCGCTTTCGAAGAGGGAGATTTCTGTGCGAAGAAGCTCCACCCTGCTCCTTTCGCTCGCGGTGGTGGGTGGCCTGACCGGCACCCTGCCGGCGACGGCGTCCGCGCAGGGGCGTCAGGACATTCCGCAGTCGCACCCGTTGTGGGCGAACGCGCAGGCGAAGGTCGCCGACACGGCGCCCGCCGCGAAGCTGAGCTTCCGGGTCTACCTGAACCAGCGCGACAACGCCGGTGCCGAGGCGCTGGCCCAGGCCGTGTCCGACCCGGACAGCAAGACCTACCGCCAGTACCTCAGCCCCGACCAGGTGCGCGACCGCTTCGCGGCCAGTGACGCGACCGTCAACGCGGTCAAGGCGTGGCTGACCGGCAGCGGCTTCAGCATCGGTGAGGTCCCGTCGAACCGCGCGTACGTCGAAGCCACCGGCACCGCGGACCAGACGGAAAAGGCGTTCGCCGTCGACCTCGGCAAGTACCGGGTCAAGGGCCAGACGCTGCGCGCCGCCGACAAGAACCTGTCGGTGCCGGCGAACCTGGCCGGTGACGTGCTCGGCGTCGTCGGCGTCGACCAGGCGACCAACCTGTTCAAGCCGGACCACGCGACCGGCTCCGGCACGCCGTCGGACGTCGCGCCCGGGCCCGGGTTCCGCAACGCGCCGCCGTGCAGCGCCTACTACGGCGAGAAGATCGACACCACGGACCCGGCGTACAACGGCAAGCAGCTGCCGTACGCGCCCTGCGGCTACACCCCGGCGCAGCTGCGGTCGGCCTACGGCATCGACAAGGTCGGCGCCGACGGCAAGGGCACCACGATCGCCATCGTGGACGCCTTCGCCTCGCCGACGATCTACGCGGACGCGAGCACGTACGCGAAGAAGAACGACCCGCAGCACCCGCTGAAGCAGAGCCAGTTCAAGCAGCACGTCTTCCCGGCGAACCCGGTTCTCGAGCCGCCGGACCAGTGCGACGCGGCCGGCTGGTACGGCGAGGAGACCCTCGACGTCGAGGCCGCCCACGGTCTCGCGCCGGGCGCGGACATCCTGTACGTCGGCGGCGAGTCCTGCGAGGACAACGCCCTCGACGTGGCGCTGAACTACGTGATCGCCGGCCACAAGGCCGACATCGTGTCGAACTCCTACGGCGACACCGGCGAGGACATCCCGGCCGACGAGGTCAAGGTGTTCAACCAGATCTCGCTGCAGGCGGTGCTCGAGGGCATCGGCGTGTACTTCTCCTCGGGCGACAACGGTGACGAGGTCGCGCGCCTCGGCACGCCGTCGCCGGACTTCTCCGCCTCGGCGCCGTGGATCACCGCGGTCGGCGGCACGTCCATCGCCATCGGCAAGGACGGCAAGAAGATCTTCGAGACCGGCTGGGAGACCAGCAAGTCGGTCCTGACCAACGGTGTCTACGGCCCGGCCAACTACACCAGCGGTTCCGGTGGCGGCACGAGCCGGCTGTTCGAGCAGCCCTTCTACCAAAAGGGTGTCGTCCCGGACGCGCTGGCGAAGAAGAACCAGACCGGCAACAAGAAGGGCCGCGTCGTCCCGGACATCTCCGCGGTCGGCGACCCGAACACCGGCTTCCTGGTCGGCCAGACGCAGACCTTCCCGGAGGGTGCGCACTACGACCAGTACCGGATCGGCGGCACGAGCCTCGCGTCGCCGGTGTTCGCCGGCATCATGGCGGTGGCCGACAGCTTCGACCACTTCCACCACGGCTTCATCAACCCGGTGATCTACAAGCTGACGTCCCGCACGCCGGCGATCACCGACGTGAAGCACGTGGACGCCGCGGTGGCCCGCGTGGACTACGCGAACTCGGTCGACGCCTCGGACGGCCTGCTCCGCTCGGTCCGCACGCTGGACTACCAGGGCCTGACGATCCACACCACCCCCGGCTACGACGACGTGACCGGCCTCGGTGTGCCCAACGGGCTGCTGTTCCTGCTGCTCGTCTAGTCAGCTGCTCGATGAGGGCCCCCTCGCCGGTCTCGGCGAGGGGGCCCTTTTCGTTTCGTCGCCGACGGGCTGTCGCGGTGCGCGACGCGGCTGCGCTTAGGGTGATCGGCGACGAGAGGCGGAACATGAGCGGACACGGTCTGGACGCCGATGTCTTCGGCGGGCGGATGCCCACCGGCGGGCGGGACCTGGCGATCGAAACCCACGGCATCGCGCCGGTGCCGGAGGGCAACCGGTTCGGGCGCCCGTGGCGGCTGTTCAGCGTGTGGTTCGCGCCGAACCTGACGATGACGGCGGTGTTCACCGGCACCCTCGCGGCGTCGCTCGGCCTCGGGTTCTGGACCGGCTTGGCCGCGATGCTCGCCGGCACCGTGCTCGGGTCGCTCCCGGTCGCGTACCTGTCGACGTGGGGCCCGCGCACCGGCACCGGCCAGCTGCCGCTCGCCCGGCTGCCGTTCGGCGGCGGCGTCGTGCTGCCCGGCCTGGTGCAGTGGCTCGGCTCGATCGCGTGGGACGCGCTGGTCGGCCTGTTCGGCGGCGAGGCACTGGCCGAGCTGACCGGGCTGCCGTTCTGGGCGGCGGTGCTGATCGTGCTGGTCCTGCAGTGCGCGCTCGGCGTGTTCGGTTACGCGCTGATCCACCGCGTGCAGGCGGTGATGAGCGTGCTGCTGGTGCTCGCGTTCGCCGCGCTGGCCGTGAAGGTCCTTTCCGGGCACCCGATCGCCGCCGCCGACACCGCTTCCGGCGCCGACCTGGCGGGCGGTGTCGTCCTGTTCACGACGATCACCTTGTCGCTGGCGATATCCTGGGCGCCGTACGCGTCGGACTTCAGCCGGTACCTGCCGGTCACGGCTTCGTCACGGGCGGTCTTCCGGGCGACGCTGCTCGGCCTCGTCGTGTCGTACGCGATCGGCGAAGGTCTCGGGCTCGCGTTGGGCTCTTCGCTGGGCGACCAGACCGCGGCGGGCGTCGCCCACCTGCTCGGCGGTGGGTTCCTGGGCGCGCTGGCGCTGGCCGTGATCGCGCTGGCGGCGGTGTCGTCGAACGCGATGAACGACTACAGCGGCTCGCTCGCGTTGCAGACGGTCGGCGTCCGGCTGCGGCGCCCGGTGTCGGCGGTCGTCGTCACCGTGCTCGCGTTCGGGCTGATCCTCTGGATGCACAGCGGCGACCTCTCGGCGAAGTTCGAGAACGTGCTGCTGTTCGTCTCGTACTGGATTCCGCCGTTCCTCGGCGTGGTGGTCCCGGACTGGCTCGCGCGCACCCGCGGCGGCCGTCGGGTGGACGTCCTGGCGTCGGTTTCCGTGCGTCCCTGGGCGGCCGTGGTGGCGTTCGTCGTCGGATTCGGCGCCGCGGTGCCGTTCATGAACACGTCTCTCTACACCGGACCGGTCGCCGCGGCGCTGCACGGCGCGGACCTCGCGTACTACGTCGGCCTCGTCGTTTCGCTGGCAGCGTATTTCCTGCTGCGCGGCCGAGCTCCGGTTGACCTCGAGTAATGTAGAGGTTTCACGATGGGGTGGTAGCCCTCGAAGGAGGAACCATGCCCACCGCACTCGTCACCGGCGCTTCCGCCGGGCTGGGCCGCGCGCTCGCGGCCGCCCTGGTACGTCGCAAGTGGACGGTCATCGGCGACGGCCGCGACGCGGCCGCGCTGGCTTCGGCGGCCGGCGAAGCCGGCTTCACGGCCGTCCCCGGCGACGTCACCGACCCGGCCCACCGCGCCGCGCTCGCCGGCGCCTGTCCCGAACTCGACCTGCTCGTCAACAACGCCAGCACGCTCGGCGTCAGCCCGCTGCCGCCCCTGGCGCGCTACCCGGTGGCGGACCTGGAGGACGTCTACCGCGTCAACGTCTTCGCGCCTCTCGCCCTGACACAGCTCTTGTTGCCCGCCTTGACCGCGGCGCGCGGCGTCGTGATCGACATCAGTTCCGACGCCGCCGTCGAGCCCTACGAAGGCTGGGGCGGCTACGGCTCCGCGAAGGCGGCGCTCGATCAGGTGACCGCCGTCCTGGGGGTGGAACACCCGGACCTGTCCGTGTACGCGATCGACCCGGGTGACCTGCGCACGGCGATGCACCAGCGCGCGTTCCCCGGCGAGGACATCTCGGACCGGCCGCTGCCGGAGACGGCGGTCCCGGCGTTCCTGAGGGTGCTCGACGAGCGTCCGCCGAGCGGCCGCTACCGCGCGGCCGACCTCCTGGTGACGGCATGAGCATCCGGTTCGACCTGCCCGCGGAGCTGTCGGCATCGGCCCCGCCGGAGGCCCGCGGCCTGTCCCGCGACGAGGTCCGCCTGCTGGTCGCGTCACCGGCGGGCATCCACCACACGGCGTTCACCGGCTTGGGCGAGCACCTGAGGGCGGGCGACCTCCTGGTGGTCAACACCTCCGGAACTGTTCCGGCGGCGGTCGCCGCGCGCCGGGCGGGCCACCCGATCACGGTTCACTTCGCCACCCCGCTCGACGACGGTTCGTGGGTCGTCGAGCTGCGCGCACCGGACGGCCCCTTGCTCGACGGCCGTCCGGGCGAGCGCCTCTCCCTGGCCGGCGACGCGTCGCTGACGTTGCTGGCCCCGACGGTCCCGGGCGCAGCACGGCTGTGGCGGGCGACGGCGTCGGTCGAGGTGCGCGCGCTGCTCGCGGCGGCGGGCCGGCCGATCCGCTACGGGTACGTCCCGCGGGCGTGGCCGCTTTCGGACTACCAGACGGTGTTCGCCCGCGAACCGGGCAGCGCGGAGATGCCCTCGGCGGCCCGCCCGTTCACGCCGGAGCTGGTGACCCGCTTGGTGACGGACGGGGTGGTGTTCGCCCCCCTGCTGCTGCACACGGGAGTGTCGTCCCCGGAGGCGGCGGAGCCACCCCAGGCGGAGCGGTTCCGCGTCCCACCGACGACGGCAGCGCTGGTCTCGTGGGTCAGCGCCCGCGGAGGCCGCGTGATAGCGGTGGGCACGACGGCGGCCCGCGCGCTGGAGTCAGCGGTCTCGGGAGGCGAAATCCGCGCGGCCGAGGGCTGGACGGAGCTGGTACTGGGCCCGGACCACCCGGCTCGCGTGGTGGACGGGATCATCACGGGCCTGCACGCCCCGGAGGCATCGCACTTGTCCCTGCTGGAGGCGGTGGCGGGGGCGAAGGTGGTCCAGCAGGCGTACGAGGCGGCGGTTGAGGAGCGGTACTTGTGGCACGAGTTCGGTGACGTGTCGCTTCTGCTGCGTCGGTGACTTGCGGGGTTGGGGTCGCGCGTGTTGGGGCGCGCGCGTTGCTGGGCTGGGCTCCTGGGGTGTTGCCGAGCCTGGTGAATCTGGTTGGGCCCGGCCCTCCGCGCTCCTCGCCGAGCACAGTCGACTTGGCGGGGGCGCGGTTGCCGGAAGCGTTGGCTCGGACAGGTTCGCCTGGAGCGCCTTCGCGCCGCTGCCCGGCGGACCGTCGGCAGCCGGGCCACACAGCCCCGCCACTCCCGGCCCAAACGACTTTGCCGGAACCTTGCAGGGCCGGTATCGGCGGGCAGGCTGGTGATGCCGTAACCGGTGTGGTGCCGGTGGTGGGTTGGCCGGTCAGGGGCCTCGGTGCCGCTGGCAGCCTGGCGTGGAGCCGGTGCTGGTTGCCTGCTGGTGGTGTGCAAGGCGTGCCGCCTACGGCGGCCGCCGGTGGAGCATCCGCGGTGCTGGTGATCCAGCCGCGGATCGCGGGCGTGGAGGCCACTCCAGCAGCCCCGCCACTCCAGCAGCCCCGCCACTCCAGCAGCCCCGCCACTCCAGCAGCCCCGCCACTCCCAGGGGGGCGTCCCAGGACCAGTCTATCGGCCACTCCCGACGAAAAGACCGAAAAGCCCTCCCCGAGGTCGGGTTGTCCACACCCCCACCAACCTGTGGACAACCCGCCCCGAAACCCTACTGACCAGCCTCGACCCGCCGCCGCGAGCGGATCAGCCCGGCAATCACCACCACTGCCACTCCCAGCCCGACGCCACTGACGATCGAGGCCACCAAACTGGCCGTCGCCGTTGCCAAGCCGAACGCGCCGCCGAGGTACACCGGGATGGAGATCGCCACCGGTAGCCAGTTGCGCAGCGTGAAGGCCCGGTCCGAGGCGACCCACAGCACCAGCGTCACCGCCGCGGCCGTGACGACCGGGATCGCCCACACCACCAAGCTCGTCAGCGCGTCCATGCCCAGTGACCTGAGCCACTCGAACGACGCCTGGCCCAGCCCGATGAACAACACGACCAGCGCCACGCGGACGCCGGCGGCTCCCTGGCCCCTGCTCGTCATGTCTTCCTCCCGAATCCGTGGTCCACCCTGTACCACGTCCGGCTGACGCGAGCGGTTGCCCGGTTTGGCGACTTTCTCCCGCGGCCCTATGCGCCGCGGCCGCCGATGTCAAGAAATCTCACCAGGATTCCCGGGATGCGGATGGCTATGCGCCTGAGTGGGTGATCGTGCGAACCTCGCCCCCGACACCGACGAAAGGCGATGCTGACGTGCGCACCCCTCGGAGAACCCTGGCCTCGGCACTGGCCGCCCTGAGCGTCTTGGGCGTGCTCGCGGGCTGTTCGCGCGCGGACAGCAGCACCGCCCCGGCCGCGAACCAGGGAACCGCCGGCGAGGTCCGGGTCGGGTTCTTCCCGAACGTCACGCACGCCCCCGCGCTGATCGGCGTCAAGAAGGACTTCTTCAAGACCGAGCTCGGCTCCACCAAGCTCACCACCCAGACCTTCAACGCCGGCCCCGAAGAGGTCAACGCCCTGCTCGGCGGCTCCCTCGACGTCGCCTTCCTCGGCTCCGGCCCGGCGATCAACGCCTTCACGAAGTCCAAGGGCGCCATCCAGCTGGTCTCCGGCGCCGTCTCGGGCGGCGCGCAGCTGGTCGTCAAGCCCGACATCACGAGCGTGGACCAGCTCAAGGGCAAGAACATCGCCACGCCGCAGCTGGCCAACACCCAGGACGTCGCGCTCAAGAAGTTCCTCGCCGGCAAGCAGCTGACCGACCAGGTCAAGATCACCAACCTCGACAACCCGAAGACGCTCGACGCCTTCAAGAAGGGCGAGGTCGACGGCGGCTGGCTGCCCGAGCCGTGGGCGTCCCGGCTGGTCCTCGACGCCGGCGCGAAGGTCCTGGTCGACGAGAAGACGCTGTGGCCGGGTGGCCGCTTCCCGACCACCGTCGTCATCGTGCGCAGCGAGTTCCTGCAGCAGCACCCGGACACCGTCCGTGCCCTGCTCAAGGGTGAGCTCGCCGCCATCGACTGGGCCAAGGCCAACCCGGCGGAGGCGAAGACCGTGGTCAACGGCGCGCTCAAGGAGCTGGCCGGCAGTACCCTGAGCGCAGCGGTCCTGGACCGCGCGTTCTCCGGCATCGAACTGACCACCGACCCCGTTGCCGCCGAGTTCCCGCAGCTCGCGCAGGACTCGGTGACGGCCGGCGTGGTGAAGTCGGCCGTCGCGCTGAAGGGCTTCGCCGACTTCGGCCCGCTGAACGACGTGCTGAAGGCGCAGAACCTGCCCGCCGTCGAAGCCCCCGAACTGACGAAGTGAAACCGGGGCTTCGCCCCGGGCCGGGGGCTCCGCCACCCGGAACCCCCGAAAAAAAGTGAGTGATCCGGAGAGGCAGCCAGCGATGACCACCACCCTCCCGACCGGCCGGGGCAGTGTCACCGGCGCGACCGCGGTGCGACTCGACGGCGTGCGCAAGACGTTCGGCACCGCCGGCCGCGCGGTCGTCGCGCTCGACGGCGTCGACCTGACGGTCGCGCCCGGCGAGTTCGTCTGCCTGCTCGGCGCGTCCGGCTGCGGCAAGAGCACGCTGCTCAACCTGGTCGCCGGGCTGGACGCGCCGTCGGCGGGGGAGATCACGCTGAACACCTCACGGCCGGCGGTGATGTTCCAGGAAGCCGCGCTGATGCCGTGGCTGACCGCGGCCCGCAACGTCGAGCTGCCGCTGCGGCTGGCCGGGTTCGGCCGCGCCGAACGCCGCGAAAAGGCCGCTGAGCTGCTGGACCTGGTGCGGCTGAACGGCGCGGGCGGCAAGCGGCCGCACGAGCTGTCCGGCGGGATGCGGCAGCGCGTCGCGCTAGCCCGCGCCCTGGCCGCGACCCTGCGCGTCGGCGGCGACCCGGAGCAGTCGCTCCTGCTGATGGACGAGCCGTTCGCCGCGCTCGACGCCATCACCCGCGACGTCCTGCAGGGCGAGCTGCTGCGCGTCTACCGCAGCACGGGCACGTCCGTGCTGTTCGTGACGCACGACGTGCGCGAGGCGGTCCGGCTCGGTCAGCGCGTGGTGCTGCTGTCGTCGCGGCCCGGCCGCGTCGTGCGCGAGTGGACGGACGTGCCGCTGGCCGACGCCGAGGAGCTGACCGAGGAAATCACCGGGCACCTGCGCGAGGTGATCAGCACCCATGCCGCAGCTTGACCGGTCCGCCGAAGCCGACCTCGACGCGGTCGGCGCGGGACTGGATTCGCTCGACGCCCCGGTGGGCGACCGCCGCCCGGGCTTCTGGAAGCGGTTCGCCTGGGGGTTCCTGCCCCCGCTGGGCGCGCTCGTCCTGCTGGTCGTCGTCTGGCAGGTCTTGTGGGCCGCGGCCTTCTGGCCGGAGTCGCAGCTGCCGTCACCGCTGGCGGTGTGGGACGAGTTCTGGAGCATCGTCGCCGACGGCCAGGTCTTCGGCTTCGTCTGGACGTCGGTCCACCGCGCCGCGCTGGGGTTCCTGGCGGGCGTGCTCATCGGCACGCCGCTCGGCCTGGTCGTGGCCAAGGTCCGCGTGGTCCGCGCGGCGATCGGCCCGCTGCTGACGGGGCTGCAGAGCCTCCCGTCGGTGGCGTGGGTCCCGGCGGCGATCCTGTGGTTCGGGATCAACGACGCGGCGATCTACTTCGTGGTGCTGCTCGGCTCGGTGCCGTCGATCGCCAACGGCCTGGTGTCCGGCATCGACCAGATCCCCCCGATCCTCCCGCGCGTGGGCCAGGTGATGGGCGCGAACCGGCTGTCATCGGCCCGCCACATCCTGCTGCCGGCGGCACTACCGGGCTTTCTCGCCGGGCTCAAGCAGGGCTGGGCGTTCTCGTGGCGCTCGCTGATGGCGGCGGAGCTGATCGCGCTGTCCCCCCAGCTCGGTATCGGCCTCGGCGCCTACCTGAACCAGGGATCGTCGTTCAACAGCATGGAGACGGTGATCGCGGCGATCTTCCTGATCCTGCTGGTCGGCGTGGGGATCGAGCTGCTGGTGTTCCGCCCGCTGGAGCGCGCGGTGCTGCGGGCCCGCGGGCTCACCTCGTCGCTCTAGAAAGTTTTCGCTCGGAGGTCGGAGCCGGTTCGGCGAGTCCCCGCGCCGGCACGGCGGGCGGGTCCGGTTCGCCGACTGGCTGACCCACGAGATCGTGGCGGTCTCGCCGGCAGGGGAGCGCGAGGTCGTGTTCCGCGCGGACTTCCCGACGATGCCGATGTGTTTCGACTTCCTCGGCGGGCAGCCGCTGATCGTGTCTTCGTCGGACGGTCTTCTGCTGCGGCTCTCGGAGGCCGGCTTGACCACGCACACCGACCTGGGTGGCACCGGGTTCAACGAGGTGGCGGTGACCGGTGCCGGCGGGTGCCACGTCAACGGGGGCGGCTTCGACCTGATGGCCGGGGAGCCCTACCGGCCGGGAGCGATCTTGTTCGCCGGCCCGGACGGCTCGGTCCGCCGGGTGGCGGACGACATCGCCTTCGGCAACGGCATGGCGCTTACCCCCCCCGGACGGCTCGACGCTGATCGTCGCCGAGTCGAACGCGAACCGGCTGACGGCGTTCTCGGTCCTCCCGGACGGCGGCCTGACGGACCGCCGGGTGTGGGCGGACCTCGGCGAGGGGGCGCCGGACGGCATCGCGCTCGACTGTGGGCCGGTCAGCGCGGCCGGCCGGAGGACACGGCCGGTGATCGGCCGTGTCCTCCGTCCGGACGTTGCTCAGCGAGGGCGGCGACCGCCGGCCCGGGTGCCGGACGAAAACGCGGCCGCGCCGCCACTCCGGCGACCACCGGTCGCCGGGGCGGCCGATCGGCCGGTGCCCGCCGCCTTGGCCGCGCCGGCGGACCTGCGGTTGCCTCCCGAGCCGCCCCGGCTCGAGGCAGCCGCACGCGGCTGCTGCTCGTCCCGCCGCGGCTGGCCGGTCGCCCGCGAACGCTGTCCGCCGCGGTTCTCCTTCGGCGTGGCCGGCCCGCCCCGGCGCCCGCGGCCGCTGCCCGGCGCCGCGCCCGTGGCGGACACCTTCTTCGGCCGGTTGTCCACCGCCGGGGCCTTCGAGAACGTGCGCTCGCCCGGGGCCAGCTCCGCCAGCAGCGGGTGACCCGGGCCGAGCTGGGTCGTCGTCGGCTTGATGCCCGCCTTGCGGGTGAGGTCGCGCACGTCGCGGACCTGCGCGTCGGTCATCAACGTCACCACCGTGCCCGACGCCCCGGCGCGGGCCGTGCGGCCGGACCGGTGCAGGTACGCCTTGTGCTCCACCGGCGGGTCCGCGTGGATGACCAGCCGGACGTCGTCGACGTGGATGCCCCGCGCCGCGATGTCGGTCGCGACCAGCGTCTTCGCCGTGCCTGACGAGAACGCCTCGAGGTTGCGCGTGCGCGCGTTCTGCCCCAGGTTGCCGTGCAGTTCCACGGCCGGGACGCCCGACGCCACCAGCTTGCGGGTCAGCGCCTTCGCGCGGCTCTTCGTCCGCGTGAACACCAGCGTGCGGCCCGGCGCCGCGGTCAGGTCGACCAGCACCGGCAGCCGGTGGGTCTCCTCCAGGTGCAGGACGTGGTGCTCCATCGTCGACACCGGCGACTGCGCCGAGTCGACGCTGTGCGTGATCGGGTCGGTCATGAAGCGCTTGACCAGCACGTCGACGCCGTTGTCCAGGGTCGCGGAGAACAGCATCCGCTGCCCGCGCGACGGCGTCTGGTCCATGATCCGCCGGACCTCGGGCAGGAAGCCCAGGTCGGCCATGTGGTCGGCCTCGTCCAGCACGGTGATCTCGATGGCGTCGAGCTTCACGTGCCCGGAGCGCATGTGGTCGGCGAGCCGGCCGGGGCAGGCGACGACGATGTCGATGCCGTCGCGCAGCCGCGTGATCTGCGGGTTCGCGCTGACGCCGCCGAAGATGGTCGTCGTCTTCAGGCCCAGCGGCTTCGCCAGCGGCAGGATCGACGCCTCGATCTGCGTCGCGAGCTCGCGCGTCGGCGCCAGGATCAGCGCGCGGGGACGGCCCGGCTTGCGCCGCGTCGGGCCCGCGGCGAGGCGGGCCAGCAGGGGCAGCACGAAGCCGTACGTCTTGCCGGAGCCGGTCCGGCCACGGCCGAGGACGTCACGGCCGGCGAGGGTGTGCGGCAGGGTCGCCGCCTGGATGGGGAAGGGCTCGGTGACGCCCTGCGTGGCCAGCGCGGCCACGAGCGGGGTGGGCAGGCCGAGTTCAGCGAAAGTGCTCATAAGTACGTGCGGGCGTCGAAGCGCCCTGGTCTCCATAGTGTGAGAAGGGTTGTCCTGCCCGGCGCAGACCGAGTTGTGCGGCCGCGGCGCGTGGTAGTCGACAACAGCAGCGGGCCGAGGCAGAACTGAGCGGCCCGCATGATCAGTATAGCGGGCGAGGGTGACGTAGCCCCAGTGAGATTGCCCGCAGTCGCCGCGCCTTGCTAAGTTACCGGTCGGTAATCGAGGAGGATCCCCCATGCTGCTGAACCCGCGCGAGTACGACCCGGCGCACTTCGACGCCGAGACGCGGCGCCTGCTGCGCGCCACCATCGACTGGTTCGAACAGCGCGGCAAGGCGAAGCTGACCGAGGACTACCACAACCGCACCTTCTACGCGGACTTCATCGAGTTCGCGGGCAAAGAAGGCCTGTTCTCGACCTTCCTGACGCCGGCCGCGAACGCCGGCGGCCACCCGGACAAGCGCTGGGACACCAGCCGCGTCGCCGCGCTCTCGGAAATCCTCGGGTTCTACGGCCTCAACTACTGGTACCCGTGGCAGGTCACCATCCTCGGCCTCGGCCCGGTGTGGCAGAGCGGCAACGACGTCGCCCGCAAGCGCGCGGCCGACGCGCTGGACGCCGGCGGCGTCGGCGCCTTCGGACTGTCCGAAAAGGACCACGGCGCCGACATCTACTCGTCCGACATGGTGCTCACCAAGGACGGCGACGGCTACCGCGCGACCGGCTCGAAGTACTACATCGGCAACGGCAACTGCGCGCGCACCGTGTCGGTGTTCGGCCGGATCGACGGTGTCGAAGGCCCTGACCAGTACGTCTTCTTCTACGCCGACTCCGAGCACCCGAACTACCACGTCGTGAAGAACGTCGTGCCGTCGCAGATGTACGTCGCCGAGTTCCGGCTCGAGGACTACCCGGTGCAGGCCGAGGACATCCTGCACGTCGGCGCCGAAGCGTTCAGCGCCGCGCTGAACACCGTCAACATCGGCAAGTTCAACCTCTGCTTCGGCGGCATCGGCATGGCCACGCACTCGCTGTACGAGGCCATCACGCACGCGCACAACCGCGTGCTCTACGGCAAGCCCGTGACGGACTTCCCGCACGTCCGCCGCGAGTTCGTCGAGGCCTACGCGCGGCTGACCGCGATGAAGCTGTTCTCCGACCGCGCGGTCGACTACTTCCGCAGCGCGAACCCGGACGACCGCCGCTACCTGCTGTTCAACCCGATCACCAAGATGAAGGTGACCACCGAGGCGCAGAAGGTGATCGGGCTGGTCGCCGACGTCGTGGCGGCCAAGGGGTTCGAGGCCGACACCTACCTGGCGATGTCCAAGAACGACATCGACGGCCTGCCCAAGCTCGAGGGCACGGTGGCCGTCAACCTGGCGCTGATCGCGAAGTTCATGCCGAACTACCTGTTCGCGCCGCGGGAGTACGCGCCGGTGCCGACCCGCACCGACGCCGCGGACGACGAGTTCCTCTTCCGCCAGGGCCCGGCGCGCGGCCTGTCGAAGGTCCGGTTCCACGACTGGAAGACCGCCTACGCCGAGGCCGCCCACATCCCGAACGTCGCGCTGTTCACCGAGCAGGCCGGCTACCTGGTCAAGCTGCTCACCGAGGCGGCGCCGGACGAGGCGCAGCAGGCCGACCTCGACTTCGGGCTCGCCCTGACCGAGCTGTTCACGCTGATCGTGTACGGCCAGCTCGTCCTGGAGCAGGCCCGCATCACCGGCTTGGACGACGAGGTCGCCGACCAGATCTTCGCGGTGCTGGTGCAGGACTTCAGCGCCGCGGCGGTGGACCTCAACGGCAAGGCGAGCTCGACCGAGGCCCAGCAGGCGATCGCCTTGGCGGCGCTGCGCAAGCCGGTGGTGGACGCCGGGCGGTTCGAGAACGTCTGGGCACGGGTGCGGGCGCTTTCCGGGGTCTACGCTATGCACCCGTGATGGCGCGGAAGTACCGGCTGGGTGTCCTGCGGAAAGCGGTCAACGTCCTGGTGACAGCATGCTTGACCCGGGGCATTCCGATCGCCGGGAGCACCGGGTGGCTGCTGACCACGCGCGGGCGGCGTTCCGGCGCCGACCGCACCACTCCGGTCAACGTCGTCGAAGTGGGCGGCGACCGCTGGCTCGTGTCGCCGTACGGCCGGGTCGGCTGGGTGCACAACCTGCGCGCCGACGCGACCGCCCGGCTGTGGCGCGGCGACACGCGTGAGACGTGGGAGGTCGAAGAGGCCGACGCCGCCACGGCGGGCCCGGTGCTGCGCGCGTACGTCCGCAAGCTCCCGGTGACGGCGCCGTTCTTCGACGCGAAGCCGGGCGACCCGGCCGGGGCGTTCGCCGCGGAAGCCGATCGACACCCGGTGTTCCGGTTGGCAAGATCTCGGACGTGAACCGAGAGCGGGCGGCGGAGCTGATCTGGGACGCGTGGCTGACCGGCAAGCGGCTGGAGGGGCTCCCGGACGACGCCCGCCCGGGCGACCTCGCCGACGGCATGGCGGCGCAGGCGGCGCTCGCCGAGTTGGCCGGGCCGGTGTCCGGCTGGAAGATCGGCGCGACCACCGTGTACGCCCGCCAGTACCTCGGTGTCCCCGGACCGCTGGCGGGCGCGATGTTCGAGCGGTTCCACCACGTCGAGGGTTCGCCGATCCCGGCGGACACGATGACGATGGGCGTCGCCGAACCGGAGTTCGCCTTCCGGCTCAAGGCCGACCCGGGGTTGTCGCCGTCGCTGACCGCGGTGCTCGACGCGGTCGACACGATGTTC
The DNA here is from genome assembly GCF_030285645.1 of Amycolatopsis sp. DG1A-15b. Lineage (GTDB taxonomy): Bacteria > Actinomycetota > Actinomycetes > Mycobacteriales > Pseudonocardiaceae > Amycolatopsis. The sequence goes on from NZ_CP127296.1 coordinate 9,788,622, forward strand.
CTCGCGATCGAGCTGCCGGACAGCCGCTACACCGACCACCGCCACGCGGGCGGGCCGCAGCTGCTGGCCGACGCGGCGTGCGCGGGCCGGTTCGTCGCGGGCCGCCCGGTGCCGGGGTGGCGCGACCTCGACCTGCCCCGCCGCCCGGTGGTCCTCCACGCCGACGGCGAGGAGTTCTCGCGCGGCAGCGGCAGCCTGGTGCTGGGCGACCCGCGGCTGGCGCTGCACTGGCTGGCGATGGAACTGCCCCGCCACGGCCGGTCGCTGCGCCCGGGCGACATCGTGACGACGGGAACGGCGACCCCGCCGTGCCCGATCCGGGCGGGCGGCCACGTGGTGGCGGACTTCGGCGAGCTGGGCAGTGTGGAAGCGACATTCACGTCACCGGAGTGATCGGGTGCTGACGTTCCGTGCGAGTTTCGTCGGGCTGGCGCTGGTCGTGGCGGCGCTCGACGCCGGCTTCTGGTTCTTCGCACGCGGCCCTCACCCGATGCCGGCCCGGATCGGCTTCCTGGTGGCGTTCGTGCTGCTGCTGGCCCTGCTGGCGGCGGCCGCGGGGGTGGTGCGCTGGGAGGTGGCGGCGCCGTTGGCTGCGGCCTCGACGTCAGGCCTGCTGTTCGTCGGTGCGACGGCGATCTTCAGCGTGGGACTGGGATTCCTGCTGGCGGCGGTGGTGGAGGCGGCCTTGGTGCGGCGGCTGGTTCAGGATGCGTTGCCGGCGGGGTCGCGCGGGGGTACGTGGGTGATCAGCGCGGCTGCGGCCGTGGTTCCGGTGGTGCTGTTCGCGGTGGGCCTGTTCGCGCTGCGGTAGCCCTGAACGCCGCGAAGGCGGGCCACCCGCAGGTGGCCCGCCTTCACCGGAGGTCTCTCTACTTGCCGAACCCGGCCCGCCGAAGCGCGTCGGCCATCGAGCCGCTGCCGCCGGCGTTCCCGCCGCGGTCCCGGCCACCCCCGCCGCCACTGCCACGCCGATCGCCGCCGCCTCGGCGCTGGCCGCCGCCGCCGCCCTGGCCGCGGTCGCGGCGCTCGCCGCCGCGGTTGCCCGCGGCCGCTCCCGGCTCGTCGTCCAGGCGCAGCGTCAGCGAGATCCGCTTCCGCGGCACGTCGACGTCCAGCACCTTCACCTTCACGATGTCCCCGGGCTTGACGACCTCCCGCGGGTCCTTCACGAAGTTCTTCGACAGCGCCGAAACGTGAGCCAGCCCGTCCTGGTGCACGCCCACGTCGATGAACGCGCCGAACGCCGCCACGTTCGTCACGACGCCCTCCAGCCGCATGCCCGGCTTGAGGTCGCCGATCTTGTCCACGCCCTCGGCGAACGTCGCCGTCTTGAACGCCGGGCGGGGGTCGCGGCCCGGCTTGTCCAGCTCCGACAGGATGTCCGTGACCGTCGGGAGGCCGAACGTCTCGTCCACGAACTCGCCGGGCCGCAGCGACGACAGCGTCCGCGAGTTGCCGATCAGCCCGCGGATGTCCGTGCCGGTCTTCGACAGGATCCGCCGGACCACCGGGTACGCCTCCGGGTGCACCGCCGACGAGTCGAGCGGGTCGTCGCCGTCCGGGATGCGGAGGAAGCCCGCGCACTGCTCGAACGCCTTCGGGCCCAGCCGCGCGACCTCCTTCAGCGCCATCCGCGAACGGAACGGCCCGTTCGTGTCGCGGTGGGACACGATGTTCTCCGCCAGGCCCGTCGTGATGCCCGAAACCCGGGTCAGCAGCGGCGCCGACGCCGTGTTGACGTCCACGCCGACCGCGTTCACGCAGTCTTCGACCACCGCGTCGAGCGAGCGCGACAGCGAGACCTCGGACAGGTCGTGCTGGTACTGCCCGACGCCGATCGACTTCGGGTCGATCTTCACCAGCTCGGCCAGCGGGTCCTGCAGCCGCCGGGCGATCGAGACCGCGCCGCGCAGCGAGACGTCCATGTTCGGCAGCTCCGCCGAAGCGAACGCCGACGCCGAGTACACCGACGCGCCCGCCTCGGACACGATCGCCTTCGTCAGCTTCAGCTCCGGGTGCTTCTTGATCAGCTCGATGGCGAGCTTGTCGGTCTCACGCGAAGCCGTGCCGTTGCCGATCGAGATCAGCTCGACCTTGTGCCGCGCCGCCAGCGCCGCCAGCTCGGCGATCGACTGGTCCCACTTGTTCGCCGGCTGGTGCGGGTAGATGACGTGGGTGTCGACGACCTTGCCGGTCGCGTCCACGACCGCCACCTTGACCCCGGTCCGGAAGCCCGGGTCGAGGCCCATGGTGGCGCGGGTGCCGGCCGGCGCGGCCAGCAGCAGGTCGCGCAGGTTGGCCGCGAACACGCGGACGGCGTCGTCCTCGGCGGACTGGCGCAGCCGCATCCGCAGGTCGATGCCCAGGTGCAGGAGGATCTTGGTGCGCCACGCCCAGCGCACGGTGTCGCCGAGCCACTTGTCGCCCGGGCGGCCCTGCTGGGTGATGCCGAACTTCGCGGCGATGCGCGACTCGTAGTCGGTCGGGCCCACCTGCGGCTCGTCGCTCGGCTCGTCCGGCGACATGGTGAGGTCGAGGACCTCCTCCTTCTCGCCGCGCAGCATCGCCAGGATCCGGTGCGAGGGGAGCTTGGTGTAGGGCTCGGAGAAGTCGAAGTAGTCGGAGAACTTCGCGCCCTCCTCTTCCTTCCCGGACCGGACCTTGGCGACCAGGTGGCCCTGGCCCCACATCTTCTCCCGCAGCTCGCCGATGAGGTCGGCGTCCTCGGCGAAGCGCTCGACGAGGATCGCGCGGGCGCCGTCGAGCGCCGCCTGCGCGTCCGCGATGCCCTTGTCCGCGTCGACGAACACCGCGGCCGCCGCCTGCGGGTCCGTGGCCGGGTCGTTCAGCAGGCCGTCGGCCAGCGGCTCGAGACCCGCTTCGCGCGCGATCATGGCCTTCGTGCGGCGCTTCGGCTTGTACGGGAGGTAGATGTCCTCCAGCCGCGACTTCGTGTCCGCGGCGAGGATCTGGGCTTCCAGGGCCTCGTCGAGCTTGCCCTGGCTGCGGACGGACTCGAGCACGGCGTGCCGGCGCTCGTCGAGTTCCCGCAGGTAGCGCAGCCGCTCTTCGAGCGTGCGCAGCTGCGCGTCGTCGAGCATGCCGGTGACTTCCTTGCGGTAACGGGCGATGAACGGCACGGTCGACCCGCCGTCGAGCAGCTCGACGGCGGCCTTGACCTGTCCTTCGCGCACGCCCAGTTCTTCGGCGATCTTCTGCTCGACCGACACGCTCACTGCAACACGCTCCTGCTTCGCCTGGTTCCGATCGTCTCATTCTGCCGTTTCCGCCGCCCCGACTTTCGGATGGGGCTGCTTGACAATCAGATTGGTCTAGTCCACTTTGTGGTGACCTGCCTCACCAGTGTCGTGGAGGTCGCCCGTGGTCCCCGAGGTCCGCTTCGCTCTGCTTTCCTTACTTTCCGTGGTGACGCTGTGTCTCGGCGTCACTTTCGTGCTCGCCGGCAGCGCTTCGGCGGCGAACATCCTGGCCAACCCCGGCTTCGAAGCCGGCACCTCGGGCTGGACGTGCACCGGCACGGCGGCCGCGGTGAGCACGCCGGTGCACAGCGGCAGCCGCGCCCTGAACGCGACGCCGTCGTCGTCGGACAACGCCCCGTGCTCGCAGACGCTCACCGTCTCGGCGAACACGGCGTACAAGCTGTCGGCGTGGGTCCAGGGCAGCTACGTCTACCTGGGCGTCTCCGGCTCGGCGACGACCAGCACGTGGACGCCCGGCACCAGCGGCTACCAGCAGCTGTCGCTGAGCTTCACGACCGGCTCGAGCACGTCGCTGACGGTCTACCTGCACGGCTGGTACGGCCAGCCGGCGTACTTCGCCGACGACGTCAGCCTCGACGGCCCCGGCACCCCGCCGACGACCACGCCGACCACGCCCACCACTCCGACCACGCCGCCGACGACGACCACCCCGCCGACGACGACCACGACGCCGCCGACGCAGGGTGACCTGCCGAAGCACGTCCTGACGGGCTACTGGCAGAACTTCTACAACGGCGCCAAGGCGCTGAAGCTCGCCGACGTCCCGGCGAAGTACAACATCATCGCGGTGTCGTTCGCGGACGCGACCGGCACGCCGGGCGCGGTGGGCTTCACCCTCGACTCCGGCCTGTCTTCGCAGCTCGGCGGCTACACGGACGCCCAGTTCAAGGCCGACGTCAAGACGGTGCAGGCCCGCGGCCAGAAGGTGATCATCTCGGTCGGCGGCCAGAACGGCACGATCAGCGTCGCCGACTCGACCTCGGCGAACAACTTCGCGAACAGCATCAAGTCGCTGATCGCGAACTACGGCTTCGACGGCGTCGACATCGACCTGGAGAACGGCATCAACGCCACGTACATGGGCCAGGCGCTGCGGAGCATCTACAACGGCGGCGGCAAGGTCATCACGATGGCGCCGCAGACGATCGACATGCAGTCCACCGGTGCGGGTTACTTTCAGCTGGCGCTGAACATCAAGGACATCCTGACGATCGTCAACATGCAGTACTACAACTCCGGCTCGATGAACGGCTGCAACGGCAACGTCTATTCGCAGGGAACGGTCGACTTCCTGACGGCGCTGGCCTGCATCCAGCTCCAGGGCGGCCTGCGCGCGGACCAGGTCGGCCTGGGCCTCCCGGCCTCCCCGCAGGCAGCGGGCGGCGGCTACCAGGCCCCGGCCAACACGGTCTCGGCGCTGAACTGCCTGGCCCGCGGAACATCGTGCGGCAGCTTCAAGCCGGCGGCGACGTACCCGTCGATCAGGGGCGCGATGACGTGGTCGATCAACTGGGACGCGTCGCAGGGGTACGCGTTCGCCAACACGGTGTCGGCCGGGCTCGCGGGCCTGCCCTGACCGTGCGCTGAGCAGGCCCTCCCGGCGGCGCGGTCCGGGAGGGCCTCAGCGGGGCGTCAGCGGCAGCCGCAGGGCTCCCGGCGCCTCCGACGGCACCACCGGCTTCCGCGGCGCCACCGCCGTCACGCGCTGGTACGGCGAGCCCAGCTCAGGCCGTGGATCGGCTTCCCCGCGATTCGGCCAGAACGCCATTGCCCGCTCGGCCTGGGCGGTGATCGTCAGCGAGGGGTTCACGCCCAGGTTGGCCGAGATCACCGAGCCGTCCACCACGTGCAGCCCCGGGTACCCGTACAGCCGCTGGTACGGGTCGACCACGCCGGTTCCGGGGGAATCGCCGATCGTGCAGCCGCCGATGAAGTGGCCCGTGATGGGGATGTTCGCCAGATCCGTCCAGGCCCCCTGTGGCAGGCCGCCGATCTTCGAAGCCACCCGGCGCGTCACCTCGTGGCCCGCCGGGATCCACGACGGCGACGGTGCTCCCGAACCCTGGCGAGTCGTCATGCGCCGGCCGAACAGGCCGCGTTTCGTGTACGTCGTCACGGAATTGTCCAGCGTCTGCATCACCAGCAGCCCGATCATCCGCTCCGACCAGTGCCGCGGGTTGTGGATCCGCAGCAGGTGGCGCCGGGACCGCCACAGTTCGCGCACGCCCAGCACCCAGCGGCGACGGCCCGGCGAGCCGTCCACCAGCACCGTCGCCAGCAACCCCATCAGGTTGCTGCCGCGCCCGTACCGCACCGGCTCCACGTGCGTCACGTCGTCCGGGTGGATCGACGACGTGATCGCGACCCCGCGCGTGTAGTCCGTGTCCGTGCGCAACGACCGGGCCGCGAGCACCGCTTCGGAGTTCGTGCGGGCCAGGAGCCCGAGCCGAGGGGACACGAGAGGCAGCGTCCCGGTGTCCCGCATCCGGTGCAGGAGCCGCTGCGTCCCCAGCGAAGCCGCGGAGAACACCACCTGCGTCGCGGTGAACGTCCGGCGGGCCCGGCGGCCGGTGCGGACCGTGTCCACCGCGTACCCGCCGGAGATCGGCCGCACCGTGATCGCGGTGGTCAGCGGGTGCACCACGGCGCCCGCCTGCTCGGCCAGGTACAGGTAGTTCTTCACGGTCGTGTTCTTCGCCCCGACCCGGCACCCGGTCATGCACTCGCCGCACAGCGTGCAGGAAGAACGCAGGGGACCGGCGCCGCCGAAGAACGGGTCCACCCCGGACTGTCCGAAGTAGACGCCGACGGGCGTGCGCCGGTACGTGTGCCCGATGCCCATGTCGACGGCCACCTCGCGAAGGACCCGGTCCGCGGCCGTCGTCGCCGAGTTCTCGACCACGCCGAGCATCCGCTTCGCCTGGTCGTAGTACGGCGCGAGCTCGGCCTTCCAGTCCGTGATGTGCGCCCACTGCGGGTCGGCGTAAAACCCGTCCGGGGGCTCGTACAGCGTGTTGGCGTACACCAGCGAACCCCCGCCGACGCCGGAACCGCTCATCACGAACGTGTTCTTCAGCAGCGTCAGGCGCTGGATGCCGAAGCAGCCCAGTGCCGGCGCCCACAGGTACTTCCGCACCCGCCACGACGTCTTCGCGAACTCGTCGTCGGCGAACCGGCGGCCGGTCTCCAGCACGCCGACGCGGTAGCCCTTCTCGGTCAGCCGCAGCGCCGTGACGCTGCCGCCGAACCCCGAACCGATCACCAGGACGTCGTAGTCCATCAGCCCGCCACCCGGTAGTCGGCGACGTCGAAGCGCCGGGTCCGGCGGTCGTACTCGGTGACCAGGCCGGGCCAGTTGGTCGTCACCCGGCCGTCGGCCTGCCGGTACCAGCTCGTGCAGGCGGTCCACACGCTGCGGCCCAGCCGCCGCTGCACCTCGCGGTCGTACCGCTCCTCGACCTCCGGTAGCACGTCCAAATAGGACACGCCGGGCCGGGCGAGCCGTTCCACCGCCTGCCGGATGTAGCGCGCCTGGCGCTCGATCATGTAGATGATGGACCCGGCGCCGAGGTTCGTGTTGGGCCCGTAGACGCAGAACAGGTTGGGGAAGCCGGGCACGGTCATGCCCAGGTACGCCCGCGCGCCGCCGGACCACTCGTCCCCGAGTGACCGCCCGCCGAGGCCGCGCACCGCCAGCCGGCCGAGGAACTCCGTCGCGGCGAAGCCGGTGCCGTAGATCAGCACGTCCGCTTCGATCTCCGTCCCGTCCTCGACCCGGACACCCTTCTCGGTGATCTCGCGGATCCGCCGCGTCTCGACGTCGACGTCCGGCTGGGCGAGCGCGGGCAGGTAGTCGTTGGTGAAGAGGATCCGCTTGCAGCCCAGGGGGTACGCCGGCTTGAGTTTCGCCCGCAGCTCCGGGTCCTTGATGTGGCGGCGCCGCAGCTGCGCGGTCCGCAGCTCGAACATCTTCGCCAGCACCGGGTGGCGCGTCATCGCGTAGGTGGCGTACTCGGCGAGCAGGAAGATCCGCAGCCGCCCGAGCAGCTGGGTCGGCGGCAGGTGTTCGAACAGCCAGTGCTGCCACCGCCGGTAGCTCGGATCGGACTTCGCCATGACGTACGGCGGCGTGCGCTGGAAGACCGTGACGTGCTGCGCGCGTTTCCGCAGCTCGGGCACGAACTGCACGGCGCTGGCCCCGGTCCCGATCACGGCGACGCGCTTGCCGGTCAGGTCGACGCCGTGGTCCCACCGCGCGGAGTGGAAGGCGTCGCCGGCGAAGCTCTCCCGGTTCGGGATGTCCGGCAGCGCCGGCCGCGACAGCTGCCCGACGGCGGGGACGAAGACGTTCGCCTCGAAGCTCTCCCCGCTCCGCGTCTCGACGCGCCAGATGCTCCGCGCTTCGTCGAACGCGGCCCCGGTGACTTCGGTCCGGTACCTGATGTGCGGCTCGAGCCCGTACTTCGCGATGACGCGCCGCAGGTAGGCGAGGATGTCGGGCTGGTGCGAGAACCGCTTCGGCCACCGCGGGTTGGGCTCGAAGGAGAAGGAGTAGAGCGGCGAGGGGATGTCGCACGCGGCGCCGGGGTAGGTGTTGTCCCGCCAGACGCCGCCGGGTCCGGCGGCGCTCTCCAGGATCGTGAAGCCGGTGAACCCGGCGCGCTTGAGCTCGATCGCCGTGCCGATGCCGCCGAACCCGGTGCCCACGATCAGCACCGACGGCCCCTTCGCCGAACCAGTCATGCCGGAAAAGCTACGGACTCCAAGGCTGTGACAACAGGCCACGAACGGTCACTCAATCGAGATTTCCGGCCAGCTCACTCCGGGGGCAGGACGCGCACGTCGTGCGTCTCCGCGGCCGCCTCGGCCCACTTCACCAGTTCTGCCGCCGACTTCTCCAACGCCGCCAGGGCCCGCTTCGCCAGCTTGTCGAACGGCGACAGCTCGATCACCGCGGCCTTGCGCGACGCCTTGATCTCCCAGAAGCCGCACACCTGGCCGTCGACCAGCAGCGTGCCCTTGACCAGGCCGTTGTGCGAGATCACGCGCTTGCGGTAGGCGTCCGAGATCACCCGGGTCCGGTCCGCGTACGACAGGATCATCTGGTCGAACGGTCCCAGCAGCCGCGGCGGGGCCGGGACGTCCTCGCCGGGCAGCGTCAGCTCCGGCAGGTCCAGCAGCTCGCGGCCGTCCGGGTCGCGGTAGCGGCGCAAGTCCATCGAAGCGGCCACTTCACCCAGGCGCGTGATGCCCGCCCACGTCTGCACGTCCGCCACCGTGGCCGGGCCGAAGGCGCGCAAGTACCGCGAAATCAGCGAAGCGGGCGAAGGCGGCGACAGGGGAGCGCCCACCCACTCGTCCAGGCACGCGTACGTCGTCTGCCCGGCCTTGCCCCAGATCGCCCGGGGCGGGGTCTGCACCAGCGGCAGCCGGCCGCGGGCCAGGTGGGTCAGGGAGGCCGCCGGGACGTCCCAGGTCCGCGCCAGCTCGGCACCCAGCGCCGTGCCCGGCATCGGCCCGTGGAGGAGCAGCTTCCGCGCGGCCTCGCTGACGAGGTCGTGGTCGAGCCCGGCCAGCTCGCGGGCGTGCAGGGCGTTCTGCTTCAGGTCGCGGTCGTACAGCACCTGCACCACCGGCCGCCACGCCAGCGCGTCCGCCGCGGTCACCAGGTGGACGGTGCCGCGCATCAGCGCGATCCGCACCACGCGCCGGCTCTCGAGCAGCTCCGCCAGTTCCGCGGGCTGGAACCCCTCCACCCGCGACCACAACCCGAAGTACGGCGGGAACGGCGCCTGCGCCTGGAGCCCGGCCAGGTGCGCCACCGCGTCGAAGGCGGACATCTTCGCCCGGCGCAGCAGCAGCTGGCGCTCCAACGTGGCGCGGTTCACGGCTCGGCGGCTCAAGGTCTCCACGTCGTCACCCTAACGATCATCCAGGACAGGTCCGGTCCTCGATTGGACACGTTCTCCGGTCGTGATCCAGAATTCCGGCCATGGCCGAGCTCGCCGCGCCCGCCGTCGGGGACTGGGACTTCCCGCGCGGCACCGCGAGCATCGAGCTGATGACCCGGTTCGCGGCGGAACGGGGCGTGCCGGCCGAACGGCTGCTCGCCGCGACCACGCTGACGCCGGAACTGCTCGCCGACCCGGCCGTCCAGGTCGACGCCCGCCAGGAGCTGGCCGTCGTCCGGGCGCTGGCCGGCCTGGACGGCTCGGACGCGACGGCGCTGGAGCTGGGCCGCCGCTACCGCGTCACCACCTTCGGCATCTTCGGCTTCGCCTGCATCAGCAGCCCGACGTTGCGCGACGCGATGCTCTTCGCCCTCCGCTACTTCGACCTGAGCTTCGCCTTCTGCATCCCGCACGTCGTCCTCGGCGCCGACCGGCTGACGCTGGAGCTCGACGACAGCCGCGTGCCCGCCGACGTCGCCCGTTTCCTCGTCCTGCGCGACCTGGCCGCGATCTTCGCCGTCATGCGTGACCTCCTGCCCGAGATCGTGCTGGACGAGCTGGCCTTCCGGCACGAAACGTCCACGCCGGAGGATTACCTGGCCGCGTTCGGCGTACCGCCGCGTTTCGGCGCCGACGGCTGCCGCGCGACCCTCGACCCGGCGTTGCTGAGCCGGCCGCTGCCGCAGGCCAACGACCAGACCGTGGCCCTGTGCGCCGCCCAGTGCGAAGCGCTCGTCGCCCGGCGCCGGCAGCGTTCGGGCATTTCGCAGCAGGTGCGGGAACGCCTGGTCCGGCTCGGCGGCGTCGACGCCGGCATGGACGAAATCGCCCGCCAGCTGACGCTCAGCACCCGCACCCTGCGCCGGCGCCTGACCGAGGCCGGCACGAGTTACCGGGCGCTGGTCGACGAGGTCCGCCAGACGCTCGCCGAAGAGCTCCTGGACACCGGCGTGCTGTCGGTCGAGGACGTCGCCTACCGGCTCGGGTATGCCGAAGCGTCGAGCTTCATCCACGCGTTCAAGCGCTGGACCGGGATGACACCGGCGGCGTTCGCCCGTCGCTTCCGCGCCGCTCGGCGAGGACCGCCGGGTAGGTGATCTTCAGCAGGTTGAGCAGCGAATCGGTGAGGAAGGTGCGCAGCGCCGCGCGGTCCAGCGTGCCGCGGATCAGCCACTCCCGCGACGCCGCGCGCAGCATCCCGCCGAACGACCGGATCATCGCCCGCAGCTCTTCGCGGCCTTCGGTCACGCCGGTCATCAGCGCGGCTTCCAGGACCCGGTCGGCGGCGATCTCGTCGGCCTCCAGCATGATCCGCTCGATCTCGGGGTCGCGCCCGGCCGACTCCGGCCCGATCACGGTCAGCCAGGCGTCGCGGTTGCGGTCCACGACTTCGATCCACCGTTCGACGCCGATCGCCAGCCGCTGCTCCATCGTGGTGTCCGGCAGCGCTTCGGTGACCGGCGCGGGCACGATCATCAGCTGCCGCACCACTTCCAGGTACAGCTCGCGCTTCCCGCCGAAGTAGTGGTTGATCAGCGGGCGCGCCACCCCGGCGGCCTCGGCGATGTCCGAAGTGGACACCGAGGCGTAGCTGCCCGCCCCGAACAGGTGCCGGGCGGCGGCGAGGATCTCCGCCCGCCGTTCGGCCGGTTCGAGCCGGCGGCGCCGGGGCCGGGTCCCACTGGTCATCCGCTCAGCCTCGCGGGGGATCGGCACGCTGTCAACAAGTAGTTGACCCATTGTCAAAAGAGTGACTCCGGTGGCGGGCCCGGGGTGTTTCGCGCCAACCTTTGTCGTTACGCAACCGGAACAACCCGCCGGTAACTCCGCGGCGCCCGGATGCGACGAGACGGCAGGGGGCCCGGACCGGGGGTAGGAGCAGATGAACGACGAAGGCGCGCCGATCCGGCCGGCCGGGCGCTGGGTGAGCGTCCGCCTGCAGCATCGCCACGTCAGCTTCGACGAGGAATTCGAAGCGGACGAGCCGCTTCCGGACGGCGACTGCGCGGACGAAGCGTCCCTGTCGTACTCGGGCATCGTGATCTCCGGCTACGACCGGGGCGAGAAGGTGTCCGAGCGCTGGATCCCGCTGGGCATCGATCCGTCCGAAGCGGACGACGAGCGGCTCATCGGCCAGCTGCGCGAGGCGTTGCTGTGGCAGGCGGGCCGTCCACCGCAGATCGCGGAGGACTGACCCCTCACGACCCGGTGCGCAGGCCCTCGAAGGCCACCTTGCACACCGCGTCCGCGACCTCGGCCGCCGCCGACCCGCGCCGCGGCTTGTACCACTCGATCAGCGAGTTCACCATGCCGAACACCAGCCGCGCGGTCACCGCCGGGTCGACGTCCGGGCGGACGTCGCCTTCCGCTTCGGCCTGCTTCACCAGGTCCGTCACCAGCCGGTCGAATTCGCGCCGCCGCGCCAGCGCCGCCCGCTCCACCTTCGTGTTGCCGCGCACGCGCAGCAGCAACGTCACGAACGGCAGCCGGTCCGCCAGCACCAGCACGCTGCCGCGCACCAGGTGTTCCAGCCGGTCGATCGCCCGCCCGTCGAGCTGAGCCGTCGCCGAGGCCACCTCGAACAGCCCGTCCAGGGCCCGGTCCACCGCCAGCCGCAGCAGTTCCTCCTTGCTCGGCACGTGGTGGTAGATCGCCGACTTCGTGATGCCGAGCTTGCGGGAGAGGTCCTCCATGCTCGTGCCGTCGTAGCCGCGCTCGTTGAACAGCTTCACCGCCACCTGCAGCAGTGATTCGAGGTCGTAGCCGGGCCGCCCGCGCCGCGGGGCCGTCACGGCTTGTCCCGCTGGTCCACGATCCGCCGCATCTTGCCCATGGACCGCTCCAGGGTGTCCGGGTCGACGACGTCCACCGACACCGTCACGCCGACACCGTCCTTCACGCCGGTGACCAGCTCCGAAGCCGCGCGCGACCGGTCGTCGCCGGAAGCGTCGTGGCGGGCCTCGACCCGCACGGTCAGGTGGTCGAGCCGGCCGCGCGTGGACCGGACGAGCTGGAAGTGCGGGCTCAGCCCGGCCGTCCGCAGCACGATCTCTTCGATCTGGGTGGGGAAGACGTTGACCCCGCGCAGGATGATCAGGTCGTCGGTCCGGCCGGTCACCTTGGCCATCCGCCGGAAGGCCGGCCGTGCGGTGCCCGGGTTCAGCTCGGTCAGGTCGCGGGTGCGGTAGCGGATGATCGGCAGTGCCTGCTTGGTCAGGGACGTGAACACCAGTTCGCCGGTCTCGCCGCCGCCCAGGACCTCCTCGGAGTACGGGTCGATCACCTCGGGGTAGAAGTGGTCCTCCCAGATGTGCAGGCCGTCCTTCGTCTCGACGCACTCCTGCGCGACACCCGGGCCCATCACCTCCGACAGCCCGTAGATGTCGACGGCGTCGAGCGCGAACCGCTCCTCGATCTCGGTGCGCATCTGCTCGGTCCACGGCTCGGCGCCGAAGATGCCGACCTTCAGCGAGCTCGCCCGCGGGTCGACGCCCTGGCGCTCGAACTCGTCGAGCAGCGTCAGCATGTACGACGGCGTCACCATGATGACCTCGGGCCGGAAGTCGGTGATCAGCTGCACCTGCCGCGCGGTCATCCCGCCCGAGGCCGGGATCACCGTGCAGCCCAGCTTCTCGGCGCCGTAGTGCGCGCCGAGGCCGCCGGTGAACAGCCCGTAGCCGTAGGCGACGTGCACCTTGTGCCCCGGCCGCCCGCCGGCGGCGTGGATCGAGCGGGCCATCACCGTCGCCCAGGTGTCGATGTCCCGCTCGGTGTACCCGACGACGGTGGCCTTGCCGGTGGTGCCGCTGGAGGCGTGGATGCGCCGCACCTGGTCCTGCGGCACGGCGAACATCCCGAACGGGTAGTTCTCGCGCAGGTCCTGCTTGGTGGTGAACGGGAACTTGGCCAGGTCGGCGAGTTCCTTGCAGTCGTCCGGGTGGACGCCGGCTTCGTCGAACTTCCGCGTGTAGGCGGGCACGTTCGCGTAGGCGTGCCGGAGTGTCCACTGCAGACGTTCCAGCTGGAGGGCGGCCAGCTCGTCGGCGCCGATGTCCGTCTCGATCATGGTCGGTCCCGTTTCGCGGAGAGGACGCGGCTGCGGCCGCGGAATTCGGCGACGACCTCGGGCCCGGCGGGGGTCTCCCGGTGCACGGTGACGTCGTAGATGCCGTTGCGGCCGTAGCGGGTGCGCTCGGTGGCCGTGGCGACGAGGTGGTCACCCAGCCGGCCGGCCGCGACGAAGGAGATCTCCGCGCCCGCCGCGACCGTCACCGGGCCGTGGGTGTTGCAGGCGCAGGCGAACGCCGTGTCGGCCAGGAGGAAGACGTACCCGCCGTGGGCGATGTCGTGGCCGTTGACCATCGCGCGCGTGATCGTCATGGTCGCCACGGCCCGGCCTTCGCCCGCTTCGACGAGTTCGATGCCCAGCGCGCGGGACGCCTCGTCGGCGGCGAACATGGTGTGCGCGGCGTTGGTCATCTGCTCTCCGTCCCCACTGACCGAATGGACGGTCACCTCGCGGTGTCGTCAGTAAAGGCAGTGGTCGGGGCCGTGTCAAGCGTCGAGGTCTTCCGATCTTCGAGTGCGGCGGCTACCATGCGATTAACTGAACGTCCGGTAGGTAATTCGGCGAGAGGGACCTGATGGCACTGCTGCGCAGCTACGTCTCCGGGAGCTGGCACACGGCGGCGGACGAAGGCGTCCCGTTGCACGACGCGGCCACGGGCGAGGAGGTCGCGCGGATCTCCTCGGCGGGTGTCGACTTCGCGGCGGCGCTGGCATACGGCCGCACGGTCGGTGGCCCGGCGCTGCGCGAGCTGACGTTCCACCAGCGTGCGGCCCTGCTCAAGGCCCTGGCCTCGCACCTGCGCGAGCACCGCGAAGAGCTCTACGCACTCTCCGCTCGCACCGGCGCGACCCTGGGTGACTCGAAGTTCGACATCGACGGCGGCATCGGCGTCCTGTTCAGCTACGGCTCGAAGGGCAAGCGCGAGCTGCCGAACGACACCGTCTACGTCGAGGGTGCCGTCGAGCCGCTCTCGCGCGGGGGCACGTTCGTCGCCCAGCACATCGCGACCCCGCTGCGCGGCGTCGCCGTCCAGATCAACGCGTTCAACTTCCCGGTGTGGGGTCCGCTGGAGAAGTTCGCGCCCGCGTTCCTGGCCGGGGTCCCGACCCTGGTGAAGCCGGCCAGCTCGACGGCCTACCTGACCGCGCGGCTGGTCGAGCTGATCATCGAGTCGGGGATCCTGCCCGAGGGGTCGCTGCAGTTCGTCGCCGGCAGCGTCGGCGACCTCCTGGACCACGTCACCGCGCAGGACCTGGTGTCCTTCACCGGCTCGGCGTCGACCGCCCAGAAGCTGCGGGCGCACCCGGTGATCATCCGCAACGCCGTCCGGTTCAACGCCGAGGCCGACTCGCTGAACTGCTCGATCCTCGGCCCGGACGCGGTGCGCGGGACGGCCGAGTTCGACCTCTTCGTCAAGCAGCTGACCACGGAGATGACGGTCAAGGCCGGCCAGAAGTGCACCGCGATCCGCCGCGCGTTCGTCCCCGCCGCCTTGCTGGACGACGTCGCCGAGGCCGCTTCCGCGCGGCTCGCGAAGGTGACCGTCGGCAACCCCACGGCCGAAGGCGTCCGGATGGGCGCGCTGGCCAGCCTGGAGCAGCGCGAGGAGGTCCGGCGGTCGCTGAAGGCGCTGCTGGACGCCGGGAGCGTCGTGTTCGGCGACCCCGAGCGCGTCGAGGTCGTGGACGCCGACGCCGAGCGCGGCGCCTTCATCTCGCCGGTGCTGCTCAAGGCCGACCCGGAACGAACCGAGCCGCACGAGGTCGAGGCGTTCGGCCCGGTCTCGACGCTGATGCCGTACACGTCCACCGAACAGGTCGTCGATTTCGCCGCGCGCGGCGGCGGCAGCCTCGCCGGGTCGATCGTCAGCGCGGACAAGGAGTTCGTCCGCGAGGTCGTCCTGGGCGCGGCGCCGTTCCACGGCCGGCTGCTGGTGCTCGACGCCGAGGACGCGAAGGAGTCCACCGGGCACGGCTCGCCGATGCCGCAGCTGGTCCACGGCGGCCCGGGCCGCGCGGGCGGCGGCGAGGAAATGGGCGGCATCCGCGGGGTCCTGCACCACATGCAGCGCACCGCTGTGCAGGGTTCGCCCGCCGTGCTCAGCGCCGTCACCGGCCGCTGGGTCACCGGCGCGCCGCGCACCGAAGGTGACGTCCACCCGTTCCGGAAGTCCCTGGCCGAGCTGAAGATCGGTGACTCCGTCGTCGCCGGGCCGCGCACGGTCACCCAGGAGGACGTCGACCACTTCGCCGAGTTCACCGGCGACACGTTCTACGCCCACACCGACCCCGAAGCGGCGGCCGCGAACCCGCTGTTCGGCGGGATCGTCGCGCACGGGTACCTGGTCGTCTCGTTCGCGGCAGGGTTGTTCGTCTCGCCCGAGCCGGGCCCGGTGCTGGCCAACTACGGCCTGGAGAACCTCCGCTTCCTCACCCCGGTCAAGGTCGGCGACTCGCTGACGGTGACGCTGACCGCGAAGCAGATCACCCCGCGGATCGACCAGGAGTACGGCGAGGTCCGCTGGGACGCCGACGTCACCAACGCCGACGGCGAGTCCGTGGCCAAGTACGACGTCCTGACGCTGGTTTCGAAGGAGCAGCCGTGACCGCCGTGGCCGAACCCGCTCTCGAAGCGCACTTCGAGCACACGATCGAGCGCGACCAGCGCATCGAGCCGCGCGACTGGGTGCCCGAGGGCTACCGCAAGACGATGATCCGGCAGATCGCGCAGCACGCGCACTCGGAGATCATCGGCATGCAGCCCGAAGGCAACTGGATCACCCGGGCGCCGTCGCTGCGGCGCAAGGCGATCCTGCTGGCCAAGGTGCAGGACGAGGCCGGCCACGGCCTCTACCTGTACTCGGCCGCGGCGACGCTGGGCGCGGACCGCGCGGACCTGACCGACAAGCTGATCACCGGACGGCAGAAGTACTCGTCGATCTTCAACTACCCGACGCTGACCTTCGCCGACGTCGGCGTGATCGGCTGGCTGGTCGACGGCGCGGCGATCTGCAACCAGGTGCCGCTGTGCCGGTCGTCGTACGGGCCGTACGCGCGGGCGATGATCCGGATCTGCAAGGAGGAGTCCTTCCACCAGCGGCAGGGCTACGAGCTGCTGATGACCATGATGAAGGGCACCGAACAGCAGCGGGAAATGGTCCAGGAGGCCGTGAACCGCTGGTGGTGGCCGTCGCTGATGATGTTCGGGCCGCCGGACGCCGATTCGCCGAACACCGCGCAGTCGATGGCGTGGAAGATCAAGCGCCACACGAACGACGAGCTGCGGCAGCGGTTCGTGGACATGTCGGTGCCGCAGGCCGAAGCCCTCGGCGTCACGTTCCCGGACCCTGCTCTGAAGTGGAATGCCGAGCGCGGCCACTACGACTTCGGCGCGGTGGACTGGGACGAGTTCAAGAACGTGCTGAAGGGCAACGGGCCCTGCAACGCTTCGCGGATCGCGCACCGGCGCCGCGCCCACGAAGACGGCGCTTGGGTGCGGGAAGCCGCCGTCGCGCACGCCGGGAAGAAGGAGTACAAGTGACCGACCTGACGGCCGAAGGCGGCCACGGCGCCGTCCCCCTGGAAGGCGTCCCCGCGGCTCCGGGCCCGATCAAGCACGACTGGCCGTTGTACGAGGTGTTCGTCCGCGGCAAGCGCGGCCTGAACCACGTGCACGTCGGGTCGCTGCACGCGGCCGACGACCAGATGGCGCTGCACCACGCGCGCGACCTCTACACGCGCCGCAACGAAGGCGTGTCGATCTGGGTCGTGCGCGCGGCGGACATCACGGCGTCGTCGCCGGACGAGAAGGACCCGTTCTTCGCGCCCAGCGGCGACAAGGTGTACCGGCACCCGACGTTCTACGACATCCCCGAGGATGTGCCGCACATATGAGTTTCGACAACGTGTACGAGGCCATCACCGAGGAGAACGACGCCCGCTGGGCGTTCGGCACCGGCTTCGACGACCCACTGTCCGGAGTGGACACTTCGGTGCCGTCCGGGGTGGACGCCGGGCGGCTGGCCGCGTACTGCCTGATGCTGGGTGACGACGCGCTGATCTTCTCCCACCGGCTGCAGGAGTGGTGCACCAACGCGCCCGAGCTGGAGGACGAGGTCGCCATCGCCAACATCGCCCTGGACCTGCTGGGCCAGGCGCGGTTGCTGCTGGCGCGGGCCGGGAAGGCCGACGGCTCCGGCCGTTCGGAGGACTCGCTCGCCTTCCTCCGTGCGGAGCACGAGTTCCGCAACGTCCGGCTCGCGGAGCTGGGCGGCGGCCACTTCGGGCACCTGATCGCGCGCCTGTTCGTGTTCTCGACGTGGCGGCTGGCGCTGCTGCAGCGGCTCGAGTCCGATGCCGCCTCCGCGGGAAAGAGCACGTCGGCGGAGACGTCGGTGGACCCGGTACTGGCGGCGATCGCGGACAAGGGCGTCAAGGAGGTGACCTACCACCGCGACTACGCGGCGCAGTGGCTGGTCCGCCTCGGCGACGGGACGCCGTTGTCGCACTCGCGGATGCAGGAGGGGCTGGACGAGGTCTGGCCGTACGTGGGGGAGCTGTTCCGCACGCACCCCACGGAGTTCGTGGACGCGGCTTCGCTGCGGTCGGAGTTCGATCTCGTCCTCGACCAGGCATTGTCCGCCGCGACGCTTTCGGTGCCTTCGGCCGGTGAGCTGGCGGGCGTCTCGGGCCGGACGGGCCGCGACGGCGTCCACACCGAGCAGATGGGGTTCCTGCTGGCGGAGCTGCAGAGCGTGGCCCGGGCGATGCCGGACGCTCGATGGTGACCGCCGAGGCCGTGGCCGCCACGGTCACCGACCCCGAGCTGCCGATGCTGACCCTGGCGGACCTGGGCGTGCTGCGCTCGGTGTCCGAGTCCGAAGGGCGCGTGGTCGTCGCGATCACGCCGACGTACACGGGCTGCCCGGCGATGGACACCATGCGCGACGACCTGGAGCACGCGCTGGTTTCGGCGGGCTTCGAGGACGTCGAGATCCGGACGCAGCTGTCACCGGCGTGGACGTCGGATTGGATTTCGCCGTCGGGGCGGGAGAAACTGGCCGCGGCCGGGATCGCCCCGCCGGGTGCGGCACCGCGGCGATCGGGCCCGATCCCGCTGACGCTGTCGGCGCCGGCGACGCGGGTCCGCTGCCCGCACTGCGGTTCCCCGGACACCGAAGAGCAGTCCCGGTTCGGCGCGACGGCGTGCAAGGCGCTGCGGCGCTGCCGCGCGTGCCTCGAGCCGTTCGAACACGTCAAGGAGATTTAGGTGGCGCGGTTCCACGAGTTGACGGTGGCCGGGGTCGAGCGGCTGTGCGACGACGCGGTCGCGGTGACGTTCGACGTGCCTTCGTCGCTGGCGTCCGAGTACGCCTTCAAGGCCGGCCAGTCCTTGACGTTGCGGCGCTCGATCGACGGGCGCGACGAGCGCCGGTCGTACTCGATCTGCGCCCCGGCGGGCGCGCCACCGCGGGTGGGCGTCCGCCTGGTCCCGGACGGCTTTTTCTCGTCGTGGCTGGTGAACGAAGTCCGCCCGGGCGACACGATCGAGGTGGCCCCGCCGACGGGTTCGTTCACCCCGGACCTCTCGGAGGGCGGCCACCACGTCCTGATCGCGGCGGGTTCGGGCATCACGCCGGTGCTGTCGATCGTGTCCTCGCTGCTGCGCTCGTCGACGGCAACGGTGACGGTGCTGTACGGAAACCGCCGCACGGACACGGTGATGTTCGCGGACGAGCTGGCGGACCTGAAGGACAGCGCGCCTTCGCGGCTCGAGCTGATCCACGTGCTGTCGCGCGAGCCCCGCGAGGCGGAGCTGTTCACGGGCCGCCTGGACGTCCCGAAGCTGCGCACGCTGTTTTCCACTTTGGTGCCGGTGTCTTCGGTGGACCACTGGTGGCTGTGCGGCCCGTTCGAGATGGTGTCGGGAGCACAGGAGCTGCTGGCGTCCCTGGACGTGCCGCGGGAGCGCATCCACCAGGAGCTGTTCTACGTGGACACCCCGCCGGCCCCGGTGGAACACCTCGACCCGGCGGTGGCGGGCGAGTCGTCCGAGGTATCGGTGATCCTGGACGGCCGGTCGACCCCGATGACGTTGCCGCGCTCGTCATCGGTGCTCGACGGGGCGCAGAAGTTCCGCCCGGACCTGCCGTTCGCCTGCAAGGGCGGGGTGTGCGGGACGTGCCGCGCGCGCGTGACGGAGGGAAAGGTGGACCTGCGGCGCAACTTCGCGCTGGAGGAGGCGGAGATCGCGGCGGGGTTCGTGCTGACGTGCCAGTCGTACCCGGTCTCGGAGACGCTCACGGTGGACTTCGACGCCTGATCAGAGCTTGCGGCGCCGCCGGCGACGGGGCCTCGGCTCCGGGATCTCCGTCACCTGGTCCTCCGGCTGCGGGCCGCGCTCCTCCGGCCCCGCCAGGCCCAGCATCTCCGCCGCCAGTTGCTGGGAACTGGCGAACATCCCCGTCGGGGCTTCGCTCGCCCGGCGCAGCGCGGCCGGGCGGAGGCGGTTGTAGCCCCGGACCGTCACCGGCCTGCGGGCGCGCAGCTCGTACGCCTTCTCCTCCGCCAGCTCCGCGGCCAGCTCGCGGTCGACCAGGATCGTGCCCGGGCGGGCCACCGAGGTCAGGCGGGCCGCCAGGTTGACCACCGAGCCGTACACGTCGCCGAACCGCGACAGGATCCGGCCCGAGGCCATGCCCGCGCGGACCGCCGGCAACGTCTCGTCCGCCGAGGTGCGCTCGGTCAGCGTCAAGGCGATCTCCGCCGCGTCGACCGGGGCGTCCGCCACGAACAGGACCTCGTCGCCGATCATCTTCACCACCCGGCCGTGGTGCTCGGCGATCACCTCCGTCGCCACGGTCTCGAACGCGTCGAGGACCCGGCTCAGCTCGTCCTCGCCGATCTGGCGCGTCAGCCGCGTGTAGCCCACCATGTCGACGAACCCGACCACCTCGGTGCGGGTCTCCAGGTGCTCGTCCGAGGCCGCGAACGCCCGCCCCGCGTACGCCGCCAGGTGGCGGCGCCAGACGAAGTTCTGCACCCGCTCCAGCTCCGGCAGCAGCCCGTCGACCAGGCGGGTCACCTGGCGTTCGCTGCGGCCCAGCTCCGGCTGCTGCTTGATCAGCTCCCAGAGCATGTCGACCTGCCACTCGGCCAGCCGCGACAGGTGCTGGCCGAGCGCGCGCGTCACCGAGACCTCGATGCTCGGGTCGATCAGCCCCGACTGCACCAGCTGATCGGCGGTCCGCATCGCCTCGACGTCCGCGTCGGTGAAGACGACCTCGTCGTCGCGCACGGTCGCGAACCCCAGCGCGCGCCAGAGCCGGCGTGACCGCTCGTCGGGCACGCCGGCCTTCTCCGCCACTTCGAGCCGGGTGTACTTCCGCCTGCCGCCGAGCAGGACGCGTTCGAGCCGCTGCTGAAGCTCCTCGCTCGGATCGGTCACGTCAGGTCGTGTGGACGATGAGCACGTCCACGCCGGACTTGCGGGCCACCTCGGACGGCACCGAGCCCAGGATCCGGCCGGCGATCGTGTTCAGCCCGCGGTTGCCGACCACCAGCAGGTCGGCCTCGCGCTCGTGCACGACCTTGCGCAGCGAGTCGACCGGGTCGCCCTTCACCGCGACGGTGTCGATCTTCTCCGCACCCGCGCGCGTCGCCCGGTCCCGTGCCGACTGCAGCGTGTCCTCGGCCGGTGCCGAGCCGACGACCTGGTAGGCCTCCTCGCCGAGGACGTCCTGGGCCTTGTCGACGTCGGACTTGCTCGCCGGGTAGTACGCACACGCGATGACGAGCGTGGCGCCCGCGTCGCCGGCCACCGCCGCCGCGCGGTCCACCGCCGCGAACGAGGACTCCGAGCC
This sequence comes from Amycolatopsis sp. DG1A-15b, assembly GCF_030285645.1. Taxonomy (GTDB): domain Bacteria; phylum Actinomycetota; class Actinomycetes; order Mycobacteriales; family Pseudonocardiaceae; genus Amycolatopsis. Next base: position 9,809,784 of record NZ_CP127296.1, read on the forward strand.
GTCCGTGCCCACCACCACGGTCCGATATGCCGCACCCATGCGCAAAACCTCCAGGTGATCCCGCGTGAGCAGGGACGATAGCCGGTCGGTACCGGCCGTGCAGGCTCGTCCGCGCCCGTGTCGGGTGGAAGGTTACTCGCCAGTCGCTTTCTGCGCTCCGCTTGCCCGGGGAGCCGGCTTCGCCGCCGGTTTGGAGGCGGGTTTCGGAGCCGGTTTGGCCGCAGGCTTGGCCCCGGGCTTCGGCTTCGGCACGTCGGAGACGCGGATCCGGATCGTCTCCTCGACGTCGGAGACCCGGACCGTCTTCTCGGTGTCGTCCACCGCGTCCGGCTTCTCGTCCGTGACCAGGTCGGTCTTGACCTCGGCGGGCACCTTCACGTCGTCGCCGAGGACGGTGTGCGCCTCGGCCAGCACCGCCCGCGCCGCGCGCACCTGCTCGGCCAGCCCGCCGCGCACCTTGCGCAGCGCGTCGACCCGCTCGTTCGCCTGGGTGATCCGCCGGTTGGATTCCTCCGTGGCCGACGTCACGCGGCGCCGCGCCTCGTCGGCGGCCTCCGCGAGCCGGGCGTTGGCCTCGGTGATCGAGTCCTGACGGCGCTTGTTCGCCTCCGCGACCGACTCCCGCTGACGGCGGTCGATGTCGGCCTTCGCGGCCTTCTCCTCTTCGAGGACCTTCGCGCGGATGTCGGCGGCGTCCTGCGTGGCTTCCTGGACGCGCCGCGCGGCTTCGGCCTTGCTCGCCGCCTCCTGCTCGGCCAGCACCCGCATCGCCTCGGTGCGGCGCGAGGCCATCGCGATCTCGAAGTCCTCTTCGACCTTGGTGCGGCGGTCCGAGGACTCGGTGTCGAGGCGCTTGCGCTCCGCCTCGGCCTCGTCGGTGATCTTCTTGGCCTCCGCGCGGGCGTCCTCGAGCACCTTGCGGTGCTCCGCCTCCATCTCCTTGCGCCGCAGGTCGAGCTCGGTGAGCAGCTGCTCGTAGCGGGCGCGCATGGCGCTCGCGTCCGTCTCGGCCTTGGCCCGGATGTGCCCGGCCTCGGCTTCGGCGCGGGCGCGGGTGTCGGCGGATTCGTCCTGCGCCAGGCGCAACATGCGCTGCAGCCGTTCGGACAGGCCTTCGACGCTCGTCGGCGGCTGGGCCAGCCGGTCGACCTGCCCGCGCAGGTCCGCGATCTCGCCGCGCGCGATCTCCAGCTGGCGGGCGAGGTCGCCCGCCTGCGCGATGGCGGCGTCCCGATCCGCGGTGAGCATCTTCAGGTCGGCGTCCAGCCGTTCGAGGTGCTCGTCGACCTGCGCTCGGCTGTACCCGCGCTTCGCCACGTCGAAGCCGGCTCCCAGCGGCACAAGCTCCCGTTCATCGCCAAGGCTCATGGGGCCTACCGTAGCCGCAGCCGGGTCACGGAAGGGTGAGCACCCGGGCGGTGCGCCGAACGCGTCGTCTGCCGCGGTGAAAGGAACCGCCGGAATCGGGCGGTTTTCCGGGGGTTCCCGACGCCGGGAGCGGGGCCGCTCCCGGCGTGGAAGTGGTTCAGGCGCCGCGGAACGCGTTGATGCCGGCGAGGTGCTTCGCGCGCTTCTCTTCGTTTCGGACGCCGAGGCCTTCCTGCGGGGCGAGCGCGAGCACGCCGACCTTGCCCTGGTGGGCGTTGCGGTGCACGTCCAGCGCGGCCTGCCCGGTTTCCTCGAGCGAGTAGGTCTTCGACAGCGTCGGGTGGATCAGCCCCTTCGCGATCAGCCGGTTCGCCTCCCACGACTCGCGGTAGTTCGCGAAGTGGGAGCCGATGATCCGCTTCAGGTTCATCCACAGGTAGCGGTTGTCGTACTGGTGCATGTACCCCGACGTCGAAGCGCACGTGACGATCGTGCCGCCCTTGCGCGCGGCGTAGACGGACGCGCCAAAGGTCTCCCGGCCCGGGTGCTCGAAGACGATGTCCGGGTCCTCGCCGCCGGTCAGCTCGCGGATCCTCGCCCCGAAGCGCTGCCACTCCTTCGGGTCCTGCTCGGCGTCGTTCTTCCAGAACTTGTAGCCCTCGGCGCTGCGGTCGATGATCAGCTCGGCGCCGAGCTTCCGGCAGATCGCCGCCTTCTCGGGGCTGGACACGACGCACACGGGGATGGCGCCGCCGTTCAGCGCGTACTGCGTCGCGTAGGAGCCGAGGCCGCCCGAAGCGCCCCAGATCAGGACGACGTCGCCCTGCTTCATGTCGGCGCCGTTGCGCGAGACGAGCTGGCGGTAGGCGGTCGAGTTGACCAGCCCGGGGGAGGCGGCCTCTTCCCAGGTCAGGTGGTCCGGCTTCGGCATCAGCTGGTTGGCCTTGACCAGCGCGATCTCGGCGAGGCCGCCGAAGTTGGTCTCGAAGCCCCAGATCCGCTGCTCGGTGTCGAGCATCGTGTCGTTGTGCCCGTCCGGGCTCTCGAGCTCGACGTTCAGGCAGTGCGCGACGACCTCGTCACCCGGCTTCCAGTTGTGGACGCCGACGCCGGTCCGCAGCACGACGCCGGACAGGTCCGAGCCGACGACGTGGTACGGCAGGTCGTGCCGCTTGGCCAGCGGCGAGAGCTTCCCGTACTTCTTCAGGAACTTGAACGTCGGGATCGGTTCGAAGATCGACGTCCACACGGTGTTGTAGTTGATGGCGCTCGCCATCACCGCGACCAGCGCTTCACCGGGCCCGAGCTCCGGCACCGGGACGTCGTCGACGTGCAGTGACTTGCGGGGGTCCTTGTCCCGGCTCTCGAGGCCCTCGAACATGTCGACCTCGTCGGCGTGCACGGTCACCCCGCGGTAGCTCTCGGGGACGGGCAACGAGCCGACCGCGCCGAACTCGCCGGTCAGGATGGCCTGCTGGATCTCGCCGAGCTGCGTCATCGGTTCCTCCGCGGAGATGGGGGCGTTGGCGGCAGAAATTACTCGCCGGTAACACGCGACCACAACTGTACGAGACGGACAGCACGATTACACGCCGAACCGTGCGGGGCCGCCCTTGACCGGTTGGCCAGTCAAGCGGATCATCGGCGCTGGGTACACCCACCCGACCAGCAGTTTCACCGACGGAGGTGAGCACGAATGAGTGAAGTCTCTACGCGCGCGTGGACCCGGCCCCATGACTGGGCCGAGGTCGTCATCGGGGTGGTCGCCGCTCTTTCACCCCTTTGGCTGAGCACGGACACGACCGCGATGTGGACGATGGTCGTCCTGGGCGCGCTGATCGCACTCGACGGCCTGGTTTCGCTGGCGATGCCGGGCATGGTCTACGGCGAAGGCATCCAGATCGCGCTCGGCGTGCTGCTCTTCATCGCGCCGTGGGTGATGGGGTACACGGAGTTCAACGGCGCATCCTGGACGTCCTGGATCGCCGGGGTGCTGACGGTCATCGCCGGCGCGGCAGCGATGCCGGTCGCGAACGCCGCGCACCGCACGGCCGGGCAGCACTGACGGAGGAGGCACGGGAATGACCGAGGATTCGGCGAAGGAGCGCATCCTGCGCGCCGCCGAGGCGCTCTTCGCCGAGTCCGGCTTCGACGCCACCCCGACCTCGCGCATAGCGGAGCAGGCGGGCGTGCCGAAGGGGCTGGTGCACTACTACTTCCGCCACAAGTCGGACTTGCTCACGGCGCTCGTCGCAAGGTTGCCCGACGAGCGCATCGAGCCGGCGGGGGTGGTGGTCCCGGGCGACCTGGCGGCCAGCCTGCGCCGCCTGGTCCGCGAACTGGACCACCGGTTCAGCAGATCGCTGGGGCTCTCCCACCTGTTGTGGCGCGAGGCCGACACCCACCACGTGGTCCGCGACGCGCTGCACGACCGCTTCCAGGTCTTGGTCCGCCAGGTCCGAGCGGTGATCATGGCGGCAACGGGCGGCGGGTTGCCATCGGCCGACGTGGACCGGGCGTCGGGCTTGCTGGCCCGCGCAGTGAGCCACCGCCACGCAACGGCCCGCCATTCGGAAGACGACCTCCCCGCGGAGTTCGACGGCGAGTTGACGTTCATCGCCGACGCCTTGGCCTCCAAGGCCGCCCCCGCTTAGCCCGGCTCGCTTCGGCGTGGGGGCGCGCGGGCTTGGCTGGGGCGCGGGGCCGGGCTGGGCGCGGGCTCGGTGGGGCGAGCGGGTTTGGCCGGGCGCGGGCTGAGCTGGGCTGGGGGCGCGGGTTTGGCTGGGTTGCGGGCTGAGCTGGGTTGGGGCCGCGGGTTCGGCTGGGCGCGCGGGTTCGGCTGGGCGCGCGGGCTCGGGCTGGGCGCGCGGGTTTGGCCGGGCGTGGGCTGAGCTGGACCGGGCTGGGGGCGTGGGCTTGGGCTGGGCGCGCGGGTTTGGCTGGGTTGCGGGCTGAGCTGGGTTGGGGCCGCGGGTTCGGCTGGGCGCGCGGGCTCGGGCTGGGCGAGCGAGTTTGGCCGGGCCTGGGCTGAGCTGGCCTGGGGGCGTGGGCTCGGGCTGGGCGCGCGGGTTTGGCTGGGTCGCGGGCAGAGCTGGGCTGGGCCGTGGGCTCAGGCGGGGCGCCCGGGCTCGGGCTGGGGCGCGCGGGCTTGGCCGGGTTGCGTCCGCTGGGCTGGTCGTGCCCCCTTGGCCAGCCGGGGTGCGCCTGGCTCGCCGAGCGCGCGCCTGCGCCAGTGGACTCTTGGCCGTCGGGCACGTGCGTGCTTAGGCGTGCCCGCGCCTACCCCGCCCCGCCAGCGGCCGGCGCTCGCCGGTGTATTCGCCGCCCGTCCGCCCGGCTCGGACCGGCCGCCCACCCGCCCGATTCTTGGCGTGGGCGCGCGGCTCGGCGCCGAACCGCCGGCGGAGTGCTTGCGGCCGAACGGGTCGGCCGAGCTCAGTGCGCCGGTGCGTCCTTTGCCGGTTCCACCAGCTCCACCAGTACTCCGCCCGCGTCCTTCGGGTGGACGAAGTTCACCCGGCTGTTGGAGGTGCCCCTCTTCGCCGCCTCGTACAGCATGCGCAGGCCCTTTTCGCGCAGGGCCGCGGCCGCGGCGTCCACATCGGACACGCGGTAGGCCAGCTGCTGCAGCCCCGGGCCGCTCTTCGTCAGGAACTTGCCGATCGCCGAGTCTTCGCGCAGCGGGGCCAGCAGCTGGATCTGCGTCTCCGTGCCCGCCGTGCCCGGGGCGCGCAGCATCGCCTCGCGTACCCCCTGCTCCTCGTTCACCTCTTCGTGCGCGACCTCCAGGCCGAAGTGCGCGCGGTGGAACTCGATGGCCGCGTCCAGGTCCGGGACCGCGATGCCGACGTGGTCGATGGCCGTCACGAACGGCCGCAGGGCGTCATTCATGGACGCAGGATAGGGGGCTCGCGCGCCGCGGCGAGGCGGAATCGTCGCGTGCCCCGCCTCACACTGGCTCCATCAAGAAGCCCTGCTCCCGGGTATGGTCGGGAAAACTGCCCATGCGCCGATGCTTGGAGGACGCCGTGTCCGGTTCCGTGATCCTGGGTGCCGCCCGTACGCCGATCGGGCGCCTGCTGGGCTCCCTCAAGGACTTCACGGGCGCTCAGCTGGGCGGGGTCGCGATCAAGGCGGCCCTCGAGCGCGCCGGGGTTTCCCCGGACGCGGTCCAGTACACGATCATGGGCCAGGTGCTGACCGCCGGCGCCGGCCAGATCCCGGCCCGCCAGGCCGCGGTCGCCGCGGGCATCCCGATGAGCGTGCCCGCGCTGACGATCAACAAGGTCTGCCTCTCCGGCCTCGACGCCATCGCGCTCGCCGACCAGCTCATCCGCGCCGGCGAGTTCGACCTCGTCGTCGCCGGCGGCCAGGAGTCGATGACCCAGGCGCCGCACCTGCTGCCGAAGTCCCGCTCCGGCTTCAAGTACGGCGACACCACCCTCGTCGACCACATGGCCTACGACGGTCTCTTCTGCGCCTTCGACCAGGTCGCCATGGGCTCCTCGACGGAGAAGTACAACTCCCGCTACGGCGTCACCCGCGAGCAGCAGGACGCGTTCTCCGCCCGCTCCCACCAGCGCGCCGCCGAGGCGATCAAGAACGGCTACTTCGCCGACGAGATCGCGCCGGTCTCCATCCCGCAGCGCAAGGGCGACCCGGTCGTCTTCGACACCGACGAGGGCGTCCGCGCCGACACCACCGCCGAAGGCCTCGCCAAGCTGCGCCCCGCCTTCGCCTCCGACGGCACCATCACCGCGGGCTCGGCCTCGCAGATCTCCGACGGCGCAGCCGCGGTCATCGTGGCCAGCAAGGCGAAGGCCGAGGAGCTCGGCATCACGCCGCTCGCCGAAATCGGCGCGCACGGTGTCGTCGCCGGGCCCGACGCGAGCCTGCACGAGCAGCCGTCGAACGCCATCCTCGCCGCGCTGGCGAAGGCGAACCTGACCGCCGACGCGCTCGACCTCGTCGAGATCAACGAAGCCTTCGCCGCGGTCGGGCTCGTCTCGACCGAGAAGCTCGGCCTCGACCCCGAGAAGGTCAACGTCAACGGCGGCGCGATCGCCCTCGGCCACCCGATCGGCGCCTCCGGTGCCCGGCTCGCCGTGCACCTGATCCACGAGCTGCGCCGCCGCGGCGGCGGGCTCGGCGCGGCTGCCTTGTGCGGTGGCGGCGGCCAGGGCGACGCCCTGCTGCTGCGGGTGCCGTCCGCGTAAGTGGCCGGCCCACTCGACCTCGACGACCTCGTCGGCCGCGCGCGGGACGGGCAACCCCGCGCCGTCGCGCGGCTGCTGTCGCTCGTCGAGGACGCCCACCCCCGCGTCGCGGAGATCGCGCGGGCGCTGACCCCGCACACCGGGCGAGCCCGCGTCGTCGGGCTCACCGGACCGCCCGGTGTCGGCAAGTCGACTTCGACGTCGGCGCTGCTCACCGCGTTACGCGCGGAAGGCAAGCGGGTCGGGGTCCTCGCCATCGACCCGTCGTCGCCGTTTTCGGGCGGAGCACTGCTGGGCGACCGGATCCGGATGACCGAGCACGCCACCGACCCCGGCGTGTTCATCCGCTCGATGGCCACACGCGGGCACCTCGGCGGGCTCTCGTGGGCGACCCCGCAAGCGGTGCGCGTGCTGGACGCGGCCGGCTTCGACGTAGTGCTGATCGAGACCGTCGGCGTCGGACAGTCCGAAGTGGACGTCGTGAAACTGGCCGACACCACGGTGGTGCTGCTCGCCCCGGGCATGGGCGACGGCATCCAGGCCGCGAAGGCCGGCGTGCTGGAGATCGCCGACGTCTTCGTCGTCAACAAGGCAGACCGCGAAGGCGCCGACGCCACGGTGCACGACCTCAAGCAGATGATTTCGCTTGCCCGGCGGGAGATCCGCGGACCGAGCTGGCGCCAGCCGATCGTGCGGACCGTCGCGGCGAAGGGCGAGGGAGTGGACGAGGTCGTGCAAGCACTGGCCGCGCACCACGCCTGGCTGGTCGAGCACGACGAGCTGGGCCGGCGCCGGGTGGCCAGGGCCCGCGACGAGGTCGAGGCCATCGCCCTCCGGCGGTTGCGGGCCGAGCTCGTCGACCTGCGCGGCGGGGGACGGCTCGCCGGGGTCGCCGAGCGGGTCGTGGCGCGCGAGCTCGATCCGTTCGCCGCGGCCGACGAACTGATCACGGACTTGCGGAGCTAGCGCAAGCGTCCGGCGGTGCGCTTCGTCCTTTGGCCGAGTAGTAGGCGAGGAACATGTCCACGCCACGGCCGATGAGGTCGTCGGTGCGCTTCTCTCCGATCTGCTCGCCGTAGGCGGCGTGGGTGAAGTGGGGGTAGAGGACGAGGGCGTAGAGCTGGATCAGTGCCAGCTCGATGTCGGGGATGTCGAGCTCGCCGCCCTCGATCCGCTTGCGGAACTCCTGGGTCAGGATGGCGGACGTCAGGTCCGGGCCGTTGGCTTTCCACGCCTGGCCGAGCTCGGGGAACCGCTGTGCTTCGCTCGCGACGAGCGCGCGCAGCGCGAGCACCCGGGGCTGCGCCATCCCGGCCACCCATCCCCGCGCTGTCTGCACGAGGATTTCCCGGATGTCCTCGGATTCGGCCAGGCTCTGCTCGAGAGCCGACGTCGACTGCTGGAGTGCCTCCTTGAGGGCGTCGTGGATGACGGCGTGGAACAACTCGTTCTTGCTGCCGAAGTGGTTGTAGATCGTCACCTTCGACACGTCGGCCCGGTGCGCGATGACGTCGATCCCGGCTTCGAAACCGCGAGCGAGGAAAACCTCGCGCGCGGCCTCCACGATCGCCCGGCGCTTGAGGTCGGCGCGCTCGCCGGTGGGCGTGCGCCGTCGCGTGTCCGTCATGCACGCAGCATACCGGCCGCCTGAACTGAACTGTTGAGTTCATATGAACTGAGGCGTACAGTTCAGCATCGACCAGTGGCGACGAGCGGGAGGCACTCATGCTGTTCGAACCGAGGCTGACCTCCGTGGAGTCGGCGGTGGTGCGCCACGGCAGCCGCGGCGCGCTACTGGCGTTGCTGGCGTTCGCGATGCTGATCGTTTCCCTCGACCAGTACATCGTCGTGGTCGCGTTGCCCGAGATCGGCCGGGACCTGGGGTACTCGGCCCAGACCCTCCAGGCGGTGATCAGCACGTACGCGATCGCCTCCAGCGGGTTCCTCCTGTTCGGCGGGCGGGCCGCGGACCTGCTCGGCCGGCGCCGGATGCTGGTGGCCGGGCTGGCGCTTTACGCGGTCGCTTCGGTGATCGGGGGACTGGCCACGGTGCCGCTGTGGCAGCTCGCCGGCCGCGCGCTTCAGGGCCTGGGCGGCGCGCTGGTCTTTCCCAGCACCCTGGCCATCATCAACACGACCTTCGCCGAGGGACGCGACCGCAACCGCGCGCTGAGCGTGTGGGGCGGAGCCGGGGCCGCCGGCCTGGTCATCGGCGTGCTGCTGGGAGGCGTGCTCACGCAGGGTCTCGGGTGGCGGGCGGTGTTCTTCGTCAACGTTCCGCTGGCCGGTTTCGCGATCGTGCCGGCGTTCGCGCTCATCGCCGCCGACCGGCGGCCCGAGGTGCGACGGCGATTCGACCTGGCCGGCACGCTCAGCGTCACCGGCGCGGTGACCTCGCTGGCGTTCGCGCTGGTCCGTGGGCCCGATGCGGGGTGGGGTTCGCCCGGGATCGTGGCCGCCCTGGCCGCGGGAGCCTTGCTGCTCGGGGCCTTCGCGGTGATCGAGCGGCACAGCGCGGACCCGCTGCTGCCCCGCGGCCTGCCGCGCACCCCGGGCCTCGTTCTGGCCTTGGTGGTCGCGTTCATGTTCACGGCCACCTTCGGATCGCTGCTGTACTTCATGTCGATCTACTTCCAGGACGTGTGGGGCTACGACGCCCTGGCCACCGGGCTCGGGTTCCTGCTGCCGACCGTGGTCGTGGTCACCGGCTCGGTGCTGGCCGGCTCCGTGGTGACCCGGATGGGGATGCGGCGCACCCTGCTCGGCGCGCTCGCCACCGGCGCCGTGGGCACGTGCTTGCTCGGGTTCGCGCTCACGCCGGACGGCTCGTACGCCGGGCTGGTGCCCGGTCTGATCGCGGTCAGCATCGGCGACGGGATGGTCTTCACGGCCATGTACATCGCCGCGGCGACGGGGGTGCCCGCCCACCGGCAGGGTGTCGCCTCGGGGATCGTCACCACCGGTTCCGGCGTGGGTGCGGCGGCCGGGCTCGCGGTGCTCGTCCTCATCGCCAACACCACCGCCGGCGCTCACGGGCTGGACGACGAGATGCTGCGGCTCGCGACCGGCAGCGGGATCCGGGCGGCGGTGTTCGCCATCGCCGCGGGAATCGTGCTGACCTTCCTGATCGCGCTGGCGTCTTTCCGGCGCGGCTCTTGACCGGTCGTGGCGGGGGCGCTCGCTCACCGCTTTCCGTTGCCGCGGCGCTACGACTGCGGCGTCCGGTGTCCTCCGGCCGGCCCCCGGTACGGCGCGCAGGAACCTCAGCGCCGCCTGCAGAAGCTGCCGGATTCCTGCTGTGCCAACGGTTCTCGTCATGTCGTGCCTCCTTCGCCGGACGGCGCTTTGCCGCGTGCTGACCATCGTGCGCCGGGGGTCCGACAATTTCCGGGGTGCGGGCGCCGAGGTTCACCCGATGGACTGACAGGGGCGACTTTCGCGGGTTCTGGCTGTCGGTGGCGGGCCCTAGACTGCGGGGCGCTCCGGAACCGGGCGATCACTGGGAGGGCGTGCAGAATGAAGAAGACACTTCTCACCGCGCTGGCGGCGGGCGCGTTGTTCGTGGCCGGGAACGGCGTCGCCACGGCGGCCGACGCGCCACCGTCGAAAACGACCCACGGGCCCTGCCAGTACACCGAAACCCCGGACGAACCGCCCGCGCGGCCGGTGCCGCTGCCGCCCGACCCGCGGCACACGCCGAGCCACGGCAAGGTCGACGTCGCCATCCCGACCAGCCAGGGCGCGCTGCCGCTGCGGCTGGACCGCGCGAAGGCGCCGTGCACCGTGCAGAGCTTCCTGCACCTGGCCCGGCACCGGTTCTACGACCACACGGTGTGCCACCGGCTGACCGCGTACCCGACGTTGAAGGTGCTGCAGTGCGGTGACCCGACGGCGACCGGCGAGGGCGGGCCGGGCTACAAGTACAAGGACGAATTGCCGGTGGACCTGCCGCCGGCGCCGACCGACCCGACCGGCGCCCGGCGCGTCTACGCGCGCGGCCTGCTCGCCATGGCCAACGCGGGGCCGGACACGAATGGTTCGCAGTTCTTCGTCGTGTACGGCGATTCCGCGCTGCGGCCGAACTACACGGTGTTCGGCACGGTCGGTGCGGAAGGGTTGAAGACCCTGGACAAGGTCGCGGCCGGCGGGATCCAGCCGACCGCGGAGGACCCCGCGCCGGTCGACGGCACGCCGGTGCTGCGCACGGAACTGCTGCGGGTCCGGCCGGACTGCTGGTTCTGACGGTGGTCGCGGGCCGCTCCGGTGGGGCGGCCCGCGGACATCACGTGCTTGGCGGGGTATCGCTCGGGATGGGGCGGCCCTCATGCGTGATTGAGGGGGCAGCGCGTGTGATTGGAGGTGCATCACACGTGATTGGGAGGTCGACTCGCGTGATTGGAGGGTCGACTCACGTAGGCGGGCGGTCGGTTCGCGTGATTGGGGGCGGGATTGGCGTGATTGGGGACGGAACTCGCGTGATTGGGCGCGGGACTCGTGTGATTGGGGGCGGAACTCGCGTGATTGGGGGCGGGGCTCGTGTTGTTGGGGCGGGACTTGGGGTGGCGGGGTGGGTCAGGGGGTGATTTCGGCTAGGGCCTCCACCAGGTTTCGGGTTGCGCCGGCGAAGGCGTGCTTCGGGGTGGCCGCGTAGCCGACGATCAGGCCGCCGGGGCCGTCGGGGGTCATCCAGTGGCCGGCCAGGCCCTCGATGCCGATCGCGCGGCGGTGGCAGGCCGCCAGCGCCGTGGCCTCCGATGGGCCGTCCGGGGGGAGCATCAGCAGCAGGTGCAGGCCCGCCGCGATGCCGTGCGGGCGCACGGAATCCGGCAGCGCCGCCAACAGCCGGGTGCGGCGCGAGCGGTACTCCGCGCGGCTGCGGCGGACGTGCCGGTCGTAGGCACCCGAGTCGATCAGCTCGGCCAGCGCCAGCTGGTTCAGCACCGCCGGACGCGAGCCGCTGTCGGCGATCGCCGCGCGGACCGGCTCCACCAGCGACCGCGGCAGGACCAGCCACGCGAGCCGGAGAGCCGGGGCGAGCGTCTTGCTGGCCGTACCCGCGTACACCACCCGCTCCGGCGCGAGCGCCTGCAACGCCCCGACCTGCTGGCGGTCGAAGCGGAACTCGCCGTCGTAGTCGTCCTCGAGCACGAACGCCCCCGACTCGCTCGCCCAGCGGGCCAGCGCCGCCCGGCGCGGCGGGGCCAGCGTGACGCCGGTGGGGTACTGGTGCGCCGGGGTCACGACCACCGCCGGACTGTCCAAAGCGGACACGTCGAGGCCGTGCCCGTCGACGTCCACGCCGACGATCCGCGGGCCCTGCGCCGCCGCGATCGACCGGTACATGCCCAGCGAAGGGTTCTCGAACGCCATCTCGCCGACGCCCAGGCCGGAAAGCGCCCGGGACACCACCGCGATGGCGTGCGAATACCCGTGGCACACCACGATCCGCGCCGGGTCGGCGACCACCCCGCGGGCTCGGGCCAGGTAGCCGGCGAGGGTGTCGCGCAGCTCCGGCGCGCCCAGCTCCGACTCGTAGCCGAACGCCGACGCCGGCGTCCGCAGCAGGGCCCGGCGGGTGGCGGTGAGCCACGCCTGCCGCGGGAACGCCGTCAGGTCCGGCCGGCCCGGCCGCAGGTCCCAGCGCGGCGCCGGGTCGCGCGGGACCTGCCGCGGCGCGGACTGGGGCAGCGAACCCGCCGTCGCCACCCGGGTCGGCGCGCCTTGGGCCGTGCGCAGGTACCCCTCGGCGGCGAGATCGGCGTACACGCGCGTGACCGTCCCGCGGGCGACCCCGAGGTCGTGGGCCAGCGACCGGGTGGAGGGCACCGCCGCGCCCGCCTGCCACCGGCCGTCCCGGATGGCCGCGCGGATCGCCGCCGCGAGCCCGCTCCGGCCCGTCGAAGGCTGCCAGCCGAGGTGGACGTCGAGCCCGGAACTGGACCACGATTCCGTCATGTGACTGGACCATACCCGTGGACCAGTTCGCACTAGCGTGGACGGCATGACCAAGCGAATCGGGCTCGGGGGCGCTCCCGAGCTGTACCAGGCGATGGCGAACCTGCAGGCCGAAGTGAACAAGGCCGGCGCCAACGCGGGGCTCGACCCCAAGCTGCTGGAACTGGTGAAGACCCGCGCGTCGCAGATCAACGGCTGCGCGTACTGCCTCGACATGCACTCCCGCGACGCGCTCGAGCTGGGCGAGTCGCCGCGGCGGCTGTTCGTGCTCGACGGCTGGCGCGAGACCGACCTGTTCACCGAGCAGGAGCAGGCCGCCCTCGCCCTCACCGAAGCGATGACCAAGCTGTCCGCGACGCAGGCCGTGCCCGACGACGTCTACGAGCAGGCCGCGAAGGTGTTCACCGAGGACCAGTACAAAGCGGTCGCGTGGGAGATCATCGCCATCAACAGCTGGAACCGGATGACCATCACCAGCCACACGCCGTTGCCGAAGCGGGACGCGTGACCGCCGCCGCGCTCAGGGCGTTGCACGTCCCCGGCAAGCCGCTGGTGCTGCCGAACGCCTGGGACGCCGACACCGCGAAGCTCGTCGAGGCCGCCGGGTTCCCCGCCATCGCGACCAGCTCGGTCGCCGTGGCGGCCGCGCTCGGCTTCCCCGACGGCGAGCAGGCGCCCGCGGCCGAGATGTTCGCCGCCGCCGCGCGGATCGCGAAGGCGGTCGGCGTCCCGGTCACCGTCGACGCCGAGTCGGGCTACGGCCTGTCCGGCGCCGAACTGGCGGGCCGGCTGCTCGACGCCGGCGCCGTCGGCTGCAACTTCGAGGACACCGACCACGCGACCGGCGACGTCCGGCCGGTCGACGAGCAGGCGGCCCGGATCGCCGCCCTCCGCGCGGCGGCGGGCGACGGCCTGCTGATCAACGCCCGGGTCGACTCCTTCCGCGGCGTGGATCCGAAAGAAGCGCTCGAAGCAGGCGTCGCCCGGGCGAAGGCCTACCTCGAAGCAGGCGCCGACTGCGTCTACCCGATCCACCTCCGGACGCCGGAGCTGATCGCGGAGTTCGTGCGGGGAACCGGGGGTGCGGTCAACACGGCCGCGTGGCCGGGCAGCCCCGGTCTGGACGGCCTCGCCGATCTGGGGGTGGCGAGGATTTCGCTGGGCGGTGGGCTCTGGCAGTACATCCGGAAGCAGCTGGAAACCACTCTCGCGGGCGTCGCGCAGGGCAAGCTGCCGTACTGAAATGGCCGAAGGCCGCCGCGAGGGGATCGGGAACACCCTCGCGACGGCCTTCGGGGTCGGCGGAATCAGTGGGACACGGCCTTCTCGGCGCCCGCGCCGGTCAGGGAGCGGACCTCCATCTCGGCGTACTTCTTCTCGTCGTGCTCCTTGGACAGGACCGTGCCCAGCCAGCCCAGGATGAACGCGGCCGGGATCGAGACGATGCCCGGGTTGCTCAGCGGGAACCAGGCGAAGTCGACGCTCTTGATCATCGACGTGCTCTTGCCGGACACGGCCGGCGAGAAGACGATCAGGACGATCGTGATGGCCAGGCCGCCGTAGATCGACCACAGCGCGCCCTGGGTGTTGAACCGCTTCCAGAACAGCGAGTAGAGGATCGTCGGCAGGTTCGCCGACGCCGCGACCGCGAAGGCCAGCGCGACCAGGAACGCCACGTTCTGCCCGTTGGCCAGGATGCCGCCGCCGATCGCGAGCGCGCCGATCACCACCGCGGTGAGCCGGGCGACCTTGACCTCGGAGTCCGGCGACGTCTTGCCCCGCTTGACAACGTTCGCATAGACGTCGTGGGCGAAGGAGGCCGACGCCGTGATCGTCAGGCCCGCGACCACCGCGAGGATCGTCGCGAAGGCGACCGCGGAGATCAGGCCCAGCAGCACCGGCCCGCCCAGTTCGAGCGCGAGCAGCGGGGCTGCGGAGTTGACCCCGCCCGGCGCCTTCTTGATCGTGTCCGGCCCGACCAGTGCACCGGCGCCGTAGCCCAGGACCAGCGTGAACAGGTAGAACACGCCGATCAGGACGATCGCCCAGACCACCGAGCGACGGGCGTCGCGCGCGGTCGGCACCGTGTAGAACCGCATCAGGACGTGCGGCAGGCCCGCGGTGCCCAGCACCAGCGCGATCCCGAGGGAGAGGAAGTCCAGCTTCGACGTTCCGGTCGCGCCGTACTGCTTGCCCGGGCCGAGCAGCGTCTGCCCGGCCTTGCCGGCCTTGTCGACGGCGGCCTGCAGCAGCTGGGAGAAGTTGAAGCCGTACTTGCCGAGCACCCACAGGGTGATCACGAGCGCACCGATGATCAGCAGCGCGGCCTTGATGATCTGCACCCACGTGGTGCCCTTCATGCCGCCGATCAGCACGTAGGCGATCATGATCACGCCGACCACGGCGATCACCAGTGCCTGCGCGCCCTTGCCTTCGACGCCGAGCAGCAGTGCGACGAGACCGCCGGCGCCCGCCATCTGCGCGAGCAGGTAGAAGAACGACACGATCAGCGTCGACGTCGCGGCCGCGGCCCGCACCGGGCGCTGCTTCATCCGGAAGGCCAGGACGTCGCCCATCGTGAACTTGCCGGTGTTGCGCAGCAGTTCCGCGACCAGCAGCAGCGCGACGAGCCACGCCACCAGGAAGCCGATGGAATAGAGGAAGCCGTCGTAGCCGTTGATCGCGATCGCCCCGGCGATGCCGAGGAACGACGCCGCCGACAGGTAGTCACCCGAGATGGCGATGCCGTTCTGCGGGCCGGTGAACGCGCGGCCGGCGGCGTAGTAGTCCGACGCCGTTTTCGTGTTGCGGCTCGCGCGGAACACGATCACCAGCGTGATGACCACGAAGGCGGCGAAGATGAGGATGTTGAGGAGCGGGTTGCTGCCTTCCACGCCCGCGGCGATGTTCGTCATGCCTGCTCCTTCGCGGATTCGCCTTCGATGTCCTCACGGATCTTCTCGGCGACCGGGTCCAGCTTCCGGTTCGCGTACCGGACGTAGAGGCCGGTGATCACGAACGTCGAGACGAACTGCAGCAGGCCGAAGATCAGGCCGACGTTGATGTTGCCGAACACCTTCGTGCTCATGAAGCCGTGCGCGTAGTCCGCGAGGAGCACGTAGAGCAGGTACCAGAGGAGGAACACCGCCGTCATCGGGAAGACGAACCGGCGCAGGCGGCTGCGCAGTTCGCGGAACTCGGTGCTCTCGTGCGCTCGTTCCCAGATGGTTTCGGATGTGTCCGGGGGCCCGCCGGTGTTCGTCGTGCTCATCGCTGCTGCTCCCTGCGACGCTGCGGAAAGTGACGAGCGACACCGTAGGGACGTGTGAGTCACGTGTGAAGATTCACCGGTTCAACAGCCGGGCCAGACGACGAACGGTTGACGAACGGTCGCGGGGTCCGGTCGAACGGGGTTCGTCCAGGTGGAGGCGCAGCATGGCCGCCGTCGACCAGCCGGGGGGTCTGCCCCGCAGGGAGACCAGCGCCATTGCGCCGAACGCCAACGGTACCGACCAGGGTGCCGGTTGCTGGACCAGGATCGCCACCCAGCCGTGCAGCGGCGGCCCGGCGAGGGCGAACAGGATCGAGCCGGACGACGCCACCAGCCCGGTCAGCACGCCGGCGATCCCGCCGGTCGCGGTCAGCCGAGGCCACCAGATGCCGAGCACCAGCAGCGGGCAGAACGTCGACGCGGCCACCGTGAAGCCCCAGGTGACCAGGACACCGGCGTCGAGCTCGGCCGAGCGCAGCGCCAGCAGCACCATCACCCCGGCGACGCCGAACACGGCGATCCGCAGCCGCCGCAGCCCGCCGGGGACGAGGTCGTGCGCGAGCGCGCCGGACATCACCAGCAGCAGGCCGAGTGACGTCGCCAGGAACGCGGCGAACGCGCCCGCGGTCAGCAGCGCCGTGAACAGCCCACCCGCCCAGCCACTGTCCACTTGGTACGGCAGGGCGACGACCACGGTGTCGGTCGCGCCCGAGAGGTACAGCCCCGGGACGAGCACCCGGCCGAGCACGCCGTAGACGCCGGGGAAGAGGTAGAAGACGCCGAGCAGCGCGACGGTGATCGCGGCGGTGCGGCGCGCGGCGCGGCCGTCCGGGCTGGTGTGGAAGCGCATCAGGACGTGGGGGAGACCCATCGTGCCCAGCATGGTCGCGATGAGCACGGCCCAGGTGCCGAGCAGCGGGTAGCCCTGGTCGCCGAGGTCGAGCAGCGGGCGCCGCCAGTCGGGGCCGCCCAGTGCGGCGCCGCCGCGGACCGCCGGGACGGCCGCGCCCGTGCCGAACACGACCTCGTCCTGGCTGTGCGCGGTGAATTCGCCCGGTGGCAGGATTTCGACGACGCCGTTGCGGCGGACCGGGGTCGGTTCGCGGATCTCCATGGTCACGTCGACTTCGAACCGCACCGGCGTCTCGCGGGCGAAGTGGGTGAACTCGACGGGGTTGAGCGCGTCGGTCCGGTTGACCGCGCCGGCCTGCAGGACCAGCCAGATCGCCGGGATGAGGAACAGCAGCAGCTTCAAGACGAACTGGAACGCCTGCACGTACGTCGCCGCGCGCATGCCGCCCAGCGCCAGGGTGACGCTGACCGCGGCGCCGGCCAGCACCACGCCGACCCAGTACGGGGTGCCGCCGACCGCGGCGAGCACCAGGCCGGCGGTGCGGAACTGCGGGACGACGTAGATCGTGCCGATCACCAGGACGACCACGGCGGCCAGGCGGCGCAGCGCGGGGGAGTTGAGCCGGGCTTCGGCGAAGTCGGGGACGGTCAGCGCGCCCGACCGCCGCATCGGGGCGGCGACGAGCACGAGCATCGCGATGTAGCCGGCGGTGAAGCCGACCGGGTACCAGAGTGCGCCGATGCCGTCCTTGACGACGAGCCCGGCGATGCCGAGGAAGGAGGCCGCGCTCAGGTACTCGCCCGAAACGGCGGCCGAGTTCACCAGCGGCGAGATGCGGCGGGACGCGACGAGGAAGTCCGACGTCGTGCGCATGGCGGCGACCCCGCGGACGCCGATCAGCAGCGTCACGAGCACGACCGGCGCGACGGCGAGCGCGACGCCCACTACTCGTCCTTGAGACGCTCGGCGCGCCGCAGCTGCCAGCGGGCCAGCAGCGCCATCGCCGGGTAGGGGAAGACCGCGAGCAGCAGCCAGGACAGCGGAATTCCCAGCAGCCGCACGGTGTCCAGGGCCGGGAAGATCGCGAAGACACCGGGGAGGCCGAGCAGCAGCGCGAACATGAGGACCAGCGCGGGGATGCCGCGGCGGCGCTGGGCGGTGTAGAGGGCGGTGGCGCGCTGGGTGTCGCCCGCGGGGAGCCGGGGCTGGCGCCAGCGGCCGCGCGACCGGCGGCGCGCGTGGGCGAGGCGGGTCTGCGGGCTGGTGACGGCGACCCGGCGGATCTTGCTCATCGCGGGCCCGGCCGGAGGCGGTCTCTCATCGCGAGTCCGATCCGAGCTGGCCGCGCTGCGCCGCTTCCAGCAGCCGGTCGCGCAGGTCTCGCGCGTGGCGCCGGCTGACCGGGACGTCCCCCGCCTCCGTGTGGGCCAGCAACCCGCCCGCCGTGTCGCTGCGCAGCTCCAGGACCGCCCCCACCGCCAGCAGGAAACCCCGGTGGACGCGGCTGAACCCCGTGCCCTCCCAGTACTCCTCCAGCCGCGAGATCGGCATCCGCACCAGGTGGACCCCGCCGCGCGTGTGCAGGCGGACGTAGTCGCCGTGGGCCTCGACGAACAGGACGTCGTCACGGCGGACGTAGCGGGTCCGGCCGCCCGACTCGACCGGGAGCGCCGCCATCGCGTCCGGGGTCGGCCGGGACCCCGGAGTCGCCATCCGCAGCACCTTCGCCAGCGCCGCGGACAGCCGTTCGGTGCGGACCGGCTTGAGCAGGTAGTCGACCGCGCCGATGCCGTACGCCGTGACCGCGTGTCCGTCGTGCGCGGTGACGAACACGATCACCGGTGGCTCGCTCAGCTTCGCCAGCAGCGACGCCAGCTCCAAGCCGTCGAGGCCCGGCATCGAGATGTCGAGGAACACCGCGTCGAAGCGGTCGGCCTGAAGCAGCCTCAACGCCTTCAGCGCGTCAGCCGCGCCGACGACTTCGCCGACTTCAGGCGCTTCGCGCAGCATGCGGCACAGCTCGTCCAGCGCGGGCGGCAGGTCGTCGACGGCCAGCACCCGGAGCCCGCTCACGGCAGCACCCCCGGCTGGAACCGCGGCACCCGCACGATCACCCGGGTGCCCGCGCCGACCTCGGTTTCGACGGTGAGGCCGTACCAGGGGCCGTAGACGTCCCGCAGCCGTCGGTCCACATTGGCCAGCCCGAGACCCGCGGGGTCGTCCTCGCCGGTGCGCCCGGCCAGGAGGTCCGCGGCCCGTTTCGGGTCCATGCCGACCCCGTCGTCCTCGACGAAGATCACGCAGTCGTTCCCTTCCGCCTGGCCGTGCACGTGGACCTGCCCGGTGCCCGACCGCGGCTCGATGCCGTGCCGGATCGCGTTCTCCACCAGCGGCTCCAGCACGAGGTACGGCACGGCGACGGCGAGGATCTCCGGCGCGACCCGCACCTGGACGCGCAACCGCTCGCCGAGCACCGCCTTCTGCAGCGCCAGGTACGTCTCGATCGCGCGGAACTCCTCGGCGACGACGGTGTACTCGCCGTGGCGAGCCAGGCTGTAGCGCGTGTAGTCGGCGAAGTCGAGCATGAGGTCGCGGGCGCGGTCGGGATCCGAACGCACCAGCGACGCGATCACGGTCAGGGCGTTGTAGACGAAGTGCGGCGACATCTCCGCCCGCAGCGCCCGCAGTTCGGCCTGCGCCGCCTGTTCCGCCGAGGCCTCGAGCCGCCCGCGTTCCATGGCCTGCACGACGAGGTCGGCGGCCTGGGCCGCGACCGCGTCCCGGACCTCCCCGACGACCAGCAGCGCCCCGGCCAGCTCGTCGCGGACGTGCAGCGGCAGCACCAGGACGTCCGGTGCCGAGCCGGGTTCTTCGCTGTGGAGCACACCGTCGAGCACGCGCGCGACGACCGCGTCCGGCCCGGGCCGTCCCGACCACATCAGGGAACCGGACAGGTCGGCGAGACCGAGCCCCGGGAAGCCGAAGAGCCGGCGCAGGCGGTGCGCGGCGCGGCGGGCGGGCATCCCGGTCAGGCCGTCGCGCAGGTCGTCGGTGATGCGGCGGGCGGCGGCGAGCACCGGCAGCGGGTCGGCGCGCGACGCCGGGCGCAGGTGCACGGTGATCGGGCCTCCCCTCGGCGGCGGTGTCCAGGGCAAAGATCCTACGGCTACGCGGGCCCGTCGCGGTCGGCCAGCACCTGGGCGTGGCGGCGGAAGCGGCGCCAGGTCCGGTAGTGGTCGATCGCCGTCACGTTGCCCAGCAGGCTCGAGTTCGCCGGGTACGGCCGGTCCGGCAGCGAGATCCACCCGGTCGTGCGGGTTTCCTTGATCGCCACCGGCACCGGCCGGAACGTCGTCGGGTCGAGACCGTCGCTGTGCCGGACGACCTCGTCGAAGAACCACGCCGACGTGATCAGCGCCAGCACGCCGCGCGAGGCCTTGAGCGCCTCCTTCAGCGGCGTGGCCTCCAGCAGCCGGAACGTCTGGTTGATCGCGGGCGCGGTGACGCCGTGGTCGTCGTAGGCGATCTCGCCCGCGTGCAGCGCCATCCGGAGCCGGATCCGGGCCCCGGGGTGGTGCGTGCGGTTGTGCCGGTGCAGCGCGACGGCGAGCGCGGCGGGCAGGAACTCGACGAAGAGCCCCTTCGGGATCTCCGGCGGGACGAGGACGAAGACGCCGTCGCCGCAGTCCTCCCGCCGGCAGGCCGCCCACGGGACGCCGGCGTCGTCGAACGCCCGGCAGAGCGCGCGGTACAGCCCGTCGCGCAACGCCAGCCGGTGTGGCGTGGTCCGGCGCTGGTCGCCGTAGCCCTCGACGTCCACGGCGAAGATCGTCCGGTGCAAAGCCGGCCGCTCGTACTTCATCGCACCCTCCCTGCGATCATGCATCCGGTAGTGCAGATGCATGTGCAGATGAGTGTGACGCGGAACACCCCTTCGGGGAAACGGGTGGTGCGGTGAGCGGTTCCCCCACCGCGGTGACCGGCAGGCGGTGTTCACCGCCGGTGAAAACGCTGGTCAGGATCCTGCGGGCATGGTGCACAGCACCCGCAGGACCCTGACGGACAGCGGGATCAGCAGCTCTGCTTGTAGAAGTACTGCGAGTTGGCGTCCATGTCGTCCTTGGTGATCGAGTGCAGCTGCGCGGTGAGGTTCCGCGTCGCCGGCTTGCCCTCGATGGCCGCGACCGCCTGCTGGACGCCCTGGGTGCCGATCGAGGCCGGGTCCTGGGCGATCAGGGCCTGGTACTGGCCGTTCTTGAGGCCTTCGACCTCGGACGGGCTCGCGTCGAAGCCGATCAGGTTGACCGCGCCGACCTTGCCCGCGTTGCGCAGGCCGGTCGCCGCGCCCTCGCCGGTGTTCAGGTTGGTCGCGAAGATGCCGATGAGGTCCGGGGTCGACGAGAGCGCCGCCGTCACCTTGGCCGCGGCCTGCTCCGGCTCGTTCTGGGTGAACTGGACGCCGATCGACTTCAGGTTCGGCGTGTTCTTGAGCTCGTCTTCGAAGCCCTTGGCGCGCGCGGCGGTCGTGGACGTGCCCGCGATCGTGTCGAGCACCAGGACCGAGCCGCTCTTGCCGGCCGCGAGCTTCGCCATCGTCTGGGCGGCGAGCTTGCCGCCCGCGGAGTTGTCGGAGGAAACGGACGACACGGCGACGCCGGTGTCCTTCAGTGCGGTGTCGACCTCGACGATCTTCGTGCCGCGCGCCTTGACCTGCTGGATCGGCGCCAGCATCGCGGTGTCGTCGGTCGGGGCGATCAGCAGCGCCGCCGGCGGGTTCGCGCCGAGCGCGTTGACCAGCTGGGTCTGCAGGGGAGCGTCGAACTTCTGCGGCGCCTGGGTGGTCAGCTCGTAGCCGAGCTTCTCCGCCTCGGCCTGCGCGCCGCACTGCAGCGAGATGTAGAACGGCTCGGCCTGCACGCCCGGGATCAGCGCCAGCTTCTTGCCGCCGACCGGCTTGGCGGAGTCACCGGACCCGCTCTGCCCGACCGTGCCGGATCCGCACGCGGTGAGCAGGGCGGCGGCGGAGACCACGGCACCCATGGCGGTGAGAGTCTTGGTCAGTTTCATAAGCACCTCTTTGTACTCGGGGGACTCAGCGGGAGTTGCGGCGACGGCGGCGGCGCTGGTCGAACCAGACCGCGGCGACCAGGACCCAGCTGACGATGAACATCTGCCAGAAGTCCTGGACGTGGATGATGTTGAAGCCCTTGCGCAGCACCGCGGGGATGAAGACCCCGATCACCGTGCCGAGGATCGTGCCGACGCCGCCGAACAGGCTCGTCCCGCCCATCACGACCGCGGCGATGGCGTTGAGGTTGTCGGTGGTGTGCCCGGAGATGGTGGTCGAGTTGTAGTAGGCCAGCGACAGGAACCCGGCGATCCCGGCCAGGAAGCCGGTCAGTGTGTACACCTTCAGCAGGTGCGCGGTGACGCCGATGCCCGCGCGCCGCGCGCCCTCGGCGTTGGAACCGACCGCGAACGTGTACCGCCCGAACTTCGTCGTCCGCAGCAGCCACGCGCCGATCACGGTGATCACGATGGCCACGATCACCAGGTTGGGCACGATGCCGAAGGACGTGCCGTAGCCCAGGGTCTTGGTCAGCTCCGCCGGCACGGTACGCAGGTCCGAGCCGCCGTTCAGCAGGTACGCGGTGGCGAGCGCGGCCCCCATCGTGCCGAGCGTGACGATCAGCGCCGGGATCTTGGCCACCGCGACGAGGACGCCGTTGATCACCCCCCAGACCGTGCCGGTGACCACGGCGACGACCAGCCCGACGAGGATCACGCCCCAGCCGGCCTTCGACGCGTCGCCGCCGGACATCGCCTCCATCACCTTGCCCGCGACCATGCCCGCGAGGATCAGCACCGAACCGACCGAGAGGTCGATGCCCGAGGTGATGATCACGAACGTCATGCCGACCGACAGGATCAGCAGGACCGACGACTCGATGAACAGCGTCTGGAAGGTGAACAGCGTCGGGAAGCTGTCCGGCGCGATCACGCTGAACAGGATGACCAGCGCCAGCAGGACCAGCCCGATCCAGAACGTGTTGGCCTCGATCAGGCGCTTGCCCAGCGGCCGCTTGCCGAAGCCCGCTTCGGGGGACTCCTGGATGTCCTTCTTCGGGGGCGTCGACACGCTCATGCCGCCTCCTCCTGCACGAGTGCGCCGGTCATCGCGGCGACGAGGTCTTCGAGCTTCGTGTCCGATCCGGTGAACCGGGCGACGCGCTTGCCGAGCCGCAGCACCTCGACGCGGTCGGCGACCGACAGCACCTCGGGCATGTTGTGGCTGATCAGCACCACGGCGATGCCCTTGTCACGCACCTTCTTGATGACGTCGAGGACGCGTTCGCGCTGCACGACGCCCAGCGCGGCCGTCGGCTCGTCCATGAACACGACCTTCGACGCCCACACGACCGAGCGCGCCACGGCGACGCTCTGCCGTTGTCCGCCGGACAGTGAGCCGATCGGGACGTCGGTGCTCTGCAGCGTCACGCCGAGGCGCTGGAACTCCTCGATCGCCTGGCGCCGCATCTCGTTCTTGTCCAGCATCCCGAGCTTGCCGAGGATGCCCTTGCGGTGGATCTCGCGGCCGAGGAACAGGTTGGCCGCCGGATCGAGTTCGGGCGCGACCGCGAGGTCCTGGTAGACGGTCTCGATGCCCAGCCGCCGCGCCGTGGTCGGCGAGTCGAAGCGGACCTCCTTGCCGTCCAGGAGGATCGTCCCCGACGTCGGCTGTTCCGCGCCGGAGAGGCACTTGACCAGCGTCGACTTGCCGGCGCCGTTGTCGCCGATCAGGGCCGTCACCTCGCCCGCGCGGGCCTGGAACGACGCGCCGCGCAGGGCTTCGACGGACCCGTAGTGCTTGGTGAGGTCGACCGCGTCCAGCAGGATTTCGCTCATCCGTGCCTCTCTTCCGGCGCCGGTGGTCGGCAGCGGATCACCGTCGCCGTGCCGGACAGCTCGGTCTGGCCGGCGTCGAACGGGACGACGTAGGTGTCGCCCTTCGCCAGCGCGTGCTCGCCGCCGTGCTCGGTCCGCAGGGTGCCTTCGCCGTCGAGGACGACGAGGACCGCGAACGACGGATCGAGTGACAACGTTGTCAGCTCGTCGGTGCGCAGCTGTTCGGCTCGGAAGAACCGTTCCGCGCCGCCGGCCAGGAGGTCCACGGTGGACGAGCTGTCGCCCGCGGTGCGCTTGATGATCGTGTCCAGCCGGTCGGCGTCCCAGCCGGAGGTGTCGAGGGCCTCGATGGCGGTGTCGAAGCCGAGGCCGAGGTGGCCCTTTTCCGGCGACGCGAGGAAGTCGCGCCATTCGATGGTGAGCGAGAAGTCCGTCGGCTGCTGCAGTTCGACGACGAAGACGCCTTCGCCGATCGCGTGCGGCAGCCCCGCCGGGATGTAGACCGTGTCGCCGGCGGACACCGGGATGCTGTTCAGCGCGCCCAGCATGGAAGGGACGTCCTGCTCGCGCGTCCACTCGGACACCGTCGCCTTCGACAGCGTCTCCTTGAAGCCCGGGTAGACGCGCGGGTCGTCGCCGTAGGTGCCGACGACGATCCACGCCTCGGTCTTGCCGAAGTGCGAGTCGAAGTGCCGCTTGGCGAACGTGTCGTCGGGGTGGAAGTGCACCGGGAGCCGCTGGCCCGCGTCGAGGAGCTTCACCAGCAGCCCGGTCGACGTCCCGAGCGCCTCGACGTGCTTCGCGCCGAGCCAGCCGTTCGCGTTCGCCTCGACGGCGTCGCGCAGCCAGGCGCCGTCCGGGAGGCGGGTGAGGCCGTTGGTCTCCTGGCCGAACATGGTGCTCACCGAGGCGACCCAGTCCTCCGGGCCGAACTTCTTGTCCGACGACGCGCCGCGCAGCGCCGCGATGGCGTCGCCGCCGCGGTAGAACTGCGGCGGCTGGTTGGCGGGGAGCCGGATCGGTTCGAGGGTCACGGGGCGACCTCACCGGAACCACGGGCGACGAGATGCACGGGCAGGACTACCTTTCTCGGCGGGGACTGATCTCCTTGGACGCGGGCGAAGAGCAGCTCGGCCGCGGCGTGGCCCAGTGCGCTGACGTCGTGCGCGACCACGGTGACCGGCGGGTTCAGCAGGTCCGCCAGCTCGAAGTCGTCGAACCCCACCATCGCCGGGCGGTGCTCGGCGTGCGCGAGGGCGCGCAGGAGGTGCACGGCGATCCGGTTGTTGCCCGCGATCACCGCCGTGGCCGCGTCCGGGCCGTCGAGCAGCCGCTTGACGGCGTTGCCGACGGCGTCCGGCGTCGGTGTCCCCATCGAAACCAGCGACTCGTCGTAGGAGATCCCGTTGCGCACGCAGCCCTCGCGGAACCCCCGCAGGCGCTCGGCCGCGGTGAAGATGTCCGGGCTGTCGCCGAGGAACGCGATCCGCCGGTGCCCGTGCTGCGCCAGGTGGGTGACGGCTTCGATGGTGCCGCCGAGGTTGTCCACCAGCACGGTGTCGGCCACGATGTCGCCGGCCGGCCGGTCGATGAACACCACCGGCGTGCCCGCGCGCATCTCCGGCACCAGGTAGCCGTGCTGGAGACCGGCCGGGACGACGAGGATGCCGTCCACCCGTCGCGCGCAGAACTCCAGGACGAGCTCGCGCTCGCGGTCGGAGTTCTCCTCGGACGAGCCGGTGAGCACCTGGCGCCCGAACGACGTCGCGATGCGCTCGACCGCGCGGTTCAGCTCGGAGTAGAAGGGGTTGCCGACGTCCTCGACGATCAGCCCGATGGTGCCGGTCGTGGACCCGCGGCGCAGGTTCCGCGCCCCCAGGTTGCGCCGGAACCCCAGCTGCTCGATGGCCGCCATGACCCGCTCGGCGGTGTCGGGGTGCACCGCCGGTTCGTCGTTGACCACGCGCGAGACGGTCTTGATGCTCACGCCCGCCAGCCGGGCCACGTCGCTCATCGTGGCCCGCCTGCTCGCGGTGCGCGTGCTGCCGTCCCGATCCCGGCCGAGAGGAGACAACGTTGTCATAGTGACGGGGATTGAACGCCACGCCCCCGGTGCTTGTCAACGCCTCTCGCGTGGATTGTGCCGATTCGGCTACCGACGGCGTAGGACAGACGGCTGACGGCGCTGTCCGGAAGCGGACAGGTCTTGACGTGTCCCTTGACTGTCTCGTGAGCGACTGCCCAAGGTGGCCGGGTTCGACCGACTGCGCGACAAGGTTGTCATGGCACCGTTTTCCGGTCGCGCTGATGAGGTGGAGAGGCGATGGCAATGGCGCGAGCGCGCTTCAGAGCCGGTTTAACCTTCCTGACGCTGGCGGTGACCGCGGCGGTAGCTCCCGCTGTCCCCGCCGCGGCGGCTACCAGCACCGATTACGCGAAGTGGGTCAACCCCTTCGTGGGCACCCGGCCCGGCGGGGCCGACCACGGCACCGGGGGCGGTGCCGGCAACACGTTCCCGGGCGCGGTCGCGCCGTTCGGCATGGTCCAGTGGAGCCCGGACACGGTGAAATCCCAGCCCGGCGGCTACTTCTACGACGACAACGCCCTGACCGGGTTCAGCCTGACGCACCTGTCCGGCGCGGGCTGTTCGACCTACCAGGACATCCCGTTCATCCCGTACGTCGGTGAAGTGACGACCTCGCCGGCGACCGACCCGGCCCACTACACGTCGAAGTTCTCGCACACGAACGAACACGCGACGGCGGGCGCGTACGACGTCACCCTCGACAGCGGTGCGAAGGTCGAGCTCAGCGCGACCCAGCGCACCGGCTCGGCGCGGCTGACCTACCCGGCCGGCGCGTCCTCGACCCTGCTGGTCAACACCTCCGGCTCGGTCAACGGCACCGATGACGCGTCCATCACCATCGGCAAGGACACCATCAGCGGCTGGGCCACGAGCGGCCGCTTCTGCGGCGCGCGCAACAGCTACCGCGTCTACTTCTCGGCCAAGTTCGACACGCCGTTCGCGTCGATCGGCACCTGGAAGAACGGTGCCGTCACGCCGAACAAGGCCGCCGAGACCGGTGGGGCCAAGGCGAAGGTCGCGCAGCCCAACGGCGTCGACGCCTCGATCGCGCGCCCGGCCAAGGCCAAGACGCAGGACACGACCGTGTCCGGGCCGGGCAGCGGCGGGTACGTCACCTTCGCCAACCTCAACGGCGCGCAGGTGAACGTCCAGGTCGGACTGTCCTTCGTGTCCGTCGACGGCGCGAAGGCCAACCTCAAAGCGGAGAACACCAAGAAGTCGTTCGACACGGTGGCCGCGAGCGCACGCAAGGCGTGGAACGACCAGCTCGGCAAGATCGCCGTCACCGGTGGCTCCGACTCCGACCTGACGACGTTCTACACGTCGCTGTACCACTCGCTGATCCAGCCGAACGTGTTCTCCGACGTGGACGGTCAGTACCCCGGCTTCGACGGGCGGATCCACAAGGCCGACAAGGGCCACGCGATGTACACCAACTTCTCCGGCTGGGACATCTACCGCTCGGAGGTCCCGCTGCTGGCGACGATCGCGCCGAAGGAGACCTCGGACATCGTCCGGTCGATGATGGCCTACGCCGAGCAGGGCGGCTCGTGGGACCGCTGGACGGTCGCCAACGACTACACCGGCGTCATGAACGGCGACCCGTACCACATCATCGTCTCGAGCGCGTACGCGTTCGGCGCCCGGGACTTCGACGCCCAGAAGGCGTTGCTGCTCATGATCAAGGGTGCCACCCAGCCGACGCAGGGCTACACCGAGCGGCCGGGGCTCGAGGACTACCAGAAGCTCGGTTACGTGCCGGGCGCGGGCGCGGACACCCTGGAATACACCAGCGCCGACTTCTCCATCGCCCAGTTCGCGAAGCGGCTCGGCGACAGCGCGACGTACACGACGTTCATGAAGCGCGCGCAGAACTGGCAGAACCTCTACAACCCGGGCACCGGGCACCTGCAACCGCGCAACGCGGACGGCTCGTTCTCCGGCACCTACGACCCCGCGAGCTCCCAGGGCTGGGTCGAGGGCAACGGCGCACAGTACGAATGGATGGTGCCCTACGACCTCGGCGGCGTCGTGACGGCGTTCGGCGGGAACACCGCGACGCAGTCCCGGCTGGACACCTTCTTCACCCAGCTGAACGCGGGCACGCAGGAGCCGTACGCCTTCATGGGCAACGAGCCGAACTCCAACGCGCCGTACGTGTACTCGTACGCCGGTGCCCCGGCCAAGACCCAGGGGATCGTGCACCGCTCGATGGACGAGCTGTACAACCCGCGTCCGGAAGGCCTGATCGGCAACGACGACCTCGGCCAGATGTCGGCCTGGTACGTGTGGTCCGCGCTCGGCATCTACCCGGAGATCCCGGGCCGCGCCGAGACGCTGCTCGTCACCCCGCGCTTCGAGCACGCCGTGCTCACCACCGGTGCGGGCAAGAAGATCACGATCAACGCGCCGGGCACCGGCGACTACGTGGGCAGCCTGAAGGTCAACGGCGGTGCCGCCGCGAAGGCGTGGCTGCCGGAGGCGCTGATCTCCGGTGGCGGCACGCTCGACTACACCCGTTCCGCCACGGCGACCTCGTGGGGCAGTGCGACGGCCGACGCGCCGCCGTCGTTCCGCGAGCAGGAGAAGCCGAGCCTGTCCTTCGTGGACCCGGCGCGCGCGGTGACGCCCGCGGGGTCGACGTCGAAGGCGTCCGTAGGTGTCCAGGACCTCTCCGGCACCGCCCGGACCTGGACCTACAGCGCGGGCAGCGTCGACGGGATCACGCTGACCCCGGCGACGGGCAGCATCGCGGTGCCCGCCGCGGGCAAGGCCCAGGCCGAGCTCACGGTCAGCGTCCCGGCCGGGCTGGCCGACGGCGCCCGCCGCATTCCGGTGACGTTCTCCGCACCGGGCGTGGCCTCGTCGCAGGCCGTCCTGACGGTGCTGGTGGCCCAGCCGAACAGCTGGCTGGCCACGGTGAACAACGCCGGCATCTCGCCGGACGCCAACTCCGGCGCGGCCAACTTCGACGGCGGCGGCTGGAGCTACTCGGCCGACGCGCTGGCCGCGGCCGGCGCCACCCCGGGCGGCACGGTCACCAGTGACGGGATCAAGTTCACCTGGCCGTCGTTCCCGGCCGGGGACCCGGACAACGTGGTCGCCGGCGGCCAGATGGTGAACGTGAGCGGTTCCGGGCGGCTGGCGCTGCTCGGCTCGGCGTCCAACGGCAATGCCTCCGGCACGCTGACCATCACCTACACCGACGGCACGACGTCCACCGCGACCATCGGGTTCTCCGACTGGACCCTCGGTGGCGGCGGCGCGCAGCCGGCGTTCGGCAACCGGATCGTGCTGTCCACGCCGTACCGCAACGCTTCGGGCGGCGACCCGCAGCAGATCCGCACGATGGTGTTCGGCACCAACCCGATCACCTTGGCCGCGGGCAAGACCGTGGCCAGCGTGAAGCTGCCCGACAACGTCAGCGGCGGCGCGCTCCACGTGTTCGCCATCGGCATCGGCGCGTGACGATCCATCCGTGAAAGGCCGCCCGCGTTCCGCGCGGGCGGCCTTTCCTGTTCTCCGGAGGGCTGTTTTGAAGAACAAGGTTCTGGTGGGCGCGCTGGCGCTCGCCGTGGTGGCGACGGGGGTGAGTCCCGCCGCCGCATCGGCGTCCGGCGGTGACGCTCTGGATGCCGTCAACACGTTCATCGGGACGCAGGACGAGGGCAACACGTTCCCGGGCGCCTCGGCCCCGTTCGGCATGACGCAGGTCAGCCCGATCACCTCGCACTACGCGGGCTACCGCTACACCGACACCGCGATCCGCGGGTTCGGGCACTTCTTCCTGTCCGGCGCGGGCTGCTGGGAACAGGGCGGCCTGGTCTCGACCCTGCCGACAACCGGGGAAGTGGGCCCCGGCAAGGCGTTCGACACGGCGAAAGCGTCCACTTTCGACCAGAAGCAGTACGCCTCGCCGTTCACCCACGACGGCGAAGTGGGGAAGCCGGGCTACTACAAGGTCCACCTGACCGGCTACGGCGGCGTCGACGTCGAGACGACCGCGGCGACCCGGGCCGGTGTCGAGCGGTACACGTTCGCCAAGCCGGGTGATGCCAACGTCTTCGTCAACGTCGGTCAGGCGAACGACAAGGAACCCGTGACGGGCAGCAGCATCCGCGTCGTCGACGACCGGACCGTCGAGGGCACCGTCGAGTCGCAGGCGTTCTGCGGCGGCAAGGCCTACACGACGTACTTCACGACGAAGTTCGACAAGCCGTTCAAGGCGTTCGGCACCTGGTCGCCGACCGGCGGCACCCCCGGCTCCCGCGCGTCCGAAGGCGGTGCGGGCCTGCGCGGCGCGTGGCTGACGTTCGGAGGCGGTGCCCAGGTCACCGCCACCACCGCGATCTCCCAGGTCGACGCCGCCGGTGCGCGGGTGAACCTGGCCTCGGAGCACATCCGGTCGTTCGACGCGGCCAAGGCCGACGTCCAGCGCACCTGGCGCCACGAGTTGTCCACTGTGGACATCAAGGGCGGCACGCCGGACGACCGCACGGTCTTCTACACCTCGCTGTACCACGCGCTGCTGCAGCCGCTGACGGCGAACGACGCCGACGGCCGCTACTACGGCTTCGACAAGAAGGTCCACCGCGCGGCCGGCTGGACGTACTACGACTTCTTCTCGCTGTGGGACACCTACCGCACGCAGAACCAGCTCCTGGCCCTGCTGCGGCCGGACCGGGCCCGCGACATCGCGAAGAGCATCCTGGCCATCCACGACCAGGGCGGCTGGCTGCCGAGGTGGGCGTACGCGAGCCAGGAGACGAACACGATGACCGGCGACCCGGTCACGCCCTTCTTGGTCGACCTCTGGCGCTTCGGAGCGTTGTCGGGCGAGGAGATGCACGCCTACCAGGCCCTGTTGCAGAACTCGCGCGAGATCCCGCCCGACGCGTCGCCGTTCCAGGGCCGCTCGGGCAACGCGAGCTACCAGAAGGACGGGTTCGTCCAGTACGACCCGGACTTCCCGAAGAAGGGCCAGGACACCGACCCGAACCACGGCGCTTCGGCCACCTTGGAGTACGCGCTCGGTGACTGTTCGCTCTCGGTCATGGCGGCCGCGCTCGGCAAGAAGGACGACGCGGCGGCGTTGGCCGCGAAGGGCCGGACCTACCGGACGTTGTGGGACGAAACGCAGACCGACCGCGGCTTCACGGGCTTCTTCCGGCCGAAGGTCCTCGGCGGTGCGTGGTTCTCGCCGGCCGACAAGCCCTACAGCCCGCAGAGCCAGGACGGCTTCCACGAGGGCACGGCCTGGCAGTACCAGTGGCTCGTGCAGCAGGACGTCCCCGGGCTCGTCGATCGCATGGGCGGCCCGGCGGCCACCGGGAAGCGCCTCGACGACTTCTTCGCCTACGACGAACTGGTGAAGAACCCGGCGACAGCGGTGCGCGAGAACTGGGTCGTCGGCCCGTACGACTACTACGACCAGTTCCGCTACAACCCCAACAACGAGCCGGACCTGCACTCGCCGTGGATGTACGCGCTCACCGGGCAGCCGGCGAAGACGTCGACGGTCGTGCGGGCGGCGCACACGTTGTTCACGAACGCGCCCAACGGCGTCACCGGGAACGACGACCTGGGCACCATGTCGGCCTGGTACGTCTTCAGCGCGCTCGGGCTCTACCCCGCTGTCCCAGGAACTGGGAACTTCGTGCTGAACACGCCGCGGTTCGCGAAGTCCGTCCTGCACCTGGAGAACGGGCGTGACGTCACGATCAAGGCGCCCGGCGCGGACGGCTCGAAGCTGCAGTACATCTCGGGGCTGAAGGTCGGCTCGAAGCCGAGTGACCGCGTGTACGTCAACGTGGACCAGCTGAAGCGCGGTACGACGCTGGACTTCGGGCTCACCGGCGACGCGACGGCGAAGTGGGGGACGTCACCTTCGTCCGCCCCGGCTTCGCCCTGCGCGGGGTAACCGGCGCACGCTCGCGGCCGTGGTTCAGACCACAATGGACCACGGCCGTGAGCATCGTCACGGGCCCCGGTGTTCCGGTGAGCGCCGTCACGCCTCACACTGGGTATCAGCACGTCCGACAGCGCCGTTGACGTCCACAGGCAGTCCGTCGTGGACGGTGCGTCGGGCGTTCTTTTGTTTATACACAGCTCGTGTCAGTACCACAGTGGTGAGACCCCACAGGAGGAAGAAGTGTCCAGCAAGGCCGCTCTAGTGTTCCGCGTGGCCGCAGTAGCCGAAGCCCTTTCCTGGGCCGGGCTGCTGGTCGGGATGTTCCTCAAGTACGTCGTCCACTCCTCTCACGAGGGCGGCGTGCCCGTCCTCGGCATGGTGCACGGCGTGATCTTCGTCCTCTACCTGGTCGTCTCCCTGTCCGTGGCGAAGCCGCTCGGCTGGCGCCCGAAGACGCTGGTCCTGGCGCTGCTGGCCAGCATCCCGCCGCTGTTCACGTGGCTGTTCGAGAAGTGGGCGCTGCGCAACGGCAAGCTCGACGGCCCGCAGCGGCTGTCCCACGGTGGTGTCGGCCTGTTCCAGGTGAAGGAACCCGTCGCCGCCTGATTCCCAAGACGTGAGAAAGGCTCGCGCTCTTCCGAGTGCGGGCCCTTTCTGCTGTCGAGCGTTTACTCGCTGAAGTCCCCGGCGGCGCGGCGCACCTTGGTCAGCAGGTCCGTCAGCTGCTCGGTCTGCCGCTCGGTCAGCCCGCTCAGCCCGAAGTCGATGGCGGTGACGGCTTCGGTCGCGGCTTCGCGGCGCTTGCGGCCCTCGTCGGTGATCTCCACCAGCGTCGTGCGGCGGTCCGTCGGGTGCGGGACCCGCTTCACCAGCCCGTCGCGCTCCAGGCGGTCCACTATGTTGGTGACACTGGTGGGGTGCAGCTGGAGCCGCTCGCCCATCACCCGCATCGGCAGGCTGGCGCTGCGGGCGAAGGTGAGCAGCACCAGCGCTTCGTACCGGGCGAAGGTCAAGCCGTGCGGCTTGAGCGCGCCGTCCACCGCGGACTGGATGATCTGCTGGACCCGCATCACCCCGGTCACCGCGGCCATGGTCCCGGAGGGCCCGATGCGGTCCTCCCAGATCCGGGCCGCGCGGGCGATCGGGTCGAACGGCAGCGGACGGTTCATGACACGCGAAGTTACCAGCGGGTACCGGCGGGTGTCGCACGACTGGCGGAAATGACCACCGAAGAAGGGACTTCCGAGCATGATCGTCGCGTTCAGCGTGAGCCCGTCCGGCGGGGACCCCGACGGCGGGGTGAGCGAAGCCGTGGCCCGCGCGGTGAAGGTCGTCCGCGAGTCCGGCCTCCCCAACTCGACCAACGCGATGTTCACGAACATCGAAGGCGAGTCCTGGGACGAGGTGATGGACGTCGTCAAGCGCGCGGTCGAGGCCGCGGGCGAAGGTTCGGCCCGCGTCGGCCTGGTCCTGAAGGCGGACATCCGGCCGGGCTTCTCCGGTCAGCTCGAAGCCAAGGTGGACCGGATCGAAGCCCACCTGCGCGACGCCTGACGTACCGGCCGATCAGGGGAGGGGCGGGGTGAAGGCGACCGTCCAGCGGCCGTCTTCACTCGTCACCGTCAGCGGGTAGCTGAACGGCTGACCGTCGCCGAGCTCGCCGGAGACCGTCGCGCGGGTCGGGGCGGCCGCGTCCGGGCCCAGGTCCACGCGCACGGCGTGGACCCCGCGGTCGGCCAGCACCGAGACGTAGTCCTTCGCGAAGTCGTCCCCGCCCGAGCCGGGGTAGTCGAGGAGGCCGGCGAAGGCGTCGGCGTCGTGGCCGGAGAGCGCCGACGCGAGCCGGTCGCGCAGCTCGGCCGGGGTGGCCGCGCCCGGGTCCGGTTCGTGCACGATGAGCAGTGTCACCGCCCCGACCCAGACAACGGCGGCGGCGATCGAGAGACCCACCTTGACGTCACGCCGGATGTGCACCCGCCGAGCCTGCCCCAGCGGTGCCGTCCTGCCAAGCGACGGGCCGGGGAGGTGCCGAACCCCACTCCGCGCGGCTCGGGGAGCCGCCGGAGGCCGCCTGCCGAGCTGGAACCCGGGCGGCTGGTGCTGCTTCGGTCGGAGGCGAGCCCGGCGAGGCTTGGCCCGAGCCCCGGAGGTTGCCTGCCGAGCTGGAAGCCGGGCGGCTGGTGCTGCTTCGGCCAGGGGGCGAGCTCGGGCGAGGCCGGCCCGAGCCCCGGAGGTTGCCGCCCGAGCTGGAAGTCGGGCGGCCGGCGCCGGAGCCGAACTCCAGGCGTGCGCCGAAACCCGCTCCGCGCGGCTCGGGCAGCCGCCGGAGGCCGCCTGCCCGAGCCGGAACCCGGGCCGTCGGTGCCGCTTCAGCCGGGGGCGAACCCGGCGAGGCCTGACCCGAGCCCCGGAGATCGCCCGCCGAGCCCCAACCTCGGCGGCCGCCGCCGAACCGCGGCGCGTGCCGAAACTCCCGACGCGGGCCGCCGTCGGTCGGCGTGGGCCGTTGCAGGCCGGGGACCGGTGAAACTTCTCCGGTGCGCGTGCCAGGATGGAACCGTGACACAACCACGCGGATCTGCAGCGAAGTCAGCGGCCCTGTCCGCCGCCCTCTCCGGCGCGGTCGACCTGTCCGCGCTCAAGGCCCGTGCCGAAGCGGCGCAACGGCAGCCGGCCCCGCCCGCCGGCCCGGCCGGTGGCGATGGGCCGCCGCGGCCCGCCTCGGGCGAGGCCGTGATCGATGTCACCGAGGCCACTTTCCAGGCCGAGGTCGTGGAGCGGTCCCTGCACCAGCTCGTGGTCGTCGACCTGTGGGCCGAGTGGTGCGGCCCGTGCAAGCAGCTGTCCCCGGTCCTGGAGCGGATGGCCGCCGAGTCCGGTGGCGCGTGGGTCGTCGCGAAGGTCGACGTCGACGCCAACCCGCGGATCGCGCAGCTGTTCGGCGCGCAGTCCATCCCGACGATCGTCGCGATCGCCGGCGGCCAGCCGGTCGACGCCTTCTCCGGCGCGCTGCCCGAACCCGAGATCCGCAAGTGGATCACCTCGCTCCTGGACGCCCTGCGCGACAAGCTGCCCGGCATCCGCGACGCGGAGGCGGCCGGCGGCCCGGTCGAAGAGCCGGAGGACCCGCGCTTCACCGAGGCGGAAGAGGCCTTCGAGCGGGGCGACTTCGCCGCCGCCCAGGCCGCGTACGAGCGCATCCTCGACGTCGAACCGGCGAACGAGCTGGCGAAGAACGCCCTGGCCCAGGTCAAGTTCACCGCCCGTGCCGAAAGCGCCGACCCGGATGCGCGCGCCAAGGCGGACGCCGACCCGTCGGACCTGGGGGCCCAGCTCGACGCGGCCGACCTGGAGATCGCCGAAAACAACGTCGAGGCGGGCTTCAAGCGCCTGATCGACGCGGTCCGCCGGACGGCGGGCGAGGACCGCAACAAGGTCCGCGAGCACCTGGTGGCCCTGTTCGACCTGTTCGACCCGGCCGACGACCGGGTGATGAAGGCCCGCCGCGACCTCGCGAGCGCCCTCTTCTAGAAGCCGCGGAAAAGGGCCCCCACCGCGGTGGGGGCCCTTTTCACGAAGCGCTCAGGCGTACTGCTTGGAACAGACCGACGAGCCCTCGAGATACCCGCGACGCAGCGCCTCGACCCGGTCGAAACCGCTGTCCGGGCGCTTCCCGTTGACGTCCGCCGACACCAGGCTCTCCGGCTGCAGCAGGTCCGCGATGGCCTCGTCGAGGTCGCCCGCCGACAGCCGCAGGTCGCCCGGGCGGTTGGTGAACGCCGCCCAGGCGCCCACCAGGCAGGCCGTGCGCAGGCCCGCGTTCGCGTTGTCGATCGACGCGCCGACGCCCTTCTGGATGCCCAGCGCGTAGCGCGCCGCGACCTCCGAGAACGCCGCGAAGTCACCCATGCCGCCCGGGTCCTCGCCCTTCATCTCGGCGTCGCGGTCGATCGGCTGGGCCAGCTGGGCGAGCTTGGCCAGGTCGATGCTGACCGTGTTGTCCGCCGGGCAGTACGACGCCGGCGGCGTGGTCTGGCAGCTGCCGCCGTCGGTGATCTCGGGCGCGGTCACCTTGGCGCCCGCGAAGGCCTCGTCGAGGCTCTTCTTCAGCAGCGCGATGGTCTGCGCGGTGAACTTCGCGTCGCCCTTGCCCTGGTCACCCTTGTCGAACGGGCGCTCGGTGAGCCGGGCCTTGACGTTGTCGGTCGTCATCCCCGCGCACTCCTTGGGGCCCTTCTCGAACCCGGCCTGGAAGGCGTACGTGCGGTCGAACGCCGTGCCGTGCGCGCCCTTGTCGGCGGCGCTGGTGCCCGCCTGGTCGCGGATCAGGAACATCGACGCCATCACCTGGTTCAGGCCTTCGGACGTCGAGACGCGGTAGTACTTGCTCTTGTCCTCGGCGACCCAGCGGAAGTAGCCGCCGGCGAAGCAGTCGGCCTGCTGCTCCTTGACCACGGTCGGGGTGTTCTTGGCGATCCCCGCCTTGTCGCCGAGCCGGTACTGGACGGCGTGGCCGAACTCGTGCGCGAGCACCACGACCACCGACATCGGGCCGAACCGCTGGCGCAGCATCGGCAGCAGCACGCCGCGGTCCCACGCCACCGAGTCGTCGACCGGGCAGTAGAACGCGTTCACGAGCTTCTTCACGCTGCCGCAGCCGGTCTTCTCGGTGTCGGTCTGCGCGTCGTAGGACAGCAGGGACTTGACCGGCTCGAACTGCTGGCCGAAGTTCGCCGGCAGCATTTCGCCCCAGTAGGTCTGGACGTCGTCGATCGCGGCCGTGGCGAGCTTGTCGTCCTCGCCGCCTTCGGCGTTGCGGACGTTCAGGCTCGGCGTCGGCGCGTCCGGCTTGAGGCCGCTCTCGAAGTGCGTCACCGGCAGCCCGGAGACCGAGCCCGCGCCGGTGTCCTTGGCCGGGTCTCCGCTCGCGCCGCCCTTGCTGTTGCACCCGCTCACGGCGACCGCCGCGACGGCCAGCAGCGCGACCAGCGCCCGCCGTCCTCCCCCTGGGATCATCTGTGTCCAACTCGCTCTCGTGCCCACCCGTACCCGACGGGCAGGACCATACCCAGGGCATACGCGGGGCGTGCACGTAATCCCCGAACTCCTCCCTGCGCAGCGCGGCCCGCGGCCCGATATCGTCGCTTCCCATGCGTGCAGTCCGCCGGTTCACCGTCCGCGCCAGCCTCCCGGATTCGCTGTCCGGCCTGGGCGCGCTGGCCACCAACCTGCGCTGGACGTGGCACCCGCCGACGCGCGACCTGTTCGCGTCGATGGACGCCGAGCTCTTCAACGCCGTGCGCGACCCGCTGCGGATGCTCACCGCGCTGCCGCCGGCCCGGCTCGACGAGCTCGCGGTCGACGACGGCTTCCTCGCCCGGGCGCGCGAAGCGGCCGACGACCTGGAGAAGTACCTGTCGGAGCCGCGCTGGTACCAGCAGCGCGACGACCCCGAACTGCCGCCGGCGGTGGCCTACTTCTCGATGGAGTTCGGCGTCACCGAAGCGCTGCCGAACTACTCCGGCGGCCTCGGCGTGCTGGCCGGCGACCACCTCAAGGCCGCGTCCGACCTGGGCGTGCCGATGGTCGGCGTCGGGCTGCTCTACCGCAACGGCTACTTCCGGCAGTCGCTGTCGCTCGACGGCTGGCAGGTCGAGCACTACCCGGTGATCGACCCGAACGCCTTCCCGCTGGAACTGCTGACCGTGGGCGGCCGGCCGGTGCTGATCGGCGTCGCGATGCCGGGCGGGCGCGACCTGTGCGCGCAGATCTGGCAGGCCCGCGTCGGGCGCGTGCCGCTGCTGCTGCTCGACACCGACACCGAGGCCAACGACGAAGACCTGCGCGGCGTCACCGACCGGCTCTACGGCGGCGACGCCGACCACCGGCTGCGGCAGGAGATCCTGGCCGGCATCGGCGGGTTCCGCGCGGTCCGGAAGTACTGCGAGATCACCGGGCACCCGCAGCCGATGGTGTTCCACACGAACGAGGGACACGCGGGCTTCCTCGGCTTGGAACGCGCCCGCGAGATCGTCCAGGCCGACGGGCTCGCGTTCGACGAGGCCATGCCCGCGGTCCGCGCCGGGACGCTGTTCACCACGCACACCCCGGTCAGCGCGGGCATCGACCGGTTCCCGGTGGACCTGGTGCAGCGCTACTTCAACGACGGGCGCCTGGTGCCGGACATCGACCCGCGGCGCGTGCTCGCGCTCGGCGCCGAGGACAACCCCGGCCTGTTCAACATGGCGCACATGGGCCTGCGGCTGGCGCAGCGCGCGAACGGCGTCTCGCAGCTGCACGGGCGGGTCACGCGCAAGATGTTCTCCCGGCTGTGGCCCGGGTTCGACCACGACGAGGTGCCGATCTCGTCGGTGACGAACGGCGTCCACGGCCCGACGTGGGTGGCCCGTGAACTGAGCACGCTGCTCGGGCGCGAATGGGGCCTCGACGTCGGCGAAGGGCCGCTGCGCGACGGTGTCTCCGACGCCCAGCTGTGGGAGCTGCGCCGCGAGCTGCGCGAGAAGCTGGTGCACGAGGTGCGGCGCCGGGTGCGCGCGGCGTGGCTGCAGCGCGGCGCTTCCCCGCTGGAACTGGGCTGGGTGGACTCGGTCTTCGACCCCGACGTGCTGACCGTCGGGTTCGCCCGCCGCGTCCCGACGTACAAGCGGCTGACGCTGATGCTGCGCGACCCCGACCGGCTGCGGACGCTGCTGCTGCACGAACAGCGGCCGATCCAGGTCGTCGTCGCCGGCAAGTCGCACCCGGCCGACGAAAACGGCAAGCAGCTGATCCAGCAGATCGTCCGGTTCGTCGACGGCGCGGACGTGCGGCACCGCATCGTCTTCCTGCCCGACTACGACATGTCGATGGCCCGCTACCTCTACCGGGGCTGCGACGTCTGGCTGAACAACCCGGTGCGGCCGCTGGAGGCGTGCGGGACGTCGGGGATGAAGTCGGCGCTGAACGGCGGGCTCAACCTGTCGATCCGCGACGGCTGGTGGGACGAGTGCTACGACGGCAGCAACGGCTGGGCGATCCCGACCGCCGACGGCGTCGCCGACCCGCTGCGCCGCGACGACCTCGAGGCCGCGGCGCTGTACGAGCTGCTCGGCCAGCAGATCGCGCCGCTGTTCTACGACCGCTCGCCGGACGGCGTGCCCACGGGCTGGCTGTCGATGGTGTGGCACACGCTGGAGACTCTCGGCCCGCGGGTGCAGGCGTCCCGGATGGTCCGCGAGTACGTGGAGAACGGCTACCTCCCGGCCTCCCGCACGGTCGCGGCCGCCACCGGCGACGGCTACCGCGGGGCGCTGTCGCTGGCGGACTACCGCACGAAGCTCGAGGTGTCGTGGCCACGACTGCGGATCTTCGACTCGGAGCTGCTGGTGGAGGCGACCGAGCCCCTGGTGGTGGGCACCGAGGTGACGATCAGGGCCCGCATCGACCTGGCCGGCCTCGACCCGTCCGAAGTGGACATCCAGGCGGTGGTCGGCCGCGTGGCCGACGACGACGAGCTCCGCGACCCGGTGACGGTCCCGATGACCGGCGACGGGATCGGGGCGTTCGCGGCCCGCGTGAAGCTGCCGCGGCCGGGGGCGATCGGGTACACGGTCCGGGTGCTGCCGAAGCACGGGCTGCTGGCGACGCCGGCGGAGCTGGCGCGGGTCGTGCTGGCCTGACGCCACCCGTCCCGGGGCGGCGTCAGGCGTCATTCATCGGCGCACCGGGGTACAGCAGCAACTGTTCGATCGCCGGCACGCGGCATCCTCACGCGGTGGTTCGCGGCGCACCTCGTCGTGCCGGTGCCTGGACCACCACGTGGCGGCCATCGTGGCGGTCAGGCCGCCCGCCAGGAAGGCGAGTGCGGTGACGAGGACGATCAGCGTGTTTTCCATGGTTTCTCCCGGATCCGTGGGCCGCTCGCGGTGCGGCTCTCGAGAACCACGGTAGGCACGCGCCGCCATTCCGTGCCCGTGATCAGCGCTTTCGGCCAGAAACATGTCATGGAACGGACGTACGGTTTGTCGTGGCGAGAAAATCTGTCACGGCGGAACCGGTACGCGTCCGTCCGGAAACTGTCCACAATTTGGCAAAACCGCAGGTAGGGGCGATTTGCCGAACGTGTCCGCCGAAGTGAACACGCGGTGCGCAAAAGGCCAAACGGTCCTTTATGATGTTCACTCCATTGAGGGGCAGGGGGGGCACCATGATCAGCACGGATCGGTCCGGGAACGGCGGCGTGCTGCCCGCTTCCGCGGTCGGTCGTGCCGTCGACGCCGCCGCGGGCTTGCAGAAGGGAGACGGGGTCCGGCGCCTCGACCTCCACGGCGATCTGGGCCCCGAACTGCGGCGCATCTGGCACATTGCCGACGACGACCCGCCGTCGCGGGTGGCCGCGATCGTGTTCCTGCGCCTCGAGGCCGTGCTCGACCAGTTGAACCGACCCAAGCTGGAGGCGATCGTCCGGACCGCGTACAACACGGACGACCGGGCCTTGGCGGGAAACAAGGGGGATCGGCTCAAGAGCTTGTCCGACGGCCCTTCACCGCGGACTTGCGACCGGCGGCTCGAGCCATTCCAGAAGCTGCTGGCGAAAAGCTTGACCAGTCCGCAAACGAGGCTCGACCTGGCCGAAGTCCGCGCGGCGGAACAGCGGTTTGAACCGCGCGCGGCGATCGGCGAGTCCGGCCCGCGCGAAAGCGACCCGGCGACGCTGGTCGATCCGCGGGCGGATGTCGACCATTTCCTCCGCGCCTTCGCTCTCCGTTCCTGGTTGACGCCGGCGGATCGGGACGGTGATCCGATGGTGGTCACGCTCGAGGAACGGGGGTCGTGGGTCTGCGTCTTCGACACCCCGGACCGGCTGAGCTTGTATCGCGCGGCCGCGGGGGCGCCGTGGTCGGCCGAAGTCGTCCGCAAAGGGAGTGAACTGGTCGGCGCCGCCCTCGTCCGGCCGGAGCCTGCCGGCATCCTGGTCAACCCGAGCCGCCGCCGGGGCAGCGGGACCGCCGAGTCGCTCGCCCTTCCGCCTTCCGTGCTCGCCGGCCTGATCGCCGTGCGCCGCTGACGACAAAGGACCTGTTCCCGATGAGCGGTTTCGAAGCCGATCCCGAGCTGCTGCGCGCCGCCGCGATCCGGCTGGGCGCGGTGACGAAGGAGTCCGCCGGTCGCGCGGCTCTGCGCTATTCGGCCCGTCCCGAGCTCGTCGGGGACGTGCTGCTCACCGCGGCGCTGAAAGACCTGCAACGCGCATCGGCCGCCGCGGTCGGGCGCCTTCTCGAAGACGCCCGGGAGCTCGGCGAACGCCTGGACACCGCAGCCCGCCGCTACGCGGAGCACCAGGATGAAGTCCGCGACCGGCTGGAGCGGATCGCCCCCGAGCCCCGTGCGGCGGGCTGATCGAGGAGCCATGACGACGGAACAGACCTGGTCGCCCGGGACGATCAAGCTGCTGCAGGACGAAGCGGTCCGGCTGGGCGATATCGCCGCCATGCTCGAAGACCTGGCTTCGGACCTGCGGTCGGTGGCGCCCGAGGGCTGGGCCGGCCGCGCCGCCGACGCCTACGGAGAACTGCGCGACCGGCTGGTCAAGCAGTGCCGGCTGGGTGCCGGGGCCTACGAGACGGCGGCGGGGGCGACCGAGAGCTACGTCCAGATCCTCGTCGAGCTGGCTGGGCGACGGCACTTCGAGACCGCGTCCGACTCTCTCGCCCGGCTGGAGCAGCAGAGGGTCGAGGCCGCCGAGCAGCTCGAGTCGGCGTGGCGGGCGGCCACGGGTGAGTTCGAAGCGATCCGCCGGACGGTGCCCGAGCTCGTCGCCCCTGCGGTTGCGGCGGTCGAGGCGCCGCGGCGCGCGCCGATGGCCGGCCGGCAGGACGCGCCGGTGCCGCGGTTCGGCGACCCGCGGTACGTGCAGGACCTCTCCGACGCCATCTTGGAGTTCTTCGCGCGGCTGTCCTGAACTGGCGCTGCTCCAGCCGGGAAATCACGCCGCGCCCAACGCTGAGCGAAGCTAAGTTGTAGGCATGCGCTTCGGAATGTTCGTCCCGCAGGGCTGGCGGCTGGACCTGGCCGGCATCGACCCCGCGGACCACTGGAAGACCATGCTCGGCCTCGCGAAACACGCGGAGGCGGGCCCCTTCGAATCGATCTGGGTCTACGACCACTTCCACACCGTGCCCGTCCCCACCGAGGAGGCCACGCACGAGGCCTGGTCGCTGATCTCGGCGTTCGCCGCCGCGACGGAGACCATCCGGCTCGGGCAGATGTGCACCTGCATGGGCTACCGCAACCCCGCCTACCTGGCGAAGGTCGCCGCGACCGCCGATCTCATCTCCGGCGGCCGGGTCGAAATGGGCATCGGCGCCGGGTGGTACGAGCACGAGTGGCGGGCCTACGGCTACGGCTTCCCGTCCGCCGGCGAGCGGCTCGGCCAGCTCGACGAGGGCGTCCGGATCATGCGTGACCTCTGGATGACCGGAACGTCCACTTTGGACGGCAAGCACTACCGGACCGCCGGTGCGATCCTCCGCCCGCTGCCGCCGCAGGAAGGCGGCATCCCGCTGTGGATCGCCGGCGGCGGCGAGAAGAAGACGCTCCGGATCGCCGCGAAGTACGCGCGGTACACGAACTTCTACCCCGAACCGGAGACCTTCACCCGCAAGTCGGAGATCCTCGCGGCGCACTGCAAGGACGTCGGCACCGACTTCGACGCGATCGTGCGCTCGGGCAACCTCAGCGTCGTCCTCGGAGAGACCGATCAGGACGTCCGGGAGAAGATGGCCTGGCTGAAGGCGCACTACGAGAAGTACGTCCCGGCGGAGGAGGCCGAGCGCGCGGTCGCCACCTTCGCGAGCGGCCCGACGGTCGGCACGCCGGAGCAGGTCGCCGAGCACCTCGCCGCACTGGGCAAGCGCGGCATGGCGTACGCGATCTTGAACTTCCCGGAAGCCGCGTACGACCGGTCCGGCATCGACCTGTTCACGAAGCACATCGCCCCGGCGCTGGCCGGCTGAACAGTGTCGGCCGAAAAACCTGTCGGTCCCCTTCGGTAGCGTGGAAAACGGGGGCTGCTAAGGCACCGCCGGGCTGCCGCCTGCCTGCACGGGCAGGCCGGCGGCGGCCCACGCGCGGAACCCGCCGTCGAGGTCGGTCGCGCCGGGCAGGCCGAGCCGCTGCAGGTCGGCGGCCGCCAGGCTCGACGAATAGCCCTCGTTGCACACCACGATCACCGTCGCGTCGGGTGTCACCGAAGGCAGCCGCCACTCGCTGTCCGGCGCCAGCCGCCACTCCAGGTGGATCCGCTCGACGATCACCGCGCCCGGGATCTCGCCCTCGGTCTCGCGGTTCGCCAGCGGCCGGATGTCGACCAGCAGGGCCCCCGCCTCCTGCAGTTCGCGGGCCCGGGCGGGCGTCACCCGGTCCAAGCCGGACCGGGCGGAGGCCAGCAGCGAGTCGACAGCGCTCATGACCGGACGATAGCGGGCAGCGGCGGGATTTCCGCCGGGACGTCGGCGAGCGTGGCGTACTCCCGCGTCGCCACCAGCGGCGGCGAATACGCGTGGACGCTCGCCGCGGGCTCGTCGCCGAGGCCGGTGACCTGGTGCGCGCGGCCGGCGCCGAAGCCGAGACCCTGGCCGGCGACGTGCGTCCGGCGCCGGATCGGGCCGCCGGGGTAGCGGTACTCCTCGCCGAGTTCACCCTGCAGGACGGTGAACGAGCCGGACGCACCACCGTGGTCGTGCGGCTTCGTGGACTGGCCGGGCAGCCACGACAGCAGCCACAGCTCGACGCCGTCGGTCAGCGCCAGCCGCGCCCACCAGCGGCGGTCCTCGTCGAACCGCAGGATGCCCCGCAGGCCCGCGGTCAGCTCGGTGGTGACGGTGGTGGTCAGTTCGGCCAGCTCACGCGGTGTCCAGAGCAGCCGCGAAGGGTGCAGCAGCTCGGGCAGCAGCGGGTCGGTGAGCTGCGGGTGGATCTCGGCGGGCGGACGAACCAGGGACGTGGTCAACGGAGGTGCTCCTCGGACGCGAAGGTGATCGGGACGGCCGGGGCAGCGCGACGCCGCACGCGTCAGCGGACGCGAGGGATCAGCGGAGCCGCGCCCGCGTACACCCGGCCGAAGCGACGAGGAGCAGGTCGATGGTGCGACGGCGCCAGAACGAGCCCCGGGTGACCGGGGTGGCGGGCGCGTCGGCTGACATACCCGCGATGCTGCCACAGCGCTGTCGCGCGCGGTACTTCCGGCGTGCACCGTTCCACGTCGTGGACGTGCGCCGACCTGCTCGTTCGCCGTCTCACCCGGGCGGGTGCGCACGCGCGCGCGACGGCAGACAGAATGGGCCTCGTGAGCGAGCCGATCCAGCCCAGCGAACTTGACGACCTCGTGGTCCGGATGGCCGGTGTCGGCGTCCGCCGGGGGACCAACGACCTCCTCGCCGGCCTCGACTGGACCGTGGAACTGGACGAGCGCTGGGTGGTGCTCGGGCCGAACGGCGCGGGCAAGACCACCCTGCTGCGCCTCGCCGCGGCCGAACTGCACCCGACCACCGGCGAGGTCGACCTGCTCGGCGAGCGGATCGGCCGGGTCAACATCTTCGACCTGCGTCCCCGCATCGGGTTCACCTCGGCCGCCATCGCCCAGCGCGTCCCGGGCGACGAGCTGGTCAAGGACGTCGTGGTCAGCGCCGGCTACGCGGTGCTCGGCCGCTGGCGTGAGGAATACGACACCCTCGACACCGCCCGTGCGACCGAACTCCTCGACGCGATGGGCATCGGGCAGCTCGCCGAGCGCACCTTCGGCACGCTGTCCGAAGGCGAGCGCAAGCGCGCGCTGATCGCCCGGTCGCTGATGACCG
The DNA here is from genome assembly GCF_030285645.1 of Amycolatopsis sp. DG1A-15b. GTDB lineage: Bacteria > Actinomycetota > Actinomycetes > Mycobacteriales > Pseudonocardiaceae > Amycolatopsis. Next base: position 9,854,207 of record NZ_CP127296.1, read on the forward strand.
ACCCGGAGATGCTGCTGCTCGACGAGCCCGCCGCGGGGCTCGACCTGGGCGGCCGCGAGGACCTGGTCGCCCGGCTGTCCGACCTGGCGATGGACCCCGACGCGCCGGCCATCGTGCTGGTCACCCACCACGTCGAGGAGATCCCGCCGGGCTTCACCCACGCGCTGCTGCTGCGTGACGGCCACGCGGTGGTCTCCGGCCTGGTCGACGACGTCATCACCAGCGAAAACCTCTCGAAGACCTTCGACCAGGACCTCGTCCTGGAGCGCTCCGGCGATCGCTTCTTCGCCCGCCGCCGCTAGGCTGCCCCTACCGACCGGTAGCCTGCTGGCAGTCCGTCAACGAGGAGGAATGGCGTGGGAGAGTTCGTAACCCTCGAGGTCAAGGACGGGGTCGGCACCATCCGGCTCGACCGGCCGCCGGTCAACGCCCTGAACGCCCAGGTCACCGCCGAGCTCGCCGAGCTGGCGAAGGAAGCCGCCGAGCGTGACGAGGTCCGCGCGGTGATCCTCTACGGCGGCGAGAAGACCTTCGCGGGCGGCGCGGACATCAAGGAGATGGCCACCCGCACCTACCCGGAGATCGCGAAGTTCGGCGCGACCCTCACCGGCACCCTCGCGGCCATCGCGAACATCCCGAAGCCGGTCGTCGCGGCCATCACCGGCTACGCCCTCGGCGGCGGCCTCGAGCTGGCGCTCACCGCGGACTGGCGGGTCGCGGGCGACAACGTCAAGGTCGGCCAGCCGGAGATCCAGCTCGGCGTCATCCCCGGTGCGGGCGGCACCCAGCGCCTGGCCCGGCTGATCGGGCCGAGCAAGACCAAGGACATCGTCTACACCGGACGGTTCGTCAAGGCCGAGGAAGCACTTGCTCTCGGGATCGTCGACCAGGTCGTCGCGCCGGACGACGTCTACGCGGCGGCCCACAAGTGGGCGGCGCAGTTCGCCACCGGCCCGGCCGTGGCGCTGCGCGCGGCGAAGGCGGCCATCGACGGCGGCCTCGACACCGACCTCGCGAACGGGCTCAAGCTCGAGTCGCACCTGTTCGCCGCCCTCTGGGCGACCGAAGACCAGCAGAACGGCATGAAGTCGTTCATCGAAAACGGGCCCGGCAAGGCCACTTTCGAAGGGAAATGACGCCTTGACCGACGTGAACGACCCGGCGCCGAACCCGCACGCCACCGCCGAAGAGGTCCAGGCGGCCTACGCCGACCCGAAGCTGGCGAACGTGCTGTACCACGACTGGGAAGCCGGCACCTACGACGAGAAGTGGTCGATCTCGTACGACGAACGCTGCATCTCCTACGCCACGGACGTGTTCAACGCCGTCGCGGGCGAGGACGGCCAGCCCTACCAGCACGCGATGGAGCTGGGCAGCGGCACCGGTTTCTTCCTGCTGAACCTGATGCAGGGCGGCGTCGCCAAGAAGGGCTCGGTCACCGACCTCTCGCCCGGCATGGTCCAGGTCGCGCTGCGCAACGCCGAGAAGCTCGGCCTCGACGTCGACGGCCGGGTCGCCGACGCCGAGCGCATCCCCTACGACGACAACACCTTCGACCTGGTGGTCGGGCACGCGGTGCTGCACCACATCCCGGACGTCCAGGCGGCGTTCCGCGAGGTGCTGCGCGTGCTCAAGCCGGGCGGCCGGTTCGTCTTCGCCGGCGAACCGACCAAGATCGGCGACTTCTACGCCCGCAAGCTCGGCCAGTTCACCTGGTTCCTGACCACCCGGGTCACGAAGCTGCCGGTGCTGAGCGGCTGGCGGCGTCCGCAGTCCGAACTGGACGAGTCGTCACGCGCCGCCGCGCTCGAAGCCGTGGTCGACATCCACACCTTCGACCCGTCGGAGCTGGAGGCGTGGGCCCGCGGCGCCGGCGCCCAGGACGTCCGCGCGGTCACCGAGGAGTTCGCCGCCGCGCTCGCGGGCTGGCCGATCCGGACGTTCGAGGCCGCGGTGCCGGCCGAGAAGCTCACCGTGCGCTGGCGGCTGTTCGCCTACCGCCTGTGGCTGCGGCTGTCCGCCGTGGACAAGAAGGTCCTGGCCAAGGTCCTGCCGCGGGAGCTGTTCTACAACGTCATGATCACCGGGACCAAGCGGCCGTCCTGAATTGGGTTATTCGTTCAGCCTCGGTGACGTCGCCTACCTGCGCTCCGGTGCAGGTGCGGCGGCGCTCGCCGAGGTCTCGGCGCTGCCGCTGACCGACCGGATCGCGTCCGTGGCGCAGGTCCGCCGGCTGGTCGGCGAGGAACACGCGGCCGCCGTCCTGGAAACCGTGCTGCTGCGGCGGAAAGCCGTCGGCAAACTGTCCGGCGTGGACTGGCTGTTCACCTCCGACGCGCTCCAGCAGGCGAGCGCGTCGGTCGTGGCGCGGCACCGGGCCGCCCGGTTCGCCGGGCTCGACGTCCACGACCTCACGTGCTCGGTGGGTGCGGACCTCGTCGAAATCGCCCGGGTCGCGCGGCGCGCGCTCGGGTCCGATGTGGACCCGGTGCGGCTGGAAATGGCCCGCCACAACGGAGCTGCGGCGGGAGTCGCATTCGGACTCGCGCGGGCCGACGCCCTGCGTCCGGCCAGCCGCTCCAGCGTCATCGTCGCCGACCCCGCCCGCCGGGACTCCGCCGGGCGCCGGGCGTGGAAACCCGCCGACTTCGCGCCGCCCCTGGACGGGCTGGTCGAGGCCTGCCCGGGACGTCCCCTGGCGATCAAGTGCGCTCCCGGCCTCGACTTCGCGCTCACGCCGTGGGCGGAGGAGGTCGAACTCGTGTCCCTCGACGGCCAGGTGCGTGAATCCTGCCTCTGGCGCGGCTTCGGCACCGGCGTCACCCGCCGGGCGACCGTGCTGCGCTCGGACGGGACACAGTGGACGGTCACCGACGCCGAACCGGACGAACTGCCCACGCGCGAGCCGGGGGAGTGGATCGTCGACCCCGACGGCGCCGTCGTCCGGGCCGGGCTGGTCCGCCACTACGCGGCACGGCACGGGTTGTGGCAGCTGGACGAACGCATCGCGTACCTGACCGGCGACACCCCGCCACCGGGGGTGCGGGCGTTCCGCGTCCTGGAGCACGGGCCGTACACCGAGAAGGCGTTGAAGGCCGTCCTCAAGCGACACGACGTCGGGCGGCTGGAAATCCTGGTGCGGGGTCTCGACGTCGACCCGGACGCGCTGCGGCGGCGCCTGAAACCCCGTGGCGGCGCGGAAGCGTCGGTGGTGCTGACGCGGATCGGGCGGTCGCCGGTGGCGTTCCTGTGTCGCGCCGAAAGAATCACGTGAACGGAAACTTTCGAGGGGTGGAACTCCGGGTGAACGTGACGTAGGTTCCCCCAGTTGCCGAGTTTCACTGGAGGGTCGCCGTGTCCGGAAAATGGTCAGGTCTCGTCAAGCTCGCCGCCGCCGCGGCCATCGGCGCCACCGTCGCCTCGGGCGCCACCGCGCTCGCCGGCTCGGACGAATCGACCGCCGCGCGGTCGAAGGAGCCGGCCAACATCGGCCAGGTCAAGCTCGACGTCAAGGCGTACTACGGCGACTACGTCGACGCCGCGGGCAAGCACCACTACTCCGACACGAGCCGGTTCGTGAAGGACACCAACCGGGTCGTCTCCGACGCGAAGCGCTTCCTGCAGCAGCAGCTGGGCCGGGTGAAGAGCCCGGCGATCGTGCTGGACGTCGACGACACGTCCGAGGTCACCTACGGCTGGGAGGCCGACAACGACTTCGGTTTCGACCCGGTCAAGCAGCAGCAGGCGATCGACAACGGCACGTTCGTCGCGAACAAGCCGGTGCTGGAGCTGGCCAACTGGGCGGCGCAGCACGGCGTCAAGGTGTACTTCCTGACCGGCCGCAACGAGTTCCAGGGCCCGCAGTCGCTGAAGAACCTCGCCAACGAGGGCTTCCCGGCCCCGGCCGGCGCGTTCTTCAAGCCGAAGACGACCGCGCCGGACTACCTGCCGTGCGGGCTGACCTGCACCACCGTCCAGTACAAGTCGGGCACGCGGGCGCACATCGAGGCGACGGGCGCGAAGATCGTGCTCAACCTCGGCGACCAGTTCAGCGACCTCGAAGGCGGTCACGCGCTGCGCCCGGTCAAGCTGCCGAACCCGATGTACTACCTGCCCTGATCCCACCGGCGCGGAATATCCGCCGGGCCCGGCGTGCTGCTCCCTGTACACAGGACTCTTAGGGAGCTGACATGGCGAAGCAGGTTCTGCAGCCGGGCCCGGACCACCCGATCACCGTCGAGCCGACCAAGGCACGCGTGGTGGTCAAGGCGGGCGGGCGCGTGATCGCGGACAGCCGCAACGCGCTCACCCTGCAGGAATCCACGTACCCGGCGGTCCAGTACATCCCGCTGGCGGACGTCGACGCGGGCGTGCTGGAGCGCACCGACCACGAGACGTACTGCCCGTACAAGGGCGAGGCCGGCTACTTCTCGCTCAACGCGGGTGACGTGCAGGGCGAGAACGCCGTCTGGACGTACGCGAAGCCGTACGACGCGGTCGCGCCGATCAAGGACCACGTCGCGTTCTACCCGAACGTCGTGGACTCGATCGAGCTGATCGAGGACTGAGCTGGACCTCGATCTGCTGCGCACGTTCCTGGCCGTCCACCGGGCCGGCTCGCTGACCGGCGCGGCACCGTCGCTGGGCCTGTCCCAGCCGACGGTGACCGCGCAGGTCAGGGCCTTGGAGGACCAGCTCGGCCAGCAGCTGTTCGTCCGGCGCGCCCGCGGCGTGACCCCGACGTCGGTGGCCGACGAGCTGGCCGCCAGGATCGCCCCGCACATCGACGCGCTCACCGGCGTCGTCGCGAAGCAGCCGGATCCGTTCGCGGCTCCCGTGCACCTGGCCGGGCCCGCCGAGCTCACCACCGCCCGGGTCCTGCCCGCACTGGCCGGCCTGGTGGCGTGCGGGCTCGAGCTGCGGGTGACGTTCGGCCTGGCCGACGACCTCCTGACGGGGCTCGCGCAGCGGCGCTTCGACCTGGTCGTCTCGACGATCCGCCCCCGCGGCCGCGGCTTCACGGCCACCCCGCTGACCGACGAGGAGTTCGTCCTGGTCGGCCCCCGCGGCTTCACCGGCGACCCCCGGACGGCGCCGCTGGTGGCCTACGCCGAGGACCTGCCGATCATCCGCCGCTACTGGCGTTCGGTCCTGGGCACGCGCCCGCCCGCGGGGCCCGCGGTCGTGGTCCCGGACCTGCGCGGAGTCCTGGCCGGCGTGCTGGCGGGCTTCGGCGTCAGCGTGCTGCCGCGGTACCTCTGCGCGGCGGAGCTGGCATCGGGGGAGCTGGTCGCGCTCCTGGAGCCGGAGGAGCCACCGATCAACACGCTTTTCGCGGTCACCCGGACGGAGCCCTGCCGGCCGGGGCCCGCGGCGGTGCGGGACGCACTGCTCGCGGACGCCGCCCGGTGGTGACTCAGCCGGTGAGTTCGCAGCGGCTGAAGAGAGCGGTCCGGTTCGGGCTGCTTAGGCGGCCCGAACCCCCTAATTCTCGATCAAGTCCGGGTTCTGGTTTCCGGTCGTGGCGTTACTCTCGGGAGAGAGCAAGGGGGGCTGGCATGGGATGGATCATCGCGGGAAGCGTGATCGTGGCGCTGCTGGCGATCGCGGTGGTGGTCGATCTGCGAGACCGTGGCCGCGGGGGAAAGCGGATCGCCGGCGGGCTGCGTCAGGCCAGGCAGGACGACGTCGTACGTGAGCCGCAGGTCGGCGACCAGGGGAACTACCTCGGTTACTGAGGTCATTCCCAGGGCATTGCCGGCACCGTGGCTCAGGCCGTCGTACGACGGCGGCTCCGTCCGCGGCCGAGCCAGAATTCGGCGGCCAGCAGCGGGAGCACCCAGCCGGTCCACGTCGTGATCCCGGCGATCGCCTGGCCCAGTGCGAGTTCGCTGCCGCCGAACGTCGTGTCCAGCTGCGGCGTCAGCACCACCGCCCAGACCACACCCCAGATCCGGTTGCTGATGATCGACATGCACAGCGCGAAACTGCGGACCATCCAGCGGCGGTGCTCGCCGAACCGGCGCGCCCGCGCCATCCGGTAGCCCTGCACGGTGCAGCCGAACCAGAGCGTCGCGAGCAGGACGTTCGACACGGCCCCGACCGGGCCGAACGGCGCCGCGAGCGCGATGGCGAAACCGGCGACCGACGCGGGGATCGCACCGGCGAAGACGTACACGCGCCCGGTGCGGCGGTGCACCGCCGGGTGCTTCTGCCGCAGCCACGGCCAGATCTGCAGCGCGCAGGTCACCATGGCGAGGGCCGCGAAGCCGATGTGCGTGACCAGTACCGGGTAGTACCAGCCGGTCGGGGCGGGGATCCGCGACTGCGCGGGATCGAGCCCGAGGTAGGGCGGCAGTGAGAAGACGAGGAAGGCGGTGACGAGCACGCCCAGCGGGAACACCCACGGGCGGCGCACCCACGGCTTCGGGCAGCGGACTTCGGTCGTCGTCATGGTTCCCCCTGGTTCGTACGGTGTATTCGAACCGTATTTCCGAGGGGGGCGACCGGCAATCGTTGCGGCTGAGGTTGGGGGAGTACCCTGAAACCGTTCTAGGTTCGATCGGTAAGTGTTCTAGTACGGAGTTCCGGTGGCCGAGGCGCCTTACCTGCGGATCGCGGCGGACCTGCGCCGCCGGATCAGCGCGGGCGAGCTGCGGCCGGGCGACCGCGTCCCGTCGACCCGGGCGCTGGTCCGCGAGTGGGGTGTCGCGATGGCGACCGCGGCGAAGGCCCTCTCCGCGCTGGGCGAGCAGGGCTGGGTGCGCGCGGTGCCGGGCAGCGGCACGGTCGTCGCCGACCGGACACCGGTCAAGCCGCCGCTGGGCCGGGACGCGCTGGTGCGCGCGGCCATCGCGCTGGCCGACGCCGAAGGCCTCGCCGCGCTGTCGATGCGGCGGCTGGCGGCCGAGCTGGGGGTCGGCCCGATGGCGCTGTACCGGCACGTGCCGGACAAGGACGAGCTGCTCCGGCTGATGGCCGACGTCGCGCTCGGGCAGGTGGAGCTGCCGGAGCCGGGCCCGGCGCGGTGGCGGCCGCGCCTCGAACTCGCTGCCCGCGCGCAGTGGCGGGCGTACCGCCGTCACCCGTGGCTGGCGCCGATCCTGCTCAATTCCCTGGTCCGCCCCCCGGTACTGGCGGCGGGTCTCCGGCTGGTCGACTGGTCGCTGCGAGCGCTGGCGGGCACCGGCCTGAAGCGGCGGGTGAAGCTGCAGGTGATCATGACGCTCAACGGCTGGGTCGGCGGCCTGGCGGTGAGCAACGCGTTCGAGGTCCAGGCGGAGCAGGACACGGGCATCACGGGCGACCAGCGCCTGCAGGCCGACATGGCGCTGCTGACGCGGTTGCTCGAATCGGGCCGGTTCCCCGCGCTGACCGAGGTGATGACCGGCGTCGAGGACGTCGGCCTCGACGAGGCGTTCGAGTTCGGGTTGCAGCGCCAGCTCGACGGGATCGCCGTGCTGCTGGGATAGGGTGGAACCGGTGTTGATCACCACGGAACGGCTCACGCTCCACGCGTGGTCCGAAGACTTCTTCGACGATCTTTTCGCACTGGCCCAGGTCCCCGAGACGGTCCGGTACGTGGGCACGGGCGAGCCGTGGAGCCACGAGTACACCCTGGCCAAGCACCGCGCGACGCTCGCACACTGGACCGAGCACGGCTTCGGCTGGTTCGCGGTATCGGCGGCGCCGGGTTCGTTCGACGGAGTGGTGTCCCTGGTGCGGCGCAACGCCACGGAGTCGGGCCTCGGCCTGCCGGCGGTGGAGATGGGCTGGTGGATCGCCTCCTCGGGCTGGGGCCGCGGCTACGCCACGGAGGCAACGACGGCGGTGCGCGACCAGGCTTTCGAGTCGCGCTGGGCGGATCGGCTGCTGGCGGTGTACGAGCCGGCGAACGAGCCGTCGGCTCGGGTGGTGGAGAAGCTCGGGTTCACGGCGCACAGCAAGTTCGTGCTGGACGGCCGGGTGGAGCAACGGGCGGTCCTGGAACGCCCGTCGGCCTGACCGGCGAGTCTCTCGGTTGTCCACAGCCTGGCCGCGTTGTGGAGAACCCCGGCCGCTCACCGGCCATTTCGCGGGGTTTGTCGCACCCCGCCGATAGACTGGACCCGGGGGGCGCCCCCGGGGCTGCTGTGTCGGGTCAAGCCCCGACGAGTCGGTCCGAGTATCGCTGACGGAGCTTGAAGATCGTGCGGGCGAGGGCGCGTTCGACCTGGCCGGCGAGGTCACTGACCTCGGCGACCGGATCTGTGGCCTCAATGTCCACTCCGGACTCGAGCGGGCTGTCGGGCCGCGGGTTCAGCCCAGCGCTGCGGCGGCCCGGCCGGCATCGCCAAGGCCGGCCGGGCCATTGCCGGTCAGGCGGACGCCGGGACCGGAACATCGCCGACCCACCGGTGCAGCGCCTCCGCCAGCCCGGCATCACCCGAGTCCGGCGTGCCCACCCAGGCGACGTGCCCGTCCGGCCGCAGCAGCACCGCGTCGGCGTCCGAAGTGGACGGACTCGCAGCGGCCATCACCGCCACCCCGTCCGACCACGCGGCGAACGACCCCGAAGCCGTCAAATCCAGTAGTACCGGCCGCCCGGTGTGCAGCAGTGCCGCCAGGTGCGTCTCCGCTCCCGACACCCGCAGCGGCACGTCCGGCGCCAACCGGCCCAGCCACGGGTGTCCGCCCGGCTCGTAACACGCGTCCAGCCCCGTGATGATCTCCGCCAGTGCGCGGTTCCCCGCCGGGTGCGCCGCCACGCGTCGCATCAGGTCCGCCCACGGCTCCGCGGCGGCTTCCTCCAGCGCCACCTGTGCCCGCGTGTTCGCCAGGATCCGCGCACCCGCCGCGTGCCGCTCGTCGTGGTAGGTGTCCAGGAGGCCCTCCGGGGCTGTTCCTCGCACTGTCGCCGCCAGCTTCCAGCCCAGGTTGAACGCGTCGTCGAGCGCGACGTTCACGCCGATCGCACCCGCCGGCGGGTGGATGTGGGCCGCGTCGCCCGCCAGCAGCACCCGGCCTTCGCGGTACCTCGAGGCCAGGCGGGCCGCGTCGCCGAAGCGGCTCAGCCAGCGGGGCGCGCGCACCTCGACGTGGCGGCCGAGCACCGCGTCCACCTGCGCCTGCAACCGCTCCAGCGTGACCGGCGTGTCCTTGTCCGACGGCGGGTCGTCCTCCCTGACCACGATCCGGACGTACCCGGGCCGGGGGATGACGAACACGCTCCGCCCGTCCGGCCCCGCCGAAGGTCCGTACGGCAGGTCGCATTCGACGTCGCCGAGCAGCGCGTACCAGCGCGCGTCCACGCCGGGGAATCCGATGCCCGCCTGTTTGCGGACGGTGCTGCGGCCGCCGTCGCAGCCGGCGAGGAAGCGTGCGCGGATCGTCCGCCCGAAACGTCCATTGTGGACCACCGTGGTGACCTCGTCCGCGGACTGGGTGAACGAGCGCAGATCGTGGCCGCGCAGGATTTCCGCGCCCAGTTCGAGTGCCCGCGCCTCCAGGACCTCTTCGACGCGGGTCTGCGGGATCCCCAGCGAGAACGGGTGATCGGTCGCCGCGCCGTCGAGCAGGAGCGGGCCGGGCAGGCCGGTCACCGGTGCGTGCGGCACCCGGTGCCCCTCGGCCACCAGTCCCTCGGCCAGGCCGCGTCGCGCCAGCAGGTCCAGGGCCCGCGCGTTCAGGTTGAAGCCGCGGCAGTACGGCGGACGCTCGGGCAGGCGTTCGACGATCGTGGTGCGGACGCCCGCCAGCGCGAGCTCCGCGGCGAGCAGCAGGCCGGCCGGGCCGGCGCCGGCGACGAGGACGTCGGTTTCGAAGTCGGACACGGTTTCCCCTCAGAAGTTTTCGGGCCACGGCAGGGACCCGGACCGGATTTCGGCGGCCGTGCGGCGCGCCCAGTCGAGCTCCGCGCGCCACGCGTGCCGGACGAACTCGACCTCGATCATGAACAGCCGCGGCGCCCCCTTGCCGACGGTCTCGGCCAGCGCCGTGTCGGCGCCGTCGATGCGTTCGGCGAGGTGACGCGCGCGTTCCTCCAGCGCGTCGGCGGCGCGGTCCGGGCCGAGCGCGCCGAGGTAGCTCACCGCCGCGACGAACTTCGGGTACTCCGCGACGGGCTCGCGGACCAGTTCGTCGAGCCAGGCGACGAACTCCTGGCGGCCGAGCTCGGTGTGCGCGTAGACCGTCCGCTCCGGCCGGTTGCCGTCCCGGACCGTCTCGACGGGCTCGATCCAGCGGTGCTTCGCCAGGGACTCCACGGTGTCGTAGAGCGACCCGGGGTTGATCTTGAACGTCGAGCCCTTGTGCCGCTCGCGCAGCGTGGACGCCATTTCGTACGGGTGCATCGGGCGTTCCAGCAGCAGGCCGAGCAAAGCCAGCGCGAGGGTGTTGCGGATCTTGCGTGACGGCAATAGTCGCTCCCTGTTAGTCGGAACCGACTATACGACGACCGTCAAGTCAGGTTGCCGACGCAGGTGCGCAGAAGATCCGCCAGGTCGCGCCGCTGCTCGGCCGACAACGTGTCGAGCATCTGCACTTCGACCTGCGTGATCAGGTCTTCGGCAGCGGCCAGCCGGGCGCGGCCCGCCGGGGTCAGCGCCACCGGGCGCGCGCGGCCGGTGCTCGCCTGCTCGGCGACGGTGACCAGCCCGGCCGACCGCAGGCCGCCGAGGACGTCTCGCAGCGACTGTCGCGTGACGAACGTGATCCGCGCGAGTTCTGCCGATGACGCGCCGGGGTGGTCGTCGAGCGCGCGCAGCACGGCGTACTGCGACATCGACAGCTCCAAGGGGCGCAGCCGGTCGGTGCAGACCTGGTTGAGTGCCTGCTGGGCACGTTTGATCAGGTAGCCGGGCCGGTCGCCGGTCGGGGCTGGACTCATGACAGGGACCTTACACAGGCTGACCGCGCCCGGAACCTGAGCGGCTAGAAGCGCGTGTGCTCCCGCCAGTGGTGGAACAGGGCCGCGTCGCCGGACACGGTGAGCCGCGGGTCGCCGGCGGCGAGGCGCCCGGTCAGCGCGAGGAGCAGGTCGGCGGCCCGGCCCTCGACGACGACGTCGGCCTCGGCGGCTTCCTGCCCGACCTCGACCCCGGCCGGGGTCCGCCGGACGAGCCAGTGGACCTCCGGTTCGGTGGCGTGGAACAGCAGCGTCTCGCCGGTGCCCCGCAACGACGTCCGGTCCAGCGCGGGGTGCTGCCGGCTCGAGAAGGTGGCCACCAGCCCCAGGCCCTCGGAGATCCCGTCCGCGGCGAGGTCGGCGTCGACGGCGTACGGCGTGCCCGTCGCGAAGGCGGCGTCCGCGCGGTGGACGACCGTTTCGTGGGTCAGCCGCCGCGTCCAGAACCCGGCACGCCGATCGGGGGTCCACGTCGACGTCGGGGTTTCGGGCCCGACCTCGGCCACCGCGGCGACGAGCCGCTGCGCACCGTCGCGCAGCCAGCCGCCGAGGGCCTCGAACGCGGGCGGGTCGTCGACCGTGACGGCCTCGAACGGCACGTAACCCGTCGGCCGGCTCGCGATGATGACGGCGGATTTGTGGTAGGCGATCCCGACGTGGCAGGTCAGCTCCCGCAGTGTCCACTCCGGACACGTCGGGACGCGCAGGCCCGGATCGGCGCCCGCGATCGCCGTGCCGAACCGGTCCGCTTCCGTGACGAGGGCGGCGGCCAGCCGATCGTGGCTCAAAGAATTCACCACGCCACCGTAGGCCGTTCGACGGTGGCCGTGGGGTCGTGATCGGCTGCCCCGAAGCCGGCCTCCGAGCAGGAATCCATGCTCACGCGGGCCGGTTCGGCCTAAACTCCCGTGGTGGAAAAAGCCATTCCGATCGACCAGGTGCTGCGCCACGCGCCCGGCGTGGACGGTCGGATCACCGTCGAGCAGCTGGCCTACGGCTTGCTGACTGCGGGACAGAGCGTCGCTCTTCGGGTGCTGTCGGACCTGGGGGCGGATCCGGCCGCGCTGGCGGACCGGTTCCGGCCACCGCCCGAACCCGACACGGAACCCTTCACCGTCGAGTCCTTCATAAGTGCGTTGGGGGAACGAAATCGCGTCGAGCTGACACCGGAGGCCCAAGCTCTGGTCGATCGCGTCCGCGACGAAAAGGACTGCACCCCGTCGCTTCTGCTGGCTCTCGCCGAGGCAGGTGTGGTGCCGGTCTCGCCGGACGAGATCCGGAACCAATTCGAGAAGTGGGGCGTGGAACCCGAGCCGCTGTTCCCGCCGGACATCCGAAAGCTGAACGTCCTGATCGCGCAGGCGCGGGAGCTCAAGCGGAGGGTCGTCGACGCGGAGCGCTACGACTACGCCTCCACCATCCGGGCCCGCGAAAAAGCAGCGATGCGCCGTCGCGCGGAACTCCTGACGGAATGGGCGGGCGAAGCCGAGCTCGTGGCCATGGTGGAAGAGATCGAGAACCTTCGCGCCACGGTCCGCCGTCTCCGCGGCTGAAGCTCAGCGCGTGCCCTGGACGTCGGCGCGGCACGCCTCGAGGAACCGGTCCCCGGCGTCGCTGATCCCGGTCAGCACCTGGTCGAGACTCTCCCGGCGCACCTCCTCGGCCCCGGCGTCGAGCTCGGCGAAGACGGCGTTCGCGCCGTTGCGGGCCGCCTTCCACAGCTCCTTGCCGCGCTTCCGCGGTTCCTCGGTGCCGAACAGTGCCACCTGGTTGTGCGCCTTGCGCAGCTCGGTGCGCCGTTCGCGCCACCGGGTTTCGATCTGCTCCCGGTCCGCAGGCAGCTTGGTGAACTCCGACCGGACCAGCTGGAACGCCTCTTCGCTCGCCGTCGACAGGCTCGCGTAGGCCCGGACGCGCTCGTCGCGCAGCCAGTTCGCGTGGTCCGCGGCCCGCTTCTGCGCTTCTGCGCGCTGGGTCGCCTTCAGCTTGCGGCCCTCGACGAACGTGTTGGTCAGCAACGTGAGCACGACCCCGCCGAGCGTGGCGCCCACGGTGATCAGCTGCGTGGTGGTCCCCGAGTCCATGGCCGGAGTATTCCGGATCGCGTGCCAGACTCAGCTCATGCTCTCCATCCAGCCCGATACCTGGACGCTCGGCGACCGCACGGTCAACCGCATCGGCTTCGGCGCGATGCGGTTGCCGCAAAACGGCCAGGCGTTCGCCGCCGACGCCGTCCCGCGCGACCGCGACCAGGCGATCGCCGTGCTGCGCCGCGCCGTCGAGCTGGGCGTCAACCACATCGACACCGCCGCGTTCTACTTCTCCCGGCTGCGGTCGGCCAACGAGCTGATCAACCGCGCGCTGGCGCCGTACCCGGACGACCTCGTCATCGCCACCAAGGTCGGCCCGGCTCGCGACCCGGCCGGCGAGTGGCTGCCCCTGGCCCGCCCGGAGCAGCTGCGCGGGCAGGTCGAAGAGAACCTGCGCCAGCTCGGCCGCGACCACCTTGACCTGGTGAACCTGCGCGTCGCCGGGCTGGATTCGATCAGCGAGCACTTCGGCGTGCTGGCCGGGTTGCGCGAGGCCGGGCTGATCCGGCACCTCGGCATCTCCAACGCGCGGCCCGCGCACCTGGCGCAGGCGCAGGCCGTCGCGCCGGTGGTGTGCGTGCAGAACGCCTACGGCCTGGGCTACCGCCGGGGACAGGACGCCTTCCTCGGCACCTGCGGCGAGCAGGGCATCGCGTTCGTGCCGTTCTTCGCGATCGCCGGCGCCGGGCGCGAGGCCGGAGCGGGCGGCGACGAGCACGAGGAGGTGCTCGCCACCGCCCGGGCGCACGGGGCGAGCCCGGCACAGGTGCGGCTGGCGTGGGCACTGCGGCGGGGGCCGCACGTGCTGGTCATCCCCGGCACCGGGACCCCTGGTCATTTGGAGGACAACGTCGCGGCCGGAGCCCTCCGGCTCACCCCGGACGAGGTGGCCCGCCTCGACGCCGTCCACCAGGCCTCACGGGAGAGGTGAGCCGAACCAGCGGGCCAGGTGGTCGTCCAGGTCCCGTTGCTCGTCGCCGACCCAGGCGACGTGGCCGTCGGGGCGCAGCAGGACGCCCGGGACGTCGAGGGCCGCGGTGGGGTCCGCGAGGTGGTCGACCCGGTCCGACCAGCCGCCGGCGGACAGGCGTCCGGTCCGGTCCAGCAGCAGGCCGCGGCCGCGGTGCAGCCGGTCGTAGAGGCGGCCCTGTTCGACGTCGATGTCGCGCAGGCGGCGGCCGAGCAGGTCGGGGCCCTCGCCGAAGTCGTAGCGGATGTCGATGGCGGTGATCTTCCCGATCAGGTAGCGGTTCACCACGTCGAGGTCCATCAGCTCGGCGAGCAGCCGCCGCGCGGCCTGCGGGCCCGGTTCGGGCGACGTCAGTTCCATCTGGGCCCGGGTGTTGTCCAGCACGGCCTCGGCGACCGGACGACGTTCGGCCGGGTAGGTGTCCAGCAGCGGTTCCGGCGCCCAGCCGCGGATCCGCGCGGCCAGTTTCCAGCCGAGGTTGAACGCGTCCTGGATGCCCAGGTTCAGCCCCTGGCCGCCGGTGGGCGGGTGGATGTGCGCCGCGTCGCCGGCCAGCAGCACCCGCCCGGCCCGGTACCGCTCGGCCAGCCGGGTGGCGTCCCCGAACCGTGACAACCAGCGCGGGGAGTGCACGCCGAAGTCGGTCCCGGCGACGGCCCGCAGCTGTTGCCGGAAATCGTCCAGGGTGGGTGGTACCGCGCGATCGCCGACGCCCGCGGCGGGGACGACGACGCTGTAGACGCCTTCGCCGACGGGCCGGAACCAGAACCGCTTGTGCGTGTCGCTGACCTCGGTCACCTTGGCGGCGATCTCCGCCGGCGGCGCACCCACCTCCATCTCACCCATCAGCGTCTCGGTCCTCGACGGCTCGCCGGGGAAGCCGATGCCGCTCAGCTTGCGCACCGTGCTGCGCGCGCCGTCGCAGCCGACGAGGTAACGCGCCCGCAGCCGTTCGCCGCCGGCCAGCTCGACGGTCACGCCGTCGTCGTCTTGCTCGAAACCGGCCACGACGCAACCGTGCCGGACCTCGGCGCCCAGCTGGATCGCGTGTTCTTCGAGGAGCCGGACAACGACCGGCTGCGGGATGCCCAGCAGGTAGGCGTGCGCGGAATCGAGGTCACGGGGCGGGGGCTTGGGGATGGCGGCGAAGAACCCGCCGGCCGGCCGCTGCCGCCCGTGCCGGAGGAGGCGGTCCAGCAGGCCGCGCATGGCCATCAGTTCGAGACTGCGGATGTGCAGCCCGACGATGCGGACGAACGACGCGGGCTCGGTGTCCTGCTCCAGGACGAGGACCCGCACGTCGTGCAGCCGCAGTTCGGCGGCCAGCGTCGCACCGGTCGGCCCGCAGCCGGCGATGATCACGTCGAACGGCTCGGTGGTGGACGGCGAAGAGTCCATGGGTGGTGCCTTTCGGGAGTGCCTTGGGGTCAGGCGCTCCCGGCGACACCTACGTCAATCGCCCGGCCGTGACTGGAGGGGGAGCACCCACATCGATCCAGCGTTCATGGGTCTCACCTCCTCGGGCGGTGTCACGGTCTCCGGCAAGCTACAAGCCCGGGCCGCACCCCGTCCAATCCTTTTGTCGCCCGCGCGACCACAGCCGGGATCAAGCCGTCGGACGTCCCGCTCCGGCGTAGTCGTCGCCGTCCCTGCGGTACGAGTGGACCTGGACCGCCTGGCCGGTCTGCGGCGCGTCGATCATCTGCTGGTTGCCGATGTAGAGGCCGACGTGGTGGATCTTCGTCGCCGGTTCACCGTAGAAGATCAGGTCGCCCAGCTGCGGGTCGGTCACGTGCGGGACGCTGCGGAACTGCGTGTCGGCCGTGCGCATCAGCTTGATCCCCGCGCTGCCGTACGCCGCCGTCGTCAGACCCGAGCAGTCGAAGCCCGGGTCGTTGCCGCCGGTGCCGTTGCCGCCCCAGATGTACGGGAGGCCGATCTTGTCGATCGCGAAGTTCACCGCGCTCAGCACCGCCGCGTTCGGCGGCGCCGAGCCCTGGCCGACCGTGCCGTAGACGTTGACCGTGGCCAGCGTGCGGTGCAGGAACAGCGGCGCCGGCTGCAGCGTGCCGACCGAGTCCCACCACACCTGGCCCTGGAACAGGTCGTGGCCGTCGGCGCACAGCGCGCGGCCCGTGGTCAGAGCGGCGTCGTCGATGTTTTGGACATCGGGCTTCCCGCCGGACGCGCTCGCCTGGTACTTGCCCCAGACCGCCGGGGACAGCTGCATCGGCCCGGCGGCGTTCGCCGTCGAGACGACCTTGTTGTAGAAGTCGCGCACCTCGATCGTGCCGAGCGGCTTGTCCAGGACGCCGGTGGTGCCGAACTGGCCGCCCCGCGCCCGGCCGTGGTCCGTGGTCACTTTTCCGACCGCGGCCAGCGTGACCCACGAAAGGTGGCACCCGGGGACGTCCTTGCTCAACTTCGTCGTCGCCTTCGCGTAGCCCACCATCGCGCGCAGCGGGACGTCGAGCCACTGGCTGGTCTTGGACGCCCAGGCGTCGAACTCGCTCGCTTCGGGCACCTTCGGGGGCGTCGAGGTCTGCGGCGGCGTGGTCGTCGGCGGCTTCGACGGTCTCGGCGACGTCGACGACGCCGGGGTGCCCGTCGCGGCGGCGTTCGTGGTCTCCTGCTGCTTCGGCGCGAGCAGGATGCCGGCCACCAGGGCGCCCGCGACGACGACCACCGCCGTGATCACGACCACGGGCTTCCGGCGGCGAGGTGCGGGCAACTCGGACGACTCGGGTGACTCGGCCGGGACGACCTCGGGCTCTTCGCTCACCGGGCCGCTCCGGTGAGCCGGTCGAGGACGAAGCCGCGCAGGCCGTCGAGGTCGGTGTCCAGCGCGACCTCGATCGGGCGGCCGGGGGTGAACTGCGGATCGTCCTCGGCGAGCCGCCGCCGGTCGACCAGGGTCTGGCCGCGCGCCGGGCCGAGGCCGCAGTCGACGTCGACCCGGTAGGTCTCGGTGTGCAGGATGCCCGGTGAGATCGCCTCGGCGACCGCGACGGCGTCGTGCATGACCATCCGGTCCTCGCCGAACACGCGCGTGTAGTGCTGCCGGTAGGTCGAGGTCAGTCCTTCGAGGGTGGCGCCGACGGGCCCCGACGACGCGAGCTTCGCCAGCCACTCGCCGTCGACGGCGCAGCGGTGCGTGAGGTCCAGCGGCACCAGCACGACCGGGACGTCCTCTTCGACCAGCACCCGCCGGGCCGCCTCGGGGTCGCTCCAGATGTTGAATTCGGCGGCGGTCGTGCTGTTGCCGAACGTCACGCCACCACCCATGATCACCAGCCGCGCGATCTTCGCTGCCGCGCCCGGGTGAGCCGCGAGCAGCGCGGCGATGTTCGTCAGCGGCCCGATCGGGGCGATGGTCACCGGTTCGTCGGACGCCTCGAGCAGGTCGAGCATCAGCCGCACGGCGTCCCGCTCCTCCAGCGGTCGGCTCGCCTCCGGCAGGGTGTAGGAGTGGCCCGACAGGCCGTCGCCGCCGTGGACCGCTTTCGCGTCACGCGGCTTGGAGTAGACGAGAGGCCGCGCCGCCCCCGCGGCCACGGGGACGTCGGTGCGGCCGAAGAGCTCCAGCAGCCGGCGAGCGTTCGACGTCGTGCGGTCGAGGGGGACGTTGCCGAAAACCGACGTCACACCCAGCAGGTCGACGTCCGGTGACAGCGCCGCCAGCGCTATCGCCAGCGCGTCGTCGACGCCCGGGTCGGTGTCGATGATCAGCTTCGTGCCCATCCCGCTCCCCTTGCCTGCGAACCCGTCCCGCACACAGGTTACGGTCACGGGCATGACGTCGATGTGGGGTGCGCCCGCACTGTCGCGGGTGCGGGCCTGGCGCCGCGCCCGGCAGGACCCGCGGCAGGCGAAGTTCCTGACCGCCGACTCGCTGCGCTGGGTGCTGCGCAACCGCGCGTACACGCCCTGGTACCTGGTCCGGTACTACCGGCTGCTCAAGTTCCGGCTCGCCAACCCGCACATCATCCTGCGGGGGATGCTCTTCCTCGGGAAGGACGTCGAGATCCACTGCCGCCCCGGCTACGGGCGGCTGGAGATCGGCCGCTGGGTCCACATCGGCGACGGCAACGCGATCCGCTGCCACGAGGGCTCGCTGCGGATCGGCGACAAGTCCGTGTTCGGCCGCCAGAACGTGATCAACTGCTACCTCGACATCGAGCTCGGCGCGGCCACACTGGTCGCCGACTGGGTGTACATCTGTGACTTCGATCACGTCATTTCGGATATCCACGTGCCGATCAAGGACCAGGGCATCGTGAAGTCCCCGGTGCGGATCGGCCCGGACACCTGGCTCGGCACCAAGGTCAGCGTCCTGAAGGGCACCCGCATCGGCCGCGGCAGCGTGCTCGGCGCGCACGCGGTCGTCCGTGGTGACATTCCGGACTACTCGATCGCGGTCGGCGCGCCGGCCCGGGTGGTCCGCAACCGCGAAGAGGACTACGCGGCCGACGCCGCGCGTCGCGAGGCCGTCGCGGACATGGCCCGGAAAGCGAACAAGGCCCTGCAGAAGACCCTCGGCGAGCAGTAGGACTACTCAGGCCCGCGTGGTCGTTTTCGCGACATAGTGGCGGAGTTTCGCAAGGTCGCCGTGTCCGCTTTGCTCACGAAGGGCGCGTTCGTCTGGCTGGGCGTCGTCCCGCTGTTGTTCGTCAACGGCGCGTTGAGGGCGTACGACATCGGGCTGGGGCCCGGTCATCCCGCCGCAGCGAGTTCGACCTTCACGGCGGCAAGCTGGCTCGGCGGGGGCATCCCGGTCGTGGGCGTGGTCGTTGCGGCGACCACGCGGCGCCGGGGCTGGATCTGGTTCTACGGGACCGGTGTAGCCGTGGTCGCCGCGGCGGTCCGGTGGGTCCAGACCCATCCCGACCCGCCGCCGACCCGCTGCGTCGAGCACAGCGGCGGCGATAGCGACTGCCCCTGACCTGCTCGCCGCAGCTGCTTCGACCTGCGGATTTCCCGTGTGGTCGAAAATCGGCCACGCGCGTTCCCGGCCGTTCGGCGGTGATCTTCGGCTGATCGGCCGATCTCCCCGACGGCCCGGTCCCGGCAGCCTGAGCCCATGCCGATCACCCGGTCCACCGTCGCGCTGCTCGCCGCCGCGGCGCTGCTCCCCGCCGTCCCCGCGGTCGCCGCCGCGGACTGGCTCTCGTGGCAGCTCTGCGCCACCGTCGCGAAGGGCTGGGACCCCGGCGACCACCGCACCGAGTGCGCGCAGGTCCCGGTCCCGGTGGACTACGCCGACCCGGGTGGTCCGAAAATCGACATCGCCGTCAGCCGGATCCGGGCGACCGGTACCCGGACCGGCGCGGTGCTGCTCAACCCCGGCGGCCCCGGCCAGTCCGGTCTCACCATGCCCGGCAGCATCGCCGACAGCCACGCCGGCGGTCTCGGCGTCCACCACGACCTCATCGGGTTCGACCCGCGCGGTGTCGGCTACAGCGCCGATCTGCCGTGCCCGGCCGAGTTCCCCGAGCCAGGCATCCCCGACAAGGAGAAGGCCCGCGAAGCCGCCGAGGCGAACCGCAAGTGCGTCGACGCCCACCCGGCCTTCGTCCGGAATCTGACCACGCCGACGATCGCCCGCGACCTGGACCGCATCCGTGTTGCCCTCGGCGAGGACAAGATCGGCTACTACGGCGTCTCGTGGGGGACCGCGCTCGGCGCCCAGTACCGGACGCTCTTCGACGACCACGTCGACAAGATGCTGCTCGACTCCGTCATGCTGCCGGACCTGAACGTCACCGCGATGGACGACGGCCAGGCGACCGCGGGCGAGAACACCTTCCACGAGTTCGCGGCGTGGATCGCCAGGTACGACGCCATTTACCGATTCGGGACCACGGAGCCCGCGGTCGCGGACGCGCTGCTCGGCCTGCGGGACCGGCACGGCGCGACCGTCGGCGGCATGCTCGCCAATCCGCGGCGCGAGTGGGCCGGCCTGGCGAAGCAGCTCGCGGCCATCCGCGACGGCGGCGCGCCCGTCGCCGGAAAAGCGACGACCGGCGGTCTGGGCTGGGACGGCGAGCCGCACGCGTTCAACCACTTCCAGCAGACGGCGCTGCTCTGCAACGAGTCGCCGAGCCCGCGCGACTTCGAGACCGTCTGGCAGCACCGTCTCGATCGGATGAAGCGCCTCCCGGTCGCGGGCGGCTACGGCTTCTACGAACAGCTCTGCGTCGGCTGGCCGCTGGCCGCCCGGCCGTGGTCGTTCAAAACCGGGACAAGCCCGCTGCAGCTGGCCGGTCACCTCTACGAGCCGGTCACGCCGATCGGCTGGGCGATCGCGATGCACCGGCGGATCGGCGGCGCGCTGCTGACCGTCGAGGACGACATCCACGGCTCGCTGTCGTCGCTGCCCTGCGCCGACGCCGTGGTCACTTTCTTCGACACGGGCAAGACGACGTCGGCGTCGTGCGCGGGGGCGCCGGTCCCGGCGCCGTGAGTCAGACGCGGGCCCGCAGCTGCTCGCGGACCTCCATCAGCGCGAAGCCGAGCAGGTTCAGCCCGCGCCAGTAGTCCGGTTTGGTCGCGTTCTTCTCCTCGCGCGCGAGGCCGGTGCCCCAGACGAGGTCCTTCTTGGACGCCTCGACGAGCACCGCGTCCCCGGTCCCGAGCAGGAACCGGCGCAAGTCGCGGTGGGCGCGGAACTTCGCCAGGTTGCCGTCGACGACGATGTCGAACCGGTGCCGCTCCCAGGTGGCGGCCTCGAACCCGGCGACCTCGCGGCCGAGCACCTTCGCCGCCTTCGGGTCCGGCGTGGTCCGGATCAGCTCGGCCTTCTCGTGGTCGCCGAACAGCTCGGCCTTGCCGGCCATCATGTAGTGCTCGGCGGTCGGGTAGACGACGCCGTCGGCTTCGAACGGGTCGACCCACCACTGGCTCAAGCAGCTCGCCGTCACCCGCCCGGACTTCGAGGGCGTGTGCCCGTAGAACAGCAGGTACTCGGGCTCCGCACCCTCGTGGACCTTTTCGCGCAACGCCTCGACACTGCGGACACCGTCGACCTTCACCATCCGCCTAGTGGACCACGCGCTCAGAGCAGGAAGTGGAACAGGGGGCTGCCCGGCTCGATCCGCTCCACCTGAAGCGGGCTCGCGTCCATCCGGGCCAGCAGCCCGGGCAGGTCACCCGACCGGGCGATTTCGATGCCGACCAGCGCCGGTCCCATCTCGCGGTTGGTGCGCTTGACGTACTCGAAGCGCGTGATGTCGTCCTCGGGCCCGAGCACCTGCTCGAGGAACCGCCGCAGCGCGCCCGGCTCCTGCGGGAACCCGACGAGGAAGTAGTGCTTCAGCCCTTCGTGCATCAGCGACCGCTCGAGGATCTCGCTGTAGCGGCTGACGTCGTTGTTGCCGCCGGAGACCAGGCAGACGACGGTCTGGCCGGGCTCGACCGCGACGACCGTGCCGAGCGAGGCCGCGGCGAGCGCGCCCGCGGGTTCGGCGATGATCCCGTCGGACTGGTACATCGCGAGCATCTCGGTGCACACCGCGCCTTCGGCGACCGCGGTCAGCTCGGCGCCGCTCTCGCGGATCAGGGGATAGGTGACCGCGCCGGCTTCGCGCACGGCGGCGCCGTCGACGAACGAGTCGAGCTCCGGCAGCCGCACCGGGTGCCCGGCTTCGAGGGCCGCCGCCATGCAGGCCGCGCCCGCGGGCTCGACGCCGACGATCCGGACCTCCGGGTGCCGCTCCCGCAGCCAGCTGCCGACCCCGGCGAGCAGCCCGCCGCCGCCGACGGGCACGACCACGACGTCGGGCACGAAGCCGAGCTGCTCGATCACTTCGAGGGCGACCGTGCCCTGGCCGGCGACCGTGCGGACGTCGTCGAACGCGGGCACCAGGGTCGCGCCGGTGCGCTGGGCGTCCTCGTTCGCCGCGGCGAAGGCGTCTTCGTACGTTTCTCCGACAACGATCACTTCGATGTGCGCGCCGCCGAGCGTCGCGATGCGTTCGCGCTTCTGCCGCGGCGTGGTCCCGGGGACGTACACGCGGCCGTTGGCGCCGAGCCGGCGGCACGCGTACGCGACGCCTTGGGCGTGGTTGCCGGCGCTGGCGCAGACGACCCCGCGGGCGCGGACGTCCTCGTCGAGCTGGACGATGAAGTTGTAGGCGCCGCGGATCTTGTACGACCGGACGGTCTGCAGGTCCTCGCGCTTCACCCAGACCTGCGCGTCCACCCGGGACGACAACCGGGCGCTCGGCTCGAGCGGCGTCCGGGTCACCACCCCGGCCAGCCGCTCGGCGGCCTTCTCGATGGTCGCCGCGGTCACCGTGTCGATGTCGTGCACCCCGGTGAATCTACGACTCGCGCGTCCCGGGCAACCGGCCGGGCCTCCGGGCGCATCAAAGGGGTGACGAACGAGATGGGGGGCGCCGATGGACGCCGGATTCACCGAGTACGTGACCACGCGGGCGGCTTGGCTGCGCAAGGTCGCGTACTTGCTCTGCGGCGACTGGCACCGGGCCGACGACCTGGTCCAGTCCGCGATCACCCGGCTCTACGCGAACTGGCCGCGCGCGTCCCGCGCCGAGAACCTGGACGGCTACGCGCGTCGCACGCTGGTCAACACGTTCCTGGCCGAACAGCGGACGTCGTGGTGGCGGCGGGTGGATTTGCGCCAAAACGACCAGGACCCGCCGGCACCGGGCACGGACGTCGAACAGGCCCTGGACCTGCGGGCGGCGTTGGCACAGCTGCCGGCCCGCCAGCGCGCGACCGTCGTCCTGCGCTACTTCGGCGATCTGTCGGTCGCCGAGACCGCGCGGGCGCTGGGCTGTTCCCCAGGCACCGTCAAGAGCCAGACCGCGAAGGCCGTGGACGCGCTACGCGAGCTGCTGCGCGAACCGATCCGGGAGGGACGAGCATGACCGACCACGAGCTGGCCACCAAGCTGAAGGAACTGGCCGAGACACCTGCCCCGCCGCCCCGGATCGACCTCGACCGCGCGCGCCGGCTCGGGGGACGCCGTCGTCGCGTGCGGACCGCGGCGCTGGTCGTCGGCTGTGCCGCGGTGGTGACGGCCGGGGGGCTGACGGCGGTGTCGGCGATGCGGCCCACGCCGCCCCCGATCGCGCCGGCGGCTGTCCTGCCCAAGCCGCCGCCCGTCGCGCCGGCGCCCACCGACAACCCGCTGGTGACGAAGGCGAGCTTCGGCTGGCTGCCGGAGCCCGTCAAGGGCGTCGAGTACGGCGCCGGCGGCCACGGCGACTACGCGCTGGCCATCGGCCGCGGCGACCTGGCGCCGATGATCTGGCTCGCCGTGTACGACCGGGAACCGCCGTTGGACCGCAAGCACGACATGGGCGGGCGGGCGGTGCCCGTCCCGGTCCGGGTCGGCGACCGCGACGGCTACTGGGTCACGACCGATGCCCGGGACCCGCTGAACCAGGGCAACAGCTACCTACGCTGGCCGACCGCGGACGGCCGGTGGGCCGAGCTGAACGCGTACTACCTCACCCTGCCCGATCTGCAGCAGGTCCTGCTGCGCGTCGCCGGGGAGGTGACGTTCGCGAACCGCGCGGTGCCGTTGCCGCTGCACATCACCGGTCTGCCGGAGACGTTCCGCGTCGCCGACATCGGCCTGTGGCGTCGCCCCGACCAGGACGGCGTCCCGTGGCGGGCGGTGCTCCAGTACTCGTCGAACGGCGCACTCGCGACGATCACGGTCTCCCCGCCGGGTGGCCACGCGGACGGCCCCGGCAAGCCCGTCTGCACGACGAAGAACGGGCTGCGGGCGTGCGTCGCGATCGACAAGCCCCAGACCGCGGGCATCACCTCGCAGGAACTGCTGGACCGGATCACGCTGCTCGGCCCGGACGAGACGAAGTGGACGCCGCACGTGATCGGCTGATCAGCCCTTCGGCACCGCCGGGTACGGGACGAAGGTGCTGGTGTTCTCGTCGACGGTGAGCTGCTTGCCGATCGTCGGGAAGGCGCGCTGGGAGCAGGCCGGCCGTTCGCAGACTTTGCAGCCCATCCCGATGGGCGTCGCGGCGGCCGGCTCGTCCAGATCGAGACCGGTCGAATAGACGAGCCGCCCGGCGTGGCGCAGTTCGCAGCCCAGCCCGACCGTGAACGTCTTGCCCGGGCTGCCGTAGCCGCCGATGTTGCGCGACACCGTGCGCGCGATCCAGAAGTAGCTCTTGCCGTCGGGCAGGGTGGCGATCTGGGTGAGGATCTTGCCCGGCTGGGTGAACGCCTCGTAGATGTTCCACAGCGGACACGCCCCGCCGACGCGGGAGAAGTGGAACCCGGCCGCCGACTGCCGCTTCGACATGTTCCCGGCGCGGTCCACCCGCACGAACGAGAACGGCACCCCGCGCTGCTTCGGCCGTTGCAGCGTGGACAGCCGGTGGCAGACCGTCTCGAAGCCCACGCCGTAGTGGTCGCACAGCCGCTCGATGTCGTAGCGGAACCGCTCGGCCGCGGCCAGGAACGGCCCGTAGGGGAGGATCAGCGCCCCGGCGAAGTAGTTCGCCAGGCCGACACGGGCGAGCGACCGGGCGGCCGGACCCGAGAACGCCCACGAGTCGGCCAGCTCGGTGATGAGGTCGTCGTACTCGAGCAGCGCGATCTGCGAAGCCATCCGGAACGCCTGCTGCCCGACCCGCAGGCTCGGCGCCAGCCGCAGCACCCGCGTCACCGGCTCGTAGCGGTGCTGCTGGCCGGTCGCCTCGTCGATGCCTTCGCTGGTCACCTCGACGCCGTAGCGCTGGGAGAGGCGTTCCTTCAGCGCGCTCAGCACCTGGCCGCGCTGCAGCGGGATGTCCGCGGCCATCTTCTCGGCGCGTTCGTCCAGTTCCGCGACGTAGTTCTCGCGCTCGTAGAAGAAGTCGCGGACCTCCTCGTGCGGCAGCGGCGCGGCGGCGCTGCCGTGCAGGCCCAGGCCGTTTTCGGTGGTCAGCGCGGCCGTGTTCTCGACGGCGTTGCGGTAACTGCGGTGCAGCTTGACCAGCGCCTGGGCGATCGCCGGCAGGTTCGTGGCGAGCTCGTTGAGCTCCCCGGTGGTGACGTCGATGCCGAGGGCCTCGTCGAGCAGGGCTTCCTTGACGTCGGCGACCAGCCGGGACGTGTCGTTGTTGGCGAAGAACTCGGTGTCGACGCCGAATGCCTGCGTGATCCGCAGCAGCACGGGCACGGTCAGCGGACGCGAGTTGTGCTCGATCTGGTTGAGGTAGCTGGGTGAGATCTCCAGCACACGAGCGAGGTCGGCCTGGCTCATCGAGCGGCTTTCGCGGAGGTGCCGCAGCCGCGCGCCGGCGAAAGTCTTCTCCATTCGTGCCCTCCTTCCCGGAAGGTTTCCGGTCCTGAACGGTTACGTGAACGGTCAAGAACGCGGATTTTCGATCACTTGCGAATCGGCTGATTCGCAACCTTTGCAGAGAGCGTACGAACCCTTCGCACAAATTGGCAAATTGGACAACTGGACCGCGTTTTGGCTGGCGTGTCAGGGTCAGGCCAAGCAAGGCGAGCAATCGCAAACTTCGCAACACCGGGAGATCCGATGACGGAACAGGCCAAGCAGGCGGCCGCGGAGCTGGCGGCGCAGTGGGCGAACGACCCCCGCTGGGCGGGCGTGCAGCGCTCCTACTCGGCCGAAGACGTGATCAAGCTGCGCGGCAGCGTCGTCGAGGAGCACACCCTGGCCCGCCGCGGCGCGGAGAAGCTGTGGGACCTGCTGCACACCGAGGACTACATCCACGCGCTCGGCGCGCTCACCGGCAACCAGGCCGTCCAGCAGGTCCGGGCGGGCCTGCAGGCGATCTACCTGTCCGGCTGGCAGGTCGCGGCCGATGCCAACCTGTCCGGCCAGACCTACCCGGACCAGAGCCTGTACCCGGCCAACTCGGTGCCGGCCGTGGTCCGCCGCATCAACAACGCGCTGGGCCGCGCGGACCAGATCAGCTGGGCCGAGGGCAACACCGACATCGACTGGTACGCCCCGATCGTCGCCGACGCCGAGGCCGGCTTCGGTGGCCCGCTGAACGCGTTCGAGCTGATGAAGGGCATGATCGCCGCCGGTGCCGCGGGCGTGCACTGGGAAGACCAGCTCGCGTCCGAGAAGAAGTGCGGTCACCTCGGCGGCAAGGTGCTCATCCCGACCAAGCAGCACGAGCGCACGCTGAACGCCGCCCGCCTCGCCGCGGACGTGCTGAACGTGCCGTCGCTGATCGTCGCCCGCACCGACGCGCAGGCCGCGACGCTGCTGACCAGCGACGTCGACGAGCGCGACCGGCAGTTCCTCACCGGCGGCCGCACCGCCGAGGGCTTCTACGAGGTCACCAACGGCATCCAGCCCTGCATCGAGCGCGGCCTGGCCTACGCCCAGTACGCCGACCTGCTCTGGATGGAGACCTCCGAGCCGGACCTCGAGGTGGCGCGCAAGTACGCCGAGGCGATCAAGGCGAAGTTCCCGGACCAGATGCTGGCCTACAACTGCTCGCCGTCGTTCAACTGGAAGAAGCACCTGGACGACGCGACGATCGCGAAGTTCCAGCGCGAGCTCGGCCACATGGGCTACAAGTTCCAGTTCATCACGCTGGCCGGCTTCCACGCGCTGAACTACTCGATGTTCGACCTGGCGCACGGCTACGCCCGCGAAGGCATGACCGCCTACGTCGACCTGCAGGAGCGCGAGTTCGCTTCGGAGAGCCGCGGCTACACCGCGACCAAGCACCAGCGCGAGGTCGGCACCGGTTACTTCGACCAGGTCGCCACCGCGCTGAACCCGGAGAGCTCGACCACCGCGCTCAAGGGCTCCACCGAAGAAGCCCAGTTCCACTGATCCCGGCCGCGGCCTGACGACGGCACCCCCCTCCGTCGTCAGGCCGCGACCTTCCCCTTCTTTCCTTCCCTGCCCACAGCTCGCGGAGGCACCCCATGGTTGATCGGCTGAACTACCGCATCGAGGTCACCGGCCCGGTCGAGGGCCGGTTCGCGGAGATCCTGACCCCGGCGGCACTCGACTTCCTGGCCAAGCTGGACAACACGTTCGCCGGACGCCGGCGCGAGCTGCTCGACGCCCGCCGCGTGCGGCGCGAAGAACTCCAGTCCGGGGAGAAGCCGCTCGGCTTCCTGCCCGAGACCCGCCGGATCCGCGACGACGAGTCGTGGCACGTCGCCCCGACCGCGCCGGGCCTGGAGGACCGCCGCGTCGAGATCACCGGCCCGACCGACCGCAAGATGACGGTCAACGCGCTGAACTCCGGCGCGAAGGTGTGGCTGGCGGACTTCGAGGACGCGACGTCGCCGACGTGGCACAACGTCATCGACGGCCAGCTCAACCTCTACGACGCCATCCGCCGCAACATCGACTTCACCACCGCTGTGTCCGATGCCGCCTCCGCGGGAAAGAGTGCGTCGGCGGGCGGCAAGCGCTACACGATCGGCGAAGACCCGGCGACGATCGTCGCGCGCCCCCGCGGCTGGCACCTGGTGGAGAAGCACATCCGCATCGACGGCCGCCCGGTGTCGGCGAGCCTGGTCGACTTCGGCCTGTACTTCTTCCACAACGCCCGCCAGCTGGTCGCGCGTGGCGTCGGCCCGTACTTCTACCTGCCGAAGCTCGAGAACCACCTCGAAGCACGCCTGTGGAACGACGTCTTCCTGCTGGCGCAGCGCGAGCTCGGCATCCCGCGCGGCACCATTCGCGCCACGGTGCTGATCGAGACGATCACCGCCGCGTTCGAGATGGACGAGATCCTCTACGAGCTGCGCGAGCACGCGGCCGGCCTGAACGCCGGGCGCTGGGACTACATCTTCAGCATGATCAAGAACTTCGCCGCGCACGGCGCCGACTTCGTGCTGCCGGACCGCGCACAGGTGACCATGACCGTGCCGTTCATGCGGGCCTACACCGAACTGCTGGTGCGCACCTGCCACCGGCGCCGCGCGCACGCCATCGGCGGCATGGCCGCGTTCATCCCGAGCAAGGACCCGGAGATCAACGCGACCGCGCTCGAGAAGGTTCGCGCGGACAAGGAACGCGAGGCCGGCGACGGTTTCGACGGCTCGTGGGTCGCGCACCCCGGCCTGGTCCCGGTCTGCCGCGAGGTCTTCGACGGCGTGCTCGGCGGCTGGCCGAACCAGCTCGGCAAGCTGCGTGAAGACGTCGACGTCACCGCCGAGGACCTGCTCGACGTGGCCAGCGCCGGCGGCGAGGTCACCGAAGCGGGAGTCCGCGCGAACATCAACGTCGCCCTGCGCTACGTCGACGCGTGGCTGCGCGGCACCGGCGCGGCGGCGATCCACAACCTGATGGAGGACGCGGCCACCGCGGAGATCGCGCGCTGCCAGATCTGGCAGTGGATCCGCAACGGCACGAAGCTCGAGGACGGCACGGCGCTGACCCGCGAGCTGGCGGTCGAATTCCTGGACGACGAACTCGCGTCGGTGCGCGCCGAGCTCGGTACGGGCCACCGCCTCGACGACGCGTACGAGATCTTCACCGAAACCGCGCTGGGCGAGAAGCTGCCGAGCTTCCTCACCACGGGTGCCTACGCGCGGTACCTCACGGACGCCCGGTAGCAGGGCCCCGGCTTCCCCTACCTGACGAGGGGAAGCCGGATCCACACTGATTGGGATGGTGTGGTCCGGACCGGTCCGGTGACGGCGGCTCCCCGTCACCGGACCGGTTCATTTCCGCGTCAGGAGATCGCGTACGCCCGGATCACCGTCTGCCGCACGGTGTTCCCGCCGTCGTCCGACGCGCTCGCCCGCAGCGAGACGAAGCCACTGGCCGGGTTCCGCACCACGACCGTCCAGTGCTCCCCGGTCCGCAGGGTGACCGCGGGCTGCCAGGTGCGCCCGTCGTCCACGGACGTCTCGACGGCCAGTTTCGTCCCGGCCCCGCCGCCTTGCCGCTCGACGAACGCCGGGAACGTGAAGACCCGGCCGCCCGGTGCGCGGTTGCGGAGGTCGACCGCCGGGTCGAACCGGGCGGTGAGCAGCGGCAGCGCCTGGCCGTCCGCGACCGCCGACGAGCGGAA
Organism: Amycolatopsis sp. DG1A-15b; assembly: GCF_030285645.1. Taxonomy (GTDB): domain Bacteria; phylum Actinomycetota; class Actinomycetes; order Mycobacteriales; family Pseudonocardiaceae; genus Amycolatopsis. The sequence goes on from NZ_CP127296.1 coordinate 9,883,163, forward strand.
GCCCCACTCCGCCGACACGTCCGTCCACAGTGGCCACCAGGCGGTGTGCCGGTGGACGTCCGCGGAGAGCCGGTACGCGCCGTCGGCGTCCGGCACCGGGATGGTGGCCCGGCCCGGCTCGTCCGGGGCCACCGGAATCGCGACGCCGTCCTTGGCGAGGCTCACCGAACCGGTGTCCCCGACGAACGACGCGGCGGTGCGCGGCCGTCCGGCGGCGTCGCCGAACAGCGGCAGCCACATGTCGAAGACGCCGTCCTTGCGCCACGCCCACGGCCGCGGCTGTTCGCCGGAGTGGGTCACGGTCAGCCCGCGCAACGACGGGCCGGCCACGGCCTTGTTCCAGGCGAGCTGGTACCTGCGGCCCGCGGCGAGGTCGAGCTTCTCCGTCAGTTCCCCGAGGTAACCGGCGGTCCAGATCGTCTCCCACCGGCCGGGGGAGTAGTACTCGGTGCGTTCCTGCTGGTCGGCCACGGGTTCGGTGTAGCCGTAGCCGACCTTCCGACCGAAGAACTCGTACCCGGCGACGTAACGGATGGTCGAGGGAACGTTGTCGTGGTAGGCGGTGCGCACCTCGGCGAGGTCACGCGTCTTCGGCCGCTGCACGCGGGCGGCCGTCACCGCCTGCTCGACGCCATCGGCGAGTTCGTAGCGGAAGTTCGGCGACGGACGGCTGACCACCGTCGCCGAAGCGCCGCCCTTCTTCGCCAGCTCCGCCAGGCGCTGTCCGGTCACCGACATCCCGCTCCAGATCGTCGGCATGGTCAGCGTCGGGACACCGCCGCCGAGCACCGTGGCCGCGGCCGGGTCGCCGGCCATGGAGACCAGGCCGAGCTTCGCCCCGGCGTGCTCGACGTTCGCGAGCCGCTGGTAGGTCTCGGTGATCGGCGTGTCCTGGGGCAGCCGGATGACCACGAGCTTGCCGTGGGCGTCGATCCCGGCCAGGTCCTCAGGTGTGCCGGCCCCGCCGGACACGACCGGCAGCGTGCTGCTGCCTGCCGGCGCGGCCGACTCCAGCCACATGCCCCGGACCGCGAACGGCTTCCCGTCGTCCGCGGTCAGCTCGAGGTCCGGTTCGGTGGCCCGGCGCTGCTGGTCGAAGGCGAAGGCGGCCGACGAGGTCCCCGGCACCGTCGCGGCGAAGGCTTCGTGGAAGCGCGGGTCGAGGTCGGTGTTGTCCGCGAAGACGCAGGCACAGGCGGTGATCCGGCTGAGCAGCTCGACGTGGTGAGTGCCGCCGCGCGCCGCGGGGTTGTCCGGCTCCAGTGACATCGGCTTGCCGTCGCGCGCGTCGAAAGTCTGCGTGACGTCGTGGTCGAGCACCAGTTCCGGCAGGCTGAGGAAGCTGTGCGACGGCTCCTGACCAGGCCGCGGCGTCTCGATGTGGCTGTGCACGGCGTACCGGCCGCGCGGCAACCGGTACGTGCCCGGCTCGGCGTGGGTCAACGAGCCGGTGTCGAGGTCGATGATCGCCACCGGCGGGTAGCCGGTCGGCGCCCACGGCTTGCCGTCGCGGTCGACCAGGCCGATGGTCAGGTCGTACATCTCCCCCTCCTGCCGGACCGACAGCGCGGTCCGGGTGCTGACACCGTCACCGCGCGCGGTGAGGATGCCGGCGTGGGTGCCCGGAGCGCCGTCGTGGGCGGCGAACGTGAGTTCCACCGGGGTGCTGCCGCCCGCGGGCACCGTCACGGCCGCCGGGAAGGTGACCAGACCGCCGAGGTCACTGGCAAGCGTCAGCGTCACCGGCGTGGCGCCGGAGTTGTACCAGGTGACTGTCGCCTTCTTGGTCATCCCGTGGTTGGGCCAGGGGAGGTACGCCGACGCCGCGCCGGTGGCGGTGACCGGCGTGGTCGTCGCGCGGGCGACGTCGACGCGGCCGGTGCCGACCGCCGCCGGTCCGGCGTCGACGGGCGTGGCGCTGCTGGTCAGTGCGGCCTTGAGCCGCTCCGCCGGCCAATCGGCGTGCTGCTGGGCCAGGATCGCCGCCGAGCCCGCGACGTGCGGCGTAGCCATCGACGTGCCGTTCAGCGTCTGGTAGCCGTCGCCGACCGGGTCGCCCGCCGGTGGGATCCCGGCCGGCCGCGCCGCGGTGATCGACTCGCCGGGGGCGGCGACGTCCGGCTTGGCCGCGCCGTCGCCGGGCCGGGGTCCGCGGCTGGAGAACGCACTCAGGACGTCCTTTTTGGACACGCTGGCCACGGCGAGCGCGGCGTCGGCCGCCGCCGGGCTCGCGACGGTCTCGTCGTGGCCGGAATTGCCCGCGGCGACAACGAACAGGGTGCCGTAGTCGTGGGTCAGGCTGTTCACGGCTTCGGACACCGGATCGGTCCCGTCCGACGGGCCGCTGCCGAGGCTCATGTTCACCACGCGGGCGTGCGCCTCGGTCACCGCCCACTGCATGCCGGCCAGGACGGTGTCGAACGTGCCGTGGCCGGATTCGTCGAGGACCTTGCCGACGGCCAGGGTCGCGTCGGGCGCCACTCCCCGGTACTTCCCGCCCGACGCCGCGCCGGAGCCGGCGATCGTCGAGGCCACGTGCGTGCCGTGCCCCTGGTCGTCTTCGACGCTGCCCTTGCCGGTGAAGTCCTTGCCCGGGCCCACGCGGCCGGCGAAGTCCGGGTGGGCGGTGGCGATGCCGGTGTCGAGCACCGCGACGGTCACGCCGCGGCCGGTGAGGCCCGCCTGCCACGCCGCGGGCGCGCCGATCTGCGGCACGCTCTGGTCGAGGCTCGCCTGCACCTTCGCGTTGAGCCACACCTTCGCGGTGCTTGCCGCGAGCGTGGCGGGTTCGGTGGCGAGCCGGTTCCAGAACGCCGCGGCGCCGGACTTGGGCTCGTCGAGCGCGGTGTAGCCGAGCGCGGCCGGCCGGGCGGCCACGCCGGTCCGGGCGGCGACCGCCGGGCCCGCCTGCCGGACCAGCAGCGGCACGTGCGGCGTCCGGGCGTCGTCGTAACCCTGGCGCAGCAGGCCGGTGACGTTGAACAGCTGCTCGTCGAGCCGCCCGGCGTGGACCAGCCCGGCGGCGTCGCCGGGCAGGACGTAGCTGTCGCCGTGGCGGGTGTACTGCCGGAACGGCACCGGGCGGTCCCGGCGGGCGGGCAGCACCCGCACGTCCGTGCCGCTGACCAGCACCTGGTCGCCGGTGACCAGGGTGATCCGGCTCGGCGTCCCCGCCGGTCCGTCCGCCGGGGCGGCCGCCGCGCCGGGTGCGGTGAGCACGCCCGCGGCCAAGGTCACCGCGATGACCGCGGTGATCGGTTTCCTCATGGAATGGTTCCTCACTGTCGGGTCCCCCGGTTCGTGGAACGGGCCGGCCGCGGCGGCGGGTTGCCCGGATTTCGATCTCCGGGCAACCCCAGCGCCCGCGACCCCCGTTCGACAGGTGTTGGGGCAACGAGGAGGAACTGGTGAAACGGTCGGAAGAAGCGGGTTACCGCGATTACGTCACGGCCCGGATGGAAGTCATGCGCCGCACGGCGTACCTGCTGTGCCGGGACTGGCACCTCGCCGACGATCTGGTGTCGATCAGCGTCGGCAAGCTGTACCGGAACTGGCTGCGGGCCCGGCAGGTGGAGCACCTCGACGCCTACGTCCGCCGGATCCTCGTGCGCACGTGGCTGGACGAGAAGGGCCGGGCGTGGCGGCGGGAAGAGCCGGCGGAGACGCTGCCGGAACTGCCGGTGCCGCCCGCCGACGACGTCGTCGAACGGCTCGGCCTGCTGGAACTGCTCGACGCGCTGCCGCCGCGGCGCCGGGCCGCGGTGGTGCTGCGCTACTACTGCGACCTGTCGATCGAGGAGACCGCCGAGATCCTCGAGTGTTCGCCCGGAACCGTGAAGAGCCAGACCGCGCGCGGGCTCGACTCGCTGCGCGCGCTCGTCGCCGCGAGCCAGAACTGATGGAGGAAGAAATGAGCAAGGACCAGTTCGACGCGGCGATCGGCGTCGTCCCACCGTCCACAGTGGACGTCGAGGCGGTGCTGGACCGCGAACGCCGCCGGGCGCGGGTGCGCCGCGTGGCGAACCCGTGGACCGCCGCGGGCGCGGGCGTCGCGGCGGTGGCCGCCGGCGCGGTGCTCGTCCTCGCCCCGGGCGGTCCCGCGCCGAGCGTGGTGCAGCCGGGAGCGGCCAGTACGCCGCCCCCGTCGCCGGAAGGGTGCAGCCGCGACCCGCGGCCGACCGGGGCACCGCTCCGGGAGAAGACGGACGTGGTGGCGGACCGGTTGACGACGGCGCTCACCGACGCCGTCCGGCAGCGCCTCGCCGCGGGTACGACGCTGGGCGTCCACACGCTGGGGCAGTACCCGAAGGGCACCCAGCACGGGCCGCTGGCGTTCTACCACGTCTTTTCCGCGCCGGTGGCGAAGGACAGCACGTGCAGCGGCGGCGAGGACTACTTCATGGCCGCGGCCTCGACGACGGAAAAGACGCACAAGGGCAACGTCTGGGCCATCGTCACCCGGCTCGGCGGCAGCGCCGGCCCGGCGACCGAGTGCAGCCCGCCGCCCGAAAAGATGCAGGGTTCGTGCGACCGCCGGACCGGACCCCACGGCGAAACGATCGTCGAAGAGATGCTCACCACGCCGGGTGGCCCGACGGCCAATCGGGTGAACGTCACCAAGGCCGACGGCACCGGCCTCATCGTCGAGGCGCAGAACGTCGCCGGCGACGCGAAGTACGGTGGTGAGCCGGACATGCCGTCGCCGCCCCTGAGCCTCGCCCAGCTGGCCGAGGTCGCGCTCGATCCGAGCCTGACGCTCTACCCCTGAGTGGCCAGCAGGACCTTCGCCGCCTCACCGGCCGTCTCCGCTTCGCGGGGATCGCCGGTGATGGCGGCGAGCACGGTCGCACCCTCCATGAGCGCGAACAGCTGGTCGGCAACGCTCCGGTCGGGCACGAGACCGCGCAGGTAGGCCCGGACCTCGTCCTTGTGCTTGCGGATCGCGGCGGCGATGCCGGGGGCGGGCTCGCCGAACTCGCCGAAGGAGTTGATGAACGCGCAGCCGCGGAAACCCGGCTCGGCGAACCAGTTCTTCAGCCAGGCGAACACGGCCAGAGGGTCGTCGCCGCGGGCGTGGACGAAATCGCGCAACGAGCCGCGCCAGCGTTCGTCGCGGCGAAGCAGGTACGCCTCGACCAGGTCGTTCTTCGCCGGGAAGCACTGGTAGAGCCGCTTGAGCGAGACGCCGGAGCGTTCGCGGACGGCGTCCATCCCGACCGCTTGCACGCCGTGGGCGTAGAAGAGGTCCTCGGCGGCCTCCAGCAGCCGGTCGGTCGCCTCCGTGGAATCCATGTCACCTGCCCCTGGCGCTGAGAATGATCGTTCTCTAGTCTAGCGGGAGCAGCTGAGAACGCACGTTCTCTGCGTCCGGAAGGAGCTCGCATGACCCCGCGCCCGCCGTTCCCGCCGTTCGACGAAGACACCGCCCGCCAGAAGGTCCAGGCCGCCGAAGACGCGTGGAACACCCGCGACCCCGAGCGCGTCTCGCTCGCGTACACGGAGGACTCGGTCTGGCGCAATCGCGACCGGCACGTCGTCGGACGCGCGCGGATCGTCGAGTTCCTCACCGAGAAATGGGCGCGCGAGCTGGACTACGCCCTGCGCAAGGAATTATGGGGGTTTCGCGGCAACCGCATCGGCGTCCGGTTCCAGTACGAGTCCCGGACCGCCGAGGGCCAGTGGTTCCGCAGCTACGGCAACGAGCTCTGGGAGTTCAGCGACGAAGGCCTGATGCGCCGCCGCGAAGCGAGCATCAACGACGTCCCGATCGCCGAAGCCGACCGCCGCATCTTCGGCCCGCGATCGGAATCCGAGCACGGCGTCCTGCTGCCGGTCTTCTAGGCGGCCGAGCCGTCCCCGGTCCGGGGTGCGCCGTGGGGGAGGACCTTCACCTGGCCGGGCCGGGACTTCGCCGCCAGGACCGTGAAGCGCACGCTCAGGGCTTTACCCGCGCAGCGGACGGAGACCGGATAGGTGCCGGGCGCGACGGCGGCGACGACGCTTTCGCCGAAAAACGCCCACGGCTGGTGTCCCTCGGCGTTGCGGTCCAACGGCGCGGTGATGCGCAGAGCTTTTGTCGTGACCGGGCTCGCTTCGCCTTCGCACGCGACAGTGAGGGAGACCTTTTCGCCGGGATGTCCGCTGGAGGCGGACAGCTTCAGCCAAGTGGGCAGCGGTGGCGGGGTGGCGGTCTGCGCGGCGGCCGCCGGGGTGAGTGCGAGCAGGCCGGCTGCGGTGAGGGAGAGGATCTTCATGGTGACCTCGCGGAGTTGGGTTCGTGTCTTCAAGGCGTTTGCGCAGGCCAGCGGGTTGTCACCCGAGACCCGACTGTGACGCTCGGGGCCGAACGCCGGCGAATTGGCCGGTGGCGTTTTTTCGGCCATGAGCCCGGAGCAGCTGTCCGGTGCGGACGTGAGGCCGGCGTTCACCGGCTGCTGAAGGGAACCCGTTGAACCGGACGAACCGATCACGGAAGACGAATACGTACCGGCCCGTGCTGTTCCGCTTATTGTTTCCCCGGGAGGCGGCGCGGATGCTCGCTGCGAGGCGCCGATCGCGCCGCCGCTTCCCGAGGAGTCCCCATGACCAGCAGGTTCAGAGCTGCCGCCGCCACCCTCATCGTCGTGCTTTCGCTCGCGTTCGCCGTGGACGGAATAACGACCACGACCGTTTCGGCCGCTCCGGCGTGCTTCCGGCCCTGCCGGTTCTGAGCGGGGCGGCTACCTAGACTTCCGGGATCTCGGCCGGCACCGGTTCGAAGGCGTTGCCGGTGGCGATCTTGGGGCGGGGCAGCTCGACCGGTTCGCCCGGCTTCGCCCGCCGGTAGACCTCGGCGGTCGCTTCGGCGATCCGGCCCCAGTCGAAGTCCGCGGCCAGCCGGGACTGCGCGGCCCGGGCCCGCTCGGCCGCGGCGTCGGCGTCGGAGAGCACCGTCGTCACCGCGGCGGCCAGCGCGGTGACGTCCCCGGGGCTGAACGCCAGCCCGGTCTCGCCGTGGACGACGACCTCGCCGAGCCCGCCGGCGGTCGACGCCACCAGCGGTGCCTTCGCGGCCGCGGCCTCCAGCGCGACGATGCCGAACGGCTCGTACCGGCTCGGCAGCACGACGGCGTCGGCCGCGGCCAGCGCCGCGCGGAGGTCGCGGTCGGAGAGGTGCCCGACGAAGTCGACCGCGCGCCGCACCCGCAGCTTCCGCGACTGCTCGACCAGCTCGTCGAAGTGTCGTCCTTTTCCGGCAACGACCACGCGGGTGCCCGGGTGGCGGCGCCGGATGCGGGGGAGCGCGGCCAGGAGGTCCTGCACGCCCTTTTCCCACTCGAGTCGTCCGAAGTAGAGCAACAGCGGCGCACCGGCCGGGCTGTAGACCTCGCGGGCGCGCGCGATCTCGTCCGCGGGCACCTGCCACCCGCGCTCCTCGATGCCGTTGTGGATCACCGTGACGTCGGCCGCCTCGACCTCGAAGAGGTACGCGACTTCGCGACGCATCGCCTGCGAGCAGGTGATCAGCGCGTCGGCGCGGTTCGCGAGCCACCATTCGACCGAGTGGACCTGCTGGTTCAGGGGGTGCGACAGCCAGCCGGAGTGCCGCCCCGCCTCGGTCGCGTGGATCGTGCCGACCAGCGGCACCCGCGCCGCCTCGGCGATCGCGATGGCCGGGTGGGCGACCAGCCAGTCGTGCGCGTGGACGACGTCGGGCTGCCAGCTGCGCAGCAGGTCCTGCGCGGCGCGGATCATGGCGTGCCCCATGGCCAGCGTCCAGGCGACGAGGTCCCGTTCGAACGTCACGTGCATCGGGTCTTCGGCGACCCGGATGATCCGCACGCCCTCGACGACGCGGTCGGTGCGCGGGTGCGTTCCGGCGTCGGTGCCGGCGGCGTGCCGGCAGAGCACGACGACCTCGTGGCCCTGGCGGGCGAGGTGGGTAGCGAGCGCGTGGACGTGCCGGGCCAGGCCCCCGATGGCCACGGGCGGGTACTCCCAGGACAGCATCAGCACTCGCATGGGCAGAGGTTACTCGCGAGTCAGGAGGCCTCGACGCGCCCGTGCTGGCGAGGTGTTCACATGTGATCTCGATCACTGGCCAGGGTGAGGATCTCTGCCACCATCGACCGGGATGACTCCTGACAAGGACCCCGGCTGGCGCCGGCTCGACCCGCCCCTGCCGACCCCGTGGAGCGCCGACGTCGCTCCGGACAACGCCCTGCCCGAGTACCCCCGGCCCCAGCTGACGCGGCCTCGCTGGCTGAACCTCAACGGCGTCTGGGAGTACGCGGGCTGGCCGTCGTCGCCGGATGAACCACGGCCGTCCGGCTACGCCGAGCGCATCCTGGTCCCCTTCCCGCCGGAATCGGCGTTGTCCGGAATTGGACGACGCGACGAAGTCCTCTGGTACCGGCGTCTTTTCGAAGTCCCCTCCGACTGGCACGGCTCACGGGTCCTCCTGCACTTCGGCGCGGTCGACCAGACGGCGAAGGTCTGGGTCAACAACCAGCTCGTCGCGACCCACGAAGGCGGGTACACGGCGTTCAGCGCGGACGTCACCGACGTCCTGCGTGCTTCGGGGCCGCAGGAGCTGACCGTCCGCGCCGAGGACCGCACCGACATCGAGCCCTTCCCGGTCGGCAAGCAGCGCAACGCGCCCGGCGGCATCTGCTACACCCCGTCGTCCGGAATCTGGCAAACGGTGTGGCTGGAGCCGGTCCCCGAGACCAGGATCGAGAGGCTGGAGCTGACTCCCGACCTGACCGGCGTGACGGTGTTCCCGCAGGTCACCGGCGGTGCCGAGGTCGTTGTCATTCTTTCGGCAAACGGCACCGAGGTGGCGCGGGCGTCGGGTGCGGCCGGGACGTCGGTGCGCGTGGACGTTCCTTCGCCGCGCCTCTGGACGCCCGACGACCCGCACCTCTACTCGCTGCGCGTCCAGCTCCTCGACGGGCGTGGTTCGATTTCGGACGAGGTCGGCAGCTACGCCGGCCTCCGGACGATCGGCCTGGTCCCGGACCCGCAGGGCCGGCCGCGGATCGCGCTCAACGGCCGTGTCACTTTTCTGCACGGACCGCTCGACCAGGGCTACTGGCCGGACGGCATCTCCACCGCCCCCACCGACGACGCCCTGCGGTTCGACCTCGAGAAGACGAAGGAGCTGGGCTTCAACTTCGTCCGCAAACACGTCAAGGTCGAGCCGGCCCGCTGGTACCACTGGGCCGACACGCTGGGCTTGCTCGTCTGGCAGGACATGCCGTCGCTGACCGTGTCGTTCGACGGGCCGCCGGGGATCGCGCCGGACCCGGTCCCGCGGGCGCGTGAGCGGTTCGAGGCGGAGCTGGCCGAAATGGTGACGCAGCTGCAAGCGGTCCCGTCGATCGCCGGCTGGGTCCCGTTCAACGAGGGCTGGGGCGAGTTCGACACGGCCCGTGTCGCGGAATCGGTCAAAACCCTCGACCCGACGCGGCTGGTGATCGCGAACAGCGGCGTCAACTGCTGCTTTTCGCGGCCGGACAGCGGCGCGGGCGACGTCTACGACGACCACACGTACGTGGGCCCGGGTTCGCCGTCGGTGCGCGACGGCCGCGCGATCGTCGACGGCGAGTACGGCGGCCTCGGCCTGGTGTTGGACGACCACTGCTGGCCGGGCCCGCCGAACGCGTACGAGATGACGCCGACGCGAGAGCGGCTCACCGAGCGCTACGCCGAGGTGAGCGCCGCCCTCGAGCGGGTCGTGGCGGACCGCGGCTTGTCCGGGGCCGTCTACACCCAGACGACCGATGTCGAAAACGAGGTCAACGGACTGCTCACCTACGACCGTCGCGTGATCAAGGCGGACCCGGCGGTGGTCGCGAAATGCGTGCGAGCCGTGATCGAAGCGGGCTCGTCCTGATTTCGACCACGGCCGGTCCGCACCGTCACATCAAGCCGGCAGGGCCGCCTCGATGGCCTTGACGACCGCCTCGTCCTCGGGCTCGGTGCGCGGCCGGAACCGCGCCAGGACCTCGCCGTCCACGCCGACGAGGAACTTCTCGAAGTTCCACTGGACGTCGCCGGCGGCGCCTTCGTCGTCAGCGGTCTCGGTCAGCTCGGCGTAGAGCGGGTGGCGGCCTTCGCCGTTGACGTCGATCTTCTCGAACAACGGGAACGTGACGCCGTAGGTCGTCGAGCAGAACGTCTGGATCTCGTCCGCGCTACCAGGTTCTTGCCCGGCGAACTGGTTGCACGGGAACCCGACGACGGAGAAGCCCTGCTCGCCGAAGCGTTCCTGCAGCCGCTCGAGGCCGGAGTACTGCGGGGTCAGGCCGCACTTCGACGCGACGTTGACCACGAGCAGCGCCTTGCCCGCGAACTCGCCCAGCGAGCCGTCCCGCCCGTCGAGGGTCTTGAGCGGAATTTCGTGGATTCCCATCCGGAGGGTCCCTTTCAGTCGTGCTTCAGCGCCCGGGCGTCGAGGTGCCCGAACGGTCCGTCGTCGGCGCGGTAGGCGGCGGCGACCTCGACGGCGCGCGCGCGATCGCCGCGGCGCAGCAGCCCGGCCAGCGCGTCGAAGCGCTCGGTGTGGACCGCCGCGCGACGGCGCGCGTAGTCCGCGGCCGAGTCCTTGGTGACCATGAACGCCCAGTCGCTTTCCAGCGCCAGCATCGCCTCGGCGACGGCCTGGTCGGCGACGGTGTCCCGGGCCGTCCGGTCCAGCCCGGCGACCAGGTCGAGCAGCCGGTCCTGCAACGCGGCGTTGGCGGCGACCATGTCCTTGACCTGCTCGCCATCCCAGACGCGCCAGTCCTTGCCCGACCCCCACGACGACGATGGCAGGTCGATCGGCTCGCCGACGTGGCCGGCTTCCATCGCACCCTTCAGCGTCGTCACCCGCACACCGGCGTCGGGGAGCGCGCGCAGCACGCCTTCCAGCCACGCCGGCCCTTCGTGCCACCAGTGCCCGAACAGCTCCGTGTCGTACGCGGCGACCACGAGCGCCTCACGCCCGTGTTGGCGCTTCAGCGACCGCAGGCGAGTCACGACGGTCTCGACGAAGTCCTTGACGTGCGTCTCCAGCACGTCCGCGGCGAGCGCCGGGTCGTAGGGTGCCTTGTCCTGCGGCTCGACCGTCTTGCCGGTGACCCGTGCGGCCTTGAGGCCGACCTCGTGCTGCCAGGTGTGGAAGTCGCGGTAGGCGGCGTGGCCGGGGTAGCCGGCCTTCGGTGACCAGACGCGGTAGGTGACCTCGAGGTCCCGGCCGAAGGCGAGGACGTCGGTGTCGCCGACCGGCCGGGCGGCCCAGGTCTCGCCGCGCAGCGACGGGCCGTCGACCATGAACCGCCGCACGCCCGCCGCCGCGTAGTCGTTTTCCATACCAGGCGCGTAGCCGCACTCGGGGGCCCAGATCCCCTCCGGGCGCGTCCCGAGCCGCAGGGCCGTGTCGGCGAGACCGCCGTTCAGCGCGAACTCACGCACCCGCGGGTCCAGCAGCGGCTGGAACGGGTGGGCGAGCGGGCCGCCGAGCAGCTCGATGGTCGAATTGTCGACCAGGGACCGCAGGACCGGGGAGAACCCGTGCCGCCACCGCGTCCCGAGCTCTTCGGCCGCGCGGACGGCGGTCCGGTGCTCGGCCGCGGCGAGCTCGCGCAGCAGCGGGTCGCCGCGCCACAGCGTCGCCGCGTGCTGGGCACGCAGCTGCCAGTGGCCGAGCCAGTCGTGGAACGCGCGGATGCTGTACGGGTCGTCGAGCTGCGCGGCCAGCACCGGCGTGACGCCCAGCGTCAGCACGTCGCGGCGGCCTTCGTCGGCGAAGCGCTCCAGGAGCTCGACCATCGGCAGGTAGGAGTGCGCCCACGCCTGGTAGAGCCATTCCTCGCCGACCGGCCAGCTCCCGTGGTGCGGCAGCCACGGCAGGTGGCTGTGCACGACGAGGCAGAAGGTCCCCTCGCTCATCGGCGCACCGCCACGGCGATCAGGTCGAGGCTGGCGTCCAGGTCGTCGCCGTGGATGTCGAACCCGGTGGCCTCGATCGCGGCGACGTCGGCGAGCAGGGCTTCCGGCCACTCGGCCTGCCCCGGCAGCTTGCCCATGACCACGTCGAGCTGGGCGTCGATGATCGAACCGCCGTACCGCTCGTCGAGAGCGCGCACAGCCTGGCCGTGGTGCAGCCCGTGCAGCGATTCGACGGCGAAGCCTGCGTCGGTGAGCAGCCCGGCCAGTTCGGACGGCGCCAGCTCGCGCGTGTGGAACGGGTTCAGTGGCGTGTCGCTGTCCGGGGTGAAGGTCAGCCGGTTCGGCGTCGTGACCAGCAGTTTGCCGTTCGGTGACAACACCCGCCGGCACTCGGCGAGGAACCCGGCCTGGTCCCACAGGTGCTCGATGACCTGGAAGTTGGCCACGACGTCGACCGCGCCGTCCCGGACCGGGAGGAAGGCCAGGTTCGCCCGCGCGACGGCGAGCTCGGGATAGCGACGGGCGACGTGCTCGGTGGTCGGGACGTCGTAGTCGAGCGCGAGCACCCGGCGGCCCGTCGTGGCGAGGAGGCTCGCGCCGTAGCCCTCGCCGCAGCCGGCTTCGAGGACCATTGCGTCCACGCAGTGGGGGAGCAGGGCGGCGTACGCGGCTTCGTGGCGCCTGAACCAGTAATTCTCCTCGGCGATGCCGGGGACGGTCCGCTCGCCGGTCAGATGCAGCGCCTCGGCCCGGGTGGCTGGGGTGGTCACCTCCGCGACCCTAGCGGGTGTCACGTCCGGCGCCGCCGTCTCGTTCCGTGGTCATGCAACGGACCATCACCCGCGTACTGCTCGTCGTCTTCGGCTTGGTCGAGGCCGTGGCCGGAATCTGGCCACTGGTCTCGCCGACCGGCTTCTACCAGGACTTTCCCGGCTTCCGCACCGGCTGGGTGTCGATGGACGGGCCGTTCAACGAGCACCTCCTGCGCGACTTCGGCGGGCTCAACCTGGGGCTCGCGGCGCTGCTGGTCGGGGCCGCCGTGATCGGCACCACAGCGGTGGCGCGGCTCGCGGCCGTCTCGGCGCTGCTGTTCGGCGTCCCGCACTTCCTCTACCACCTCGGCCACGTCGGGCACTTCGAGCGGATCGACCAGGTCCTCATCGTGGGGGTGACCGGGCTGGGTGTGCTGCTGCCGCTCGTGGTCCTGCTGGTCCCGGCCCGGCGGGTCAGCCCACCGGCGACACCGTGATGCCGAGCGCGCCGGGGCCGAGGTGCGCGCCGATGACCGTGCTCGCTTCGACGACCATGCTCTCGACCATCGCCGGCACCCGGCGTTCGATCTGCCTGCCGATCTCCAGTTCGTGATCGCTGGCGCCGAACCGGGTCACGGCGATGTCGGCGCGGAACCCGCCGGACTTCTTCACCGCGAGGTCGACCATCTTGGCCAGGGCGCGCTTTGTGCCGGGGACCCGGGCGAGCGGCGCGACCTCGCCGTCCTTGACCGTGAGCAGCGGTTTGATCGAAAACGCGCTGCCGAGCATGGCCTGCGCCGCGCCGATCCGGCCGCCGCGGCGGAGGTACTCGAGGGTGTCGACGTAGATGAACTCGGTGCTCGTGGTGCACCGGCGTTCGGCGGCTTCGATGACCCGGTCGGCGTCCGCGCCGGCCGCGGCGGCCCGCGCGGCCGACACGGCGGCGAAGCCGAGACTCATGCCGGTGGTGCGGCTGTCCAGGACGTGCACCGGGATGCGGACCTGCTGGGCGGCCTCTCGGGCCGCGCGGACGGTGTCGGACATGCGGCCGGATATGTGGATGCTGACGATGGCGGTCGCGCCGGCGGTGGCCGCCTCCTGGTAAGCCCAGAAGAACGCCCCCGGGTCCGGGGGCGCCGTGGCGATCACCTGCCCGGCTCTCATGGCGTCGATCACTTCGCCGCGGTCGAAGCGGTTTTCGTCGTCGTAGTGGCTTCCCAGGCTCAGCTGGATCTGGACGACGCCGATGGCCCAGCGAGAAGCGACGAGGTCGGGCAGGCAGGAGCTCGAGTCGGTGATGACGGCGATGCGCGCGGGCATGGTGGGGGAGGTTAATGCCTGACACCCACCGCCAGTAGGCCGTGGTTGGTCCGATTGGACGAACGGCAGTTCGGGTGGGGTAACCGGTCAACTATCGGGACGATGGTCCCACTAGATTGCGCATCCAGGTGAATGACGTCACCTCGACGGGTCCCGCGCGCCGATTGGTCCTAATCTACCGGCCAGTAGAGCACTGTCCCGTGGTCGTCCGCGGGCCACGAACCGGGAGGTCGAAGCAGACCCATGACCAACATCGTCGTCCTGGTCAAGCAGGTACCGGACACCTACTCGGAGCGGAAGCTCAACGGGTCCGACCACACCCTTGACCGCGAATCCGCCGACGCCGTGCTCGACGAGATCAACGAGAAGGCCGTCGAAGAAGCACTGAAGATCAAGGAAGCCGGCGAGGGCGAGGTCACCGTGATCTCGGTGGGCCCCGACCGCGCGACCGACGCCATCCGCAAGGCACTGTCCATGGGCGCCGACAAGGCCATCCACGTCTCCGACGAGGCGCTGCACGGCTCCGACGCGATCGCCACCGCCAAGGTGCTCGCCGCCGCGATCGGCAAGGTCGAGGGCTTCGACCTGGTCATCGCCGGCAACGAGTCGTCCGACGGCCGCGGTGGCGCCATCCCGGCGATCCTCGCCGAGCTGCTGGGCCTGCCGCAGGTCACCTACGTGCGTGAGCTGACCGTCGACGGTTCGACGATCAAGGCCACCCGCGAGACCGAGGACGGCCTCACCCACCTCGAGGCGAGCCTGCCCGCGATCGTGAGCGTCGGCGAGAAGATCAACGAGCCGCGCTACCCGTCGTTCAAGGGCATCATGGCCGCGAAGAAGAAGCCGGTCGAGACGTTCACCATCGCCGACCTGGGCATCGACGCGAGCGAGGTCGGCCTCGGCAACGCGTGGTCCACCGTGACCGAAGCCTCGCCGAAGCCGCCGCGCACCGCCGGCGAGAAGGTCGAAGACGAGGGCGACGGCGGCACCAAGGTCGCCGAGTACCTGGTCGGCCAGAAGCTCATCTGACAACGGCTCTTCGAGGAGGAAGTAGAACCATGGCTGAAGTACTCGTCCTCGTCGACCACGTCGACGGTGAGGTCAAGAAGGTCACGCTCGAGCTGCTGACCGCCGCCCGCGCGCTCGGTGAGCCGTCGGCCGTCGTCGTCGGCCCGACCGGGACCGCCGCCAAGGCGAAGCAGGCGCTGGCGTCGCACGGCGCCGCCAAGGTGTATGTCGCGGAAGGTGACGACGCCGCGAACTACCTGGTCACGCCCAAGGTCGACGTGCTCGCCGCGCTCGCGCAGCAGGCGTCCCCGGCCGCGGTGCTCGTCACCGCCAGCGGTGAGGGCAAGGAGGTCGCCGCCCGCCTGGCCGTGCGCCTGGGCTCCGGCCTGATCTACGACGCCGTGGGCGTCAACGGTGACGGCGTCATCGACCAGTCCATCTTCGGTGGCGCGTTCTCGGTCAAGTCCAAGTCCGCGAAGGGCGCGCCGGTCGTCTCGATCCGCCCGGGCGCGGTCGAGGCCGAGCCGGCCGAGGGCGCGGCGGCCGAGGAGACCGTCGAGCTCCCCGCGGTCGACGCGGCGAAGACCACCAAGATCACCGGCGTCGAGCCCGTGACCGGCGGTGACCGGCCGGAGCTGACCGAGGCCTCCATCGTGGTGTCCGGTGGCCGCGGCGTCGGCTCGGCGGAGAAGTTCGACGTCGTCGAGAAGCTGGCCGACTCGCTCGGCGCGGCTGTCGGCGCCTCGCGTGCCGCTGTCGACTCGGGCTACTACCCGGCGCAGTTCCAGGTCGGCCAGACCGGCAAGACTGTCTCGCCGCAGCTGTACATCGCGCTCGGCATCTCCGGCGCGATCCAGCACCGCGCGGGCATGCAGACGTCGAAGACGATCATCGCCGTCAACAAGGACGCGGAGGCGCCGATCTTCGAGATCGCCGACTTCGGCATCGTCGGCGACCTGTTCAACGTCGCGCCGCAGCTGACCGAAGCGGTCGAGAAGCGCAAGGGCTGATCCTCGCTCGCGAAGGGCCTTCCGGGTGACCCGGAAGGCCCTTCGTGCGTTTTCGGGACAGAGAACCCGCCATTAACTGAACGTGCATTCATCGGTCATCGGATAGCACTCTCCGCGGCTTCCTCCGCGCAGGTAAACCTTGACCATGACGACGTCACAGCTCCTCGTCAGCACTGATCAGGCGGGTGCCGAGCGCCCCGCCGACGCCCGCCGGTACTCGCTCCTCGTCGCGCACGCGAACGACGAAGTGGTCGCGGCGCAGAAACTGCGTCACCGGGTTTTCGCCGAGGAAATGGGTGCGCGCCTCCACTCCCCGCGGCCCGGTCTCGACGTCGACGAGTTCGACGAGTTTTGCGACCACCTCGTGGTCCGCGACGACAACACGGGCGAGATCGTCGGCTGCTACCGCATGCTGCCGCCGGAACGCGCCGCCCAGGCCGGGAAGCTCTACGCCGACAGCGAGTTCGACCTGACCGCGATCGACGGCCTGCGCCCGTCACTGGTCGAAACCGGCCGGTCGTGCGTGCATCCGGACCACCGCAGCGGCGGCGTCGTGAGCCTGGTCTGGGCCGGCATCGCCCGCTACATGCTGCTTTCCGGCCACCGCTACCTCGCCGGTTGCGCGTCCGTCCCGCTGGTGGACGACGGTTCCTTCGCCGCCGGCGTGTGGGACGTCCTGCGCGCCAAGCACTACTCCGACGAGGCCACGCGCGTCACGCCGTTGATCCCGTGGGACACCACGGGCATCGAGCGCCCGGCGCGGCCCACGCTGCCGCCGCTGATCAAGGGCTACGTCCGGCTCGGCGCCAAGGTCTGCGGGCCACCGGCACTCGACGTCGACTTCGGCGTCGCGGACTTCTTCGTCCTTCTGGACCTGCACAACGTCGACGAGCGGTACCTGAAGTTCTTCCTCGGGAGCCAGGGATGAGCCACGCCTGGATGCCGTCGTCGCCCTGCGGCGACGGCTGCCTCACCGCCGACGACCCGGTGGTCGGTCTCCCGCGACGGGTCCTGCGCTTCGCGGCGGCGATCTCGGTCGTGCTCGCGGCGCTGGTGTCCGCGCCCTTGCTGCTGGTCGCCCCGGGCCGCGAGCGACTGCTCCGGCTGATCTTCCTCGGCGTGCTGCGGGCGTTCGGCGTCCGGCTGGACATCCGGGGCGGCGCCGACTTCCTGACCGCGCCCGCCGGCCGTGGCGCGCTGGTGGTCAACAACCACATCTCGTGGCTGGACATCGTCGCGATCAACGCGTTGCGGCCGATGCGCGCGCTGGCCAAGAAGGAAATCGCGGGCTGGCCGGTGCTCGGCGGCCTGGTCCGCCGCGGCGGCAGCATCTTCGTCGACCGCGAGCGGCTGACGACGTTGCCCGCCACGATGGCGTCGCTGGCCGACGCGCTGAGGACGGGCTCGCTGGTGAGCGTCACGCCGGAGGGCACGACGTGGTGCGGCCTGGCGTCGGGCCGCTTCACGACGGCGACGTTCCAGGCGGCCATCGACGGCGGTGTCCCGGTGCGCCCGATCGCGTTGCGGTACCGCCTCGCCGACGGCCGCGAGACCAGCCGTCCGGCGTTCATCGGACCGGAGTCGCTGATCGCGTCCCTGCGCCGGGTCGCGGCCTTGCGCGGCCTGGTGCTCGAGATCCACGTCTGCCCGGAGATCGCCCCGGGCCGCGCGGAAACCCGCCGCGAACTGGCCGCCCTCGCCGAGGCGGCGGTCCATTCCGCGCTGGGCACGGTCCAGATCCCGGCTCAGCAGCGGCGGCGGACCCCGCGCCGCCAGGCGGCCCCACTGGCTTCGCCTCCCGCGAAGTGATCCGGGCCCTGTCGCCGCGATCCGGCGACAGGCCCGGATTGGCCCCCTTTTCGTTCAGCCGACAGCGATGGTCAACTTTCGGCCAGGGTGCCCACCCTCGCTTTCGACCTGCGCCACGGCCACCTGAGCGGCGAACCGCCCGACCGTGCCGCTGGCGCCGTGGAGCAGCAGCGTCTCACCCTCGCGGACCACGCGTTTGAGGGCATCCTGGCGCGTGGACGGATCAGTGCTGGATGACGATCCGCGACGATTGCCCCGGAGTCGCCGACGCGGTCCCGCCCTGAGGGTTGACCGAGCGCCTCACGGCCCTCGGCGGCCACTGGGAGGTCGACGCCGTGCCGAGCTGGGGCACGACGGTCACGGCGGCCCTCCCGCTCGGCGTGGCCGAGCCGCCGGAGCTGCGTCCCCTCGATCGGCTCAACCCCGCGAACTGGAAGTCCTGTCGGGGATCTCCCAGGGGTCTGCGCAACCGGCAGATCGCCGAACACCTGCAGCTCAGCGAGCACATGGTGAAGTTCCACGTCCGCAACATCCTCGACAAGCTCGACGTGAGTTCCCGCGGCGAAGCGGCCGCGCCAGCCCGCGACCTGCCGCTGGAACCGGTAGCGCACCGCTCGGCCTGAACCACCTTGACCTCCAGCAGGCTGGAGGTTGCAGGCTGCTGATCATGGCCTCGACGATCGACTCCGCACCCCGTCGCCGAAGTGTGCTCTGGAGCGCGGAACACCGGCTGACCACGATCGCGCTGCTGCTCGTGGTCACATTGGTCGCGTTCGAGAGCATGGGCGTGGCGACGGCGATGCCCACGCTGGTCGCCGACCTCCACGGGTTGTCGCTCTACTCGTGGCCTTTCACGATCTTCCTGATCTCCAGCGTGGTCGCGACGGTGCTTTCGGGCCGGATCGGCGACCGCCGCGGCCCGGCGCCGGCTCTGCTCGCCGGGCCTGTGTTGTTCGCGGCCGGTCTCGTGATCGCGGGAACGGCGAGCGGGATGCCGACGCTCCTCCTCGGTCGTGCGTTGCAGGGCTTCGGTTCGGGATTGCTCCTCGTCTCGGTCTCGCTCCTGATCGCGCTGACGTTCACCGACCACGAACGTCCGGTCATCTACGCCGCGAACGCCGCCGCCTGGGTTCTGCCAGCGGTCATCGGGCCCTCAGTGGCCGGGGTCGTGACGGTCAGCGTCGGCTGGCGCTGGGTCTTCCTCGGTTTGGTTCCGCTCGTGGCCGTCGGCGTGCTCATGCTGGTCGTGGTCGTCCGGCGCTTGCCCGCCCACGGACCGGCCACGGGCGGCCGGCGGGCGAGCGTGCCGCAGGCGATCATCGCTGCGCTCGGCGTCGCAGCGTTGACGTGGGCGGCTCAACACCAGTCAGTCGTCTCGCTCGGCTACGGCACGGTCGGGCTGATCGCGCTGGGCTACGCGCTCCGGACGCTGCTGCCGACCGGGACACTGACGTCCCACCCCGGCCTCCCGACGGTCATCGCCTCCCGCGCCCTGATCGCCGGAGCGTATGCGGGGATGGAGGCGTACCTCCCTCTGGTGATGAGCGCGGTCCACGGTTACAGCCCTGCCCTCGCCGGCCTGCCACTCACGATCACGGCGCTGGGCTGGTCCGCGGCGTCGGCAGCGCAGGGCCGGTACCTCGACTGGTCGCGAGAGGCGTCGCTGCGCACCGGGTTCTGGCTGATTGCCGCCGGCCTGGTCGGCTTCGGTCTGGTTTCGCAGCCGTGGTTCCCCGGCTGGGTCGCTTTCGTGGCTTGTGCGGTCGGCGGCGCAGGCATGGGGATCGCGATGCCCGCGATCTCCGTCCTCCTGCTCCGCTACTCGCCCGAGGGCGAGCGCGGATTCAACACCTCGGCGATGCAGCTCGCGGACTGGGTCGGCTCTGCGCTGCTCATCGGCCTGGGCGGTGTCCTGCTCGGCGCGGTCGGCTCGGTTCTCGACCCGTCGCCGGCGATGGCCCTGCTCACGGTGGCCCTGGTGGCGCTCGCGGTGGTGGGTGTCCGGCTGACCGGGCGGTGGCCGTCAAAGGTGTGACAGCCCACTTCGAGGGCCAGGGTGGGCTTCGTCACGCGCTGGAGCGGACTACCCTGGAACAGCGATGACCTATCTCGACCACGCGGCGACCACTCCGATGTTGCCCGAAGCCATAGCGGCGATGACCGAGGCGCTGTCCACCGTGGGCAACGCCTCGGCACTGCATTCTTCGGGCCGCCGGGCTCGCCGGATGGTCGAAGAAGCCCGCGAAACCATTGCCGAGGCACTGGGCGCCCGCCCCTCCGAGGTGATCTTCACCGGCGGGGGCACCGAGAGCGACAACCTCGCGATCAAGGGGATCTACTGGGCTCGTCGCGGTGAGCAGGAGCAGCGTCGCCGCATCCTTTGCGGTGCCGCGGAGCACCACGCAGTGCTGGACACCGTCGAATGGCTCGAAGCCCACAGCGGCGCCGAGGTCACGCTGCTCGACGTGGACAGCCAGGGACGGGTGTCGCCTGACGTCCTCCGCGCAGCCATCGCCGCGGATCCCGAGACCGTGGCGTTGGCCACCGTGATGTGGGCGAACAACGAGGTCGGCACGATCAACCCGATCGCCGAGCTGGCGGCAGTGTGCGCCGAGTTCGACATCCCGTTCCACACCGACGCGGTCCAGGCCGTCGGGGCCGCACCGGTCGACTTCGCCGCCAGCGGCGCCTCAGCGCTCACCCTGACCGGGCACAAGCTCGGTGGCCCATTCGGGGTGGGAGCGCTTCTGCTCGGACGTGACGTAGCTTGTGCGCCTCTGCTGCACGGCGGGGGCCAGGAACGCAACGTCCGCTCCGGAACCCTGGACGTCCCGGCGATCGTGAGTTTCGCGACTGCGGTCCGAATCAGCGTCGCGACCCGAGCCGACTACGCGAAGCGGGTCGAGGAACTTCGAGACGGGCTCGTCGAGGCCGTCCAACGTGAGGTACCCGACGCCGTCCTCAACGGTGGAGAGGGCGAGAGGCTGCCCAGCCATGCCCATTTCACCTTCCCCGGATGCGCCGGCGACAGCCTGTTGATGCTGCTCGACGCCAAGGGCATCGAATGCTCGACGGGGTCGGCGTGCACCGCAGGCGTCGCGCAGCCGAGCCATGTGCTGCTCGCCATGGGGGCTGACCCGGCGGCGGCTCGCGGTTCCCTCCGTTTCTCCCTTGGCCACACATCCACCGCCGCAGACGTCGAGGCCGTGGCCGCGGAGATCGGTGGCGTCGTCATGCGCGCCCGGCAGGCCGGCCTCGCCGGAATGCGCAAGCAGACCCAGAAGCAAGAGGTGTAAGCAATGCGGGTATTGGCCGCGATGAGCGGAGGAGTGGACTCGGCGGTCGCCGCGGCGCGCGCGGTCGACGCCGGGCACGACGTCGTCGGTGTGCACCTGGCCCTGTCGGCCAAGCCGGGCACTCTGCGGACCGGCTCGCGCGGGTGTTGCACGATCGAGGACTCCCACGACGCCCGGCGGGCCGCCGACATCCTCGGAATCCCGTTCTACATCTGGGATTTCGCCGAGCGCTTCACCGAAGAGGTCGTTGAGACCTTCGTCGGCGAATACGCCGCCGGGCGCACCCCGAACCCTTGCGTCACCTGCAACGAGAAGATCAAGTTCGAAGCGCTCCTCGAAAAGGCGATGGCGCTTGGATTCGATGCCGTCGCGACAGGTCACTACGCGCGCCTCACCGTGGTAGACGGTGTGCCTGAGTTGCGTCGCAGCGCGGACAGCGGCAAGGACCAGTCGTACGTACTCGCCTCGTTGACGCCGGAACAGCTCAGCCACGCCATGTTCCCCCTGGGCGGCTCGTGGAAGACCGACGTGCGGGCCGAGGCGGAGCGACGAGGCCTGTCCGTCGCCAACAAGCCGGACAGCCACGACATCTGCTTCATCCCGGACGGCGACACCAAAAAGTTCCTGGAGAACCGGCTGGGACAGCGTCCTGGCGAGCTCGTGGACGCGGAGACAGGTGCAGTCCTCGGCCAGCACACGGGGGTGCACGGGTTCACGGTCGGCCAGCGCAAGGGCTTGGGGATCGATGCTCCGGCGCCGGATGGCCGTCCTCGGTACGTCCTGTCGCTCGAACCGGTCTCGGGCTCCGTCAAGGTCGGTTCCGCGGCCGGCCTCGGCGTCAAGGTGATCGAGGCTGACCGGGCGATCTGGCCCAGTGGCCGGCCGCTGACCGAACCCACCGAATGCGTGATCCAGGTCAGAGCGCACGGAGGGATCGTGGATGCGGTCGCCGACGTGGACAACGACACCATGACGCTGCACTTGCGTGAGCCACTGCGTGGAGTCGCTCCGGGTCAGGTCGTCGTTCTCTACCGTCCTGATCCCGGCGATGGAGACGTTGTCCTCGGCAGCGCGAAGATCTCCGGCACGCGCTGATCCTCGATCACTTCCGGGGCTTCTTCCGGAGCCGGTTCGCCCGTCGGCGGCCGGGGTGCATCGACGGCGGCGTTGTCGAATGGACCTGTCCTGTCGGCGTCGCGACGTTGAGCGTGCCGTCCGGCGCGACTTCGTAGTCCCAGCCAGGCTGTCCCTCCAGCTTGCTGTGCCGCGAGCAGAAGGTGACTGCCTGGTCCGCAACGCCTCCGGGCTCGCCCTTCGTGCGAGTCGCCTTGATTCCGCAGCTCTGTGCGGGGCGCGTGCATCCGGGCTGTCGGCACTCTTGGTCGCGAACCTTGATGAATTCGTCCTGCTCGAGCGAGTAGCGCGTCGGAGACAGTTCGACCGCGTGACCGGTTCGCGGATCGGTGAGAACTCGGCGCAGCGTGGTATCGGGGCCGCCGATGATGTGCCGAGCCAGCGCAGACGCAATGGGGCCGCGACCGGACAACGCCGCCGGGGTCTGATTGAGGCCGAGGTAGGTGGCCAGGTCGATGTGCAGGAAGACCTCGGTGCGTTCGCTCGGGCCGCCTGTGCCGCTGAGCAGCAGATCGATGGCCACGTCCGCGCGGAGCTGATCCAACGTTCGCGGTTCGTCCGGCGTCTTCAACGCACGGGCGGCCTGGTCGACGCGGGCGTAGGCGGCAGTTGCCTTCTCCGTCGGTGCGTTGTTGACCGACAGATGGGTCACGCCGGTGTCTTGGTGGTGGAGGGTGAGCCGCCGCTCGACGAGCTTTCTCTCGGTGCGGAGCGCCGCGCCGTCGGGATCGGCCTGCGCGGCGGCGTAGGCCGCGGCCCGGCGGACCTGGGTGGCGTTCCGTCCTGGCACCCGATCCTCGAGCGTCGCGTCGACGACACGGACGTGATCTCCCGACAGCCATGCCGTCGCATCGGTGACCTTCATGGCGCGATAGAGGTCGAGCCGGCCGCCATCCATGAGGTTGAGCATGCGAGGGAGGCGGGCAATCAGTGCGTTGGCCGCGGAAACAATGGCACTGGCGCGGTGTTCCGTTGTGGACAAGGCCAACGCGACTTCCGACGACGCGCTGGGCGCCCGTCTCCGTCGCACGCTCAGGTCCGCGATCGCTCTCAGCTGCACGGCTTGCAGCTTCGAGATCTCCGCGTCGGTATCGCGGATCAGATCGATGACCTGGTCGTCTTTCATGCGCTGCAACGTGTTCGGGTCGGCGCGGACCGATTGCAGCACGAACGGAAGTTCGCCGCCGGCGCTGTGAAGGGAGGCGGGGAGGAGCTTGTGGACTGGTTGTGAATTTGTCATGAGCTCGACGGTACGACGGCTCGCAAGGAAAGTCATCAAAAGGGCGCGAATGGACCGTTCGCGCCCTACCTCTTGACGGATGGTAATTGTTTCGAGATCGTTCGCGTATGCGCACGTGCGCGTGACGCTCATGGGAGGGTTGATATCCGAAATAGACAGTCGTTGCTTCGGCGTGGGTAGCGGGCTTCGCCGCTCAGAGCTTGAGCTTGAATCCCGTGTGACTGGGTACGAATCCGAGCCGCTCGTAGAACCGGTGTGCTTTTGTCCGGGAGGTGTCCGACGTGAGTTGCACCAGGGCGCACCCGCGCCGCCGCGACTCGTCGATCGCCCAGCGGACGAGATCGGCGCCCAGCCCGGTGCCTCGATGGTCGGCGTGAATCCGCACGGCCTCGATCTGGCCGCGAAGCGCGCCGCGCCTGGCTAGCCCCGGAATGATCGTCAGCTGCAGGGTGCCGACTGGCTTGTCGTCTGACGCGACGACCACCAAAAGCTGATTCGGATCCGCGACGATGTCGTCAAAGGCGCGCAGGTAGGGCTCGAGGTCGCCGGGATCGTCCCGGGTGGCGCCGAGCTGGTCGTCCGCCAGCATGTGCACGATCGCCTCGATGTCTTCTCGCCGTGCCCTGCGGATGGTGTAGTCAGCCACGACGCCAGTATCACAGGACGCGGGTGAATCCTTGGTAGCTGTACTCGAAACCGAAGCGTGCGTAGAAGTCTCGCAGGTCACCGCGGTTGACGCCTGAATCGAGGTGGATGCGCGCGCAACCGCGCCGGCGGGCTTCGTCGATGCCCCAGGTCAGGAGCGCACTGGTCACACCGCGTCGCGCGGCGCGGATGCCCTCGAGCAGGCCGCGGGACGCGCCGTCCCAGGCCAGGCCTCGAAGCACGGTCAGCTGCGCAGTTCCGGCGACGCCGTTGTCGTCCTCGGCAACGACCAGCGTGACATGCGGGGTGGTCATGAGTTCCCCGAGGGCGGCCGCCAACGGTTCGCCCGGTGCGCCGAACAGGCGCACAAGCGCCTCGATGTCCGTTGCCCGGGCGCGTCTGATGACCTCCATTGCACCCAGTATGCAGGAGGCCCGACGGCGGACCTAACTGCAACGAGGCGGCTACCCGCAGTGCTGGCCGGGCGTGGGCTCAGTTCACCGCGTAACGACGAACCCCGTCGACGTGTTGGGCGCTCAGTTTTCCTTGGGACACCAGGAGATCGAGGTGCGCTGCGGTTTCGAGGACCGCAAGCATCTGATTGAAGGAGTCCATTTCGGACAGTTTGCGGTTGCGGCGGGTCCAGCCGATCCGGTGTGCGGCTTCGTACGCGCAAGTAGCGCCGGCCTCGATTTGGGAGGCTACCGTCTCGAGACGTTGACGATGGTGTTCCAGCAGTTCGTCGACCCGGGTGTGCACGCTCTCGGATACCGGGCCGTGGGCGGGAAGCATGCGGCGGTCAGGCATGGCACGCACCAAGCGAAGCGAGCCGATGAAGTCGTTGAGCGGAAGTTCGGCCGGCACCGGCTGGAACCCGATGGAGGGCGTGATGTGCGGCAGCACGTGGTCACCGGAGAACAACAGGTCGGCGGTGTCGTCGACGAAGACGACGTGACCGGATGTGTGTCCCGGAGTGGCGACGACTTCGAACTCGCGCCCGGGCAGGATCGGCCGCGGACCCGGTGTCAGCCATTCGTCGGGCGCTTCCCAGAGGTCGGCTTCCGTGTGCCGCCGACTCGTGCCGAACTGACGGGCCAGCGCTTCCACGACTTCGCCGGCACCGGCCTGGACCAAGAGGTCGACCTGGGCTTCCATCGGCAGGCGGTCGGGATTGCCGGATGCCTTGAGCGATGGCTCTTCATCCTGGCCGAGGGCGATCTTCGAACCGAAGTCACGACGGAGGACCACCGCCTGCGAGTAGTGGTCCCGATGCACGTGGGTCACGAGGAACTCGCTGACGTCGGCGAGTCCGGCGCCGATCCCGCTCAGGGCGTCGGCGAGCTGTTGCCGGGCCACGGTCAGCGCCCATCCGGAATCGACCAGGACCAGCTTCTCGCCGTCGGTGACCGCGTAGACGTTGACCGCGCGCAAAGCATCGTTGGGCAGCGGCAACGGGATCCGGTAGACGCCGGAGGAGACCTCGTAGATTCCGGGCTCGGTCCAGTTCCTGTCGCTGCTTTCCGGCAACGGTTCCACGGTGACCTCCGTCCCGGCGAGACTGCGGCGTCCCGGCCTTTCTTCACCCTGAGCCGTGCCGGGCCCGCTGTCCACCGGGAGGAGATGAGACGCCGGTCACTCGATCAGTCGGTGTCCTGCTTCAGGGCCGTGTCGATCGTCAGGGCCGCGGCGACCACCATGCTGGCGAGCGGATCCGGCAGCGGGTGAGGGATCTCCACGACGTAGTTGTCGGCCGTGGTGAAGGCGGCTTTGAGGAACCCACCCCAGGTCTTGGTCACCCGGGCGACCTCGGTGTCGGCGTGGTCGCGAATCGAGAAGTTCCAGGCTCGCCAGTTCTCGGCGAAGATCCCGCCGACCGGCCGGCCGTCGACGATGAAGCCGAACCGGATCTTGCCGAAGACGTTCTCCTGGACGATCTCGCCGATCGGCGTCTCGTCGGCCCTGGTGACGAGGAACCGGGACTTGAACACCTTCGCCGGCCGGGTCACCTTGAGCACGGTGCTGTGGTTGGCGTCGCGGACTTCGAACTTGTGGGTCAGGAACTGGTCGTAGTTGGTCAGGAGCCGGATCGCCTTCTTCAGCGTGCTCTGGCCCACCTCGACGACCCCGCCGAGCCGGTTGCCGTCTTGGTCGAAGACGCCGAACTCGTTGGCCATCTCGATCAGCTTGGCGCGCTGGTTGACCACGAGGACCGGCTCGGTGAACAGGGTCCCGCCCCCGGCGCGTGTTCCGCCCCTGCCACGTGTCGCCCGATTGACCTGGTTCTGGATCCGGGCCGGGTCGTGGGCGCGCTCGATGTCCAGCTCGATCGGCTCGGAGTCGCTCGGCGGCGGCGGCGGGGATGGGTGGGCCGGGCGGGTGTCGGCGGTCCAGGCCCGGCCGTCCCACCATCGGTGCAGACGGGGGTCCCGCGCGTCCGGGTACCAGCCCGGCTGCGGTGGCGAACTCGTCATGGCCGGTCAGCCTATCGCCGCGGACCCGCTCATGGTGCCACTCAAACGGAAATGCGGTGTATGTCCGCATCTTGACGCCCCGGCCGGTACCGGCACCGAGGGGTCGACCAGAATCGTTGGTCGTGAGTGAGCGAATCTGGCCCAGCGGAGCCGCGACGGCGATCGGATCGATGCCGGGCGAGGATCCGGCCGAAGCGGCGGCGGTCGTGTTCGGCGAACTGCCCGACTTCCCGCACCTGCCCGAGCTGCCGGCCCGCGGCGTCGGGGCGGACATGCTGGGCCGGACCGCCGCACTGCTCGTCGACCTGGCTGTCGAGGTCGTGCCGAGCGGCTACCGCGTCGCGTCGCGGCCTGGACACGAGCACCGCCGGGCCCTCGATCTGCTTCGCTGGGATCTCGACGCCGTGCAGGAGGCGCGGGAGAAGGCCGGGGTCACCCCGCCGGTCTTCAAGGTCCAGGTGGCCGGGCCGTGGACGCTCGGCGCCGGGATCGAACTGGCCCGGGGCCACCGGGTGCTCACCGATCGCGGGGCTTTGCGGGACTTCACGTCGTCCTTGTTGGACGGCCTGGCCGAGCATGTCGCGGAAGTGCAGGCCAGGACCGGCGCGCCGATGGTGGTCCAGTTCGACGAACCGTCGTTGCCCGCGGTGCTGGCCGGCGACCTGTCGACGCCATCCGGCTACGGGACCGTCCCCGCGGTGCCGGAGCCTGAGGCCCGTCAGCTGCTCACCACCGTGATCGAGGGCGCGCGACGGATCACCGATCGCCCGGTGATCCTGCACTGCTGCGCCGCGAAACCGCCCCTGGGACTCCTGCGTGAGGCCGGTGCGGATGCCCTGGCTTTCGACCTCGCCGCGCTGGATGGCGCCTCTGCCGCGTTCCTCGACGAGATCGGCGAGGTGTGGGACGGCGGGGCGACCCTGTTCATGGGTGCCGTTCCGGCGACTTCGCCGGCGTCTCCGCCGAGCCTGAAGGACATCGGAGAGCCGGCGTTCCGGCTGGCCGACCGGCTCGGCTTCAACCGCAGCATCCTCGCCGAACGGGCGGTGCCGACACCCACCTGCGGGCTCGCCGGCGCGACGCCGGAATGGCTGCGGCGAGCCCTGGCGCTGACCCGGGACCTCGGCAAAGCCTTCGTGGAGCCGCCGGAAGGCTGGTGAGGGATTCCGGCAACTCGCCGACGTCCGCTCCAGCCGGCAAGTAGCGTGTCGCGTAGCCGACCGAACGAGGATCACCCGTAACCATGCGTCTGTTCCGCCGCAAGAGCGCCGCCGCCGATCCGCCCGACCCGCGCACCGCGTGGCCCGAGCAGCCCGTGCCGGACGATCCGGCGGCCGCCGCGGAGGCGTTCTGGCACGGCTGGTTCGAGCTGCTTCCCATGGTCAGCGCGGCACTGGGCGAGGGCGAGCCGCACCGGGTCGAGCACGAGCTCTGCCAGCTGGTCGAGGCGCTGCACCCGCGGCTGCACTTCTCGCTCGAGCGTGGTCGCCAGGCGATCTACGCCCTGGTCGTGACCGGCCAGGAAGATCCGGACGTGCGGCCGTTCACCGACGCGTGGCGTGCGGCCGCGCCGCCGGACGACGCGATCTGGGAGTACCACGATTCGGTCCCGCCGGTGCCCGATCCGACCGAGGTCACGGTGAACCTCGGCGAGCACCGGATCGCACTGGCCGATGTCCGGGTCGTCGCCCAGGTGGACGACGAGGAGCACGTGGTCGACGTCGCCGTCTTCCATCCGCGCTTCGGCGATCTCGACGACGCCGCCCGGCGGACCATGACGTTCCTGCCGCTCGACGCGACATTGGGTGAACGGCTCGCCGCCGAACGACTACGGCGCGTCGAGACCGCGGAGGCCGAGCCGGCCGGCGCCGTCACCCTTCTGGAGCTCCGTGAACTGGTCCGTGGACTGGGCGGCGGACCGGACGAAAATGTCGGTACCTCCGGCTAGGGTTACCACCCGTGAGCAGCACCGAACTTCCCCAGGACCAGGTTGCGGCGGTCGACGCCCCGGTGGCCGCGGAGGACGTCGCCGACGTCCCGGCCGACGTGCGCGAGCGGCACAGCGCCCTCGCCGAGGAACTGCGGGACCACCAGTTCCGCTACTACGTCCTGGACTCGCCGATCATCTCCGACGGGCAGTTCGACGAGCTGCTGGGCGAACTGCAGCGGCTCGAGGAGGCGCACCCGGCACTCGTCACGCCCGAGTCGCCGACCCAGCGGGTCGGTGGCACGTTCTCGACCGAGTTCACCGCGCACGACCACCTCGAACGCATGCTCAGCTTGGACAACGTGTTCGCCGAGGACGAGTTCCTGGCCTGGGTCGAACGCGTCGAGAAAGAGGTCGGGCGCACGGAATTCCTCGCCGAGCTGAAGATCGACGGCCTGGCGATCAACCTCCTGTACGAAAACGGCCACCTGACCCGGGCACTCACGCGGGGCGACGGCCGGACCGGTGAAGACGTCACGCTCAACGTTCGCACGCTCGACCAGGTGCCGCAGACGCTGACCGGCACCGAACAGTTCCCGGTGCCCGCCCTGGTCGAGGTGCGTGGCGAGGTCTACTTCCGCGTCGAGGACTTCCTCGAGCTGAACGCGAAGATGGTCGAAGCCGGCAAGCCGCCGTACGCGAACCCGCGGAACACCGCGGCCGGCTCGCTACGGCAGAAAGATCCCAAGATCACCCGCGAGCGCCGGCTGCGGCTGATCTGCCACGGCCTCGGCAAACGCGCGGGCTTCGAGCCCCAGCGTCAGTCGGAGGCGTACGACGCGCTGGCCGCGTGGGGGCTGCCGGTGTCGCCGCACAGCAAGGTCCTGAGTTCGGCTGACGAGCTCACCGCGCACATCGCCTACTGGGGCGAGCACCGGCACGACGCCGAGCACGAGATCGACGGCGTGGTCATCAAGGTCGACCAGGTGGCGTTGCAGCGCCGGCTGGGTACGACGTCACGCGCCCCGCGGTGGGCGATCGCGTACAAGTACCCGCCGGAAGAGGCGATCACCACACTGCTGGACATCCAGGTCGGTGTCGGGCGGACCGGGCGGGTGACCCCGTTCGCGGTCACCGAGCCGGTCACGGTCGCGGGATCGACCGTGGCCAGGGCCACCCTCCACAACCAGGAGGAGGTCAAGCGCAAGGGCGTGCTCATCGGCGACCGGATCGTCATCCGGAAGGCCGGCGACGTCATTCCCGAGGTCCTCGGTCCGGTCGTGGATGCGCGCACGGGCGACGAGCGCGAGTTCGTCATGCCCACCCACTGCCCGGAATGCGGCACGGAGCTCGCCTACCAGAAGGAAGGCGACAAGGACATCCGGTGCCCGAACACCCGGTTCTGTCCCGCGCAGCTGCGGGAGCGCCTGTTCCACCTGGCCGGGCGTGGCGCCTTCGACATCGAGGTCCTCGGGTACGAGGCGGCGGTCGCGCTGCTCGACGCCCGGGTGGTCGCCGATGAGGGCGACGTCTTCGACCTGAACGAGGACAGCCTCGTCGAGGTCGAACTGTTCCGGACCAAGGCGGGGGAGCTGTCGGCGAACGCGCGGAAGCTGCTCGCCAACCTCGACGCGGCCAAGGACCGGCCGTTGTGGAAGGTGCTGGTCGCCCTGTCGATCCGGCACGTCGGGCCGACCGCGGCGCAGGCGCTGGCCCGTGAGTTCGGCTCGATCGAACGGATCGAGCAGGCCTCCGAGGAGAAACTTTCGGCTGTCGACGGCGTCGGCCCGACCATCGCCCACGCGACGCAGGAGTGGTTCGACGTCGCCTGGCACCGTGAGATCGTCGAAAAGTGGCGACGCGCCGGCGTGCGGATGGAGGAGGAGCGCGACGAGTCGATCCCGCGCCACCTCGAGGGGCTGTCGATCGTGGTGACGGGCTCGCTCGACGGCTTCTCGCGCGATGAGGCCAAGGAAGTCGTCATGGCCCGCGGTGGCAAGGCCGCCGGGTCGGTCTCGAAGAAGACCGCCTTCGTCGTCGTCGGGGACTCGCCTGGTTCGAAATACGACAAGGCCATCCAGCTCAAGGTGCCGGTGCTCGACGAAGCCGGCTTCCGCGTCCTGCTGGAGCAGGGCCCCGACGCGGCGCGGGAGGTGGCGCTGCCGGCCGGCGACGAGACCGCCGAGGAAGAAACCGGGGGTACGGATGGGTGACGTCGAGATCAGGCCGCCGCGGCCCGAGGAGTACGCCGCGGCGGGCGAGGTCACGGTGCGGGCGTACGAGGCCGACGGCCACTTGGCCGACGATGTCGGCTACGACGCGATGCTGCGTGACGTCGCGCGACGGGTCGAGAAGGCCGAGGTCCTGGTCGCCGTGGACGGGGCGGGGGAGGTGGTCGGGACCGTGACCGTCGTGCATCCGGGGTCCGAATACGCCGAGGTCTCGCGTCCGGGCGAGCTGGAGTTCCGGATGCTGGCGGTGGTGCCGTCGGCGCGCGGCCGCGGTATCGGCGAAGCCTTGATCAAGGCCGTGTTCGACCGCGCTCGCGCGCTCGGCCTCCGCAAAGTGGTGCTCAGCAGCGTCGACCGGATGCACAGCGCGCATCGGCTCTACGAACGCCTCGGGTTCACGCGCCTGGCCGAGCGGGACTGGCGGCCGTTCCCGCACATCTCCCTGATCGCCTATCAGATCGACTGCTGACCTGGGCGTTGTCGAGAAAGGGACGAGCCCACGCGGACTCGTCCCTTTCGGCGACGTGACGGGCTTCCCGTTAGCCGTCGAGGACGACCGCGACGATGCCGGCGAGGTGGGCGAGCCGGGCGACCTCCGCGGCGCGGAAGTTCGGCCCGCCCGGGCGGGCGACGAGCAGCGCCTTGCCCGGCTTGCCGAGCGGGGTCGCGGCGAGCTCGGTGCCGAGCTCCTTCCACGTCTCCGGGATCCAGGCCTCCTCGCTGTCGAGGACCGTCGCGCGTTCCAGCGGCAGCCACGGCAGGTCGGTGATCGGGGTCTCCGGGGCCGCGCTGGACGAGGCCAGCCGGACCGCGCCGGTCTCCGAATGTTCGACGATCATCGCCCAGCCGGCGCGCACGATGCGGGGAACGCCCTCGGCGAGGATGTCGAGGCCCGACTTCGGCTGCGCGGCGATTTCTTCGACGAGCTCGAGCTCGCGGTGCGTGTCCAGGACGCCCGCGTAGGGACGGACCGCATCGACTTCGACGCCCTCGACACTCTCCGCGGCCGTGATCAGCGCGTCGGGCAGACGGCCCGACGGGAGCTCGACCACCAGGTCGTCAACGGCGACTCCGCTGCCGCGCTCGACGACGTCCACGCTGAGGATGTCGGCGCCTACCGTGCCGAGCGCCGTGGCGACCGCGCCGAGGGTCCCCGGGCTGTCCGGAAGGAGGACCCGGATCAGGAACGACACCACGCGCCCCTCTCACCTCTGGCGTCCCAGCCTTGCCGTGGGACGCTCGATGCCGGTCGCCGATTGTGACAGACGCACCCGGCTCGCGGGACCTGCTGTCCGCCGGGCGGGATGTGAGCGTCGCCGGACGGCAGCCGGCCTGCGCCGGGCGTAACCCAGTCGAGTCCGCCCGCGCCGCCACCATAGACTTGCAGCTTCCGAGACAACCCGCACAGCACAACCCGGGAGTCACCCGCGTGCCCAACATTTCCCGAGACGAGGTCGCGCACCTCGCGAAGCTGGCCAGGCTGGCCGTGACCGACGACGAGATCGACGTCTTCGCCGGCCAGCTCGACCAGATCCTGGACTCGGTGGCCAAGGTGAGCGAGGTCGCCGCCGCCGATGTGCCACCCACGTCGCACGCCGTGCCACTGACGAACGTCTTCCGACAGGACGTCGTCGTCCCCGGGCTCTCGCAGCAGCAGGCACTGGCCGGTGCGCCGGCCGCCGAAGAGGGCCGGTTCCGGGTGCCGCGGATTCTGGGGGAAGAGCAGTGACCGAGCTCATCAAGCTGACCGCCGCGGAGCTGGCGGGCAAGATCCACTCGCGCGAGGTGTCCGCGGTCGAGGTCACGCAGGCCCACCTGGACCGGATCGCCGAGGTCGACGACCACATCCACGCGTTCCTGCACGTCGACACCGAGGGCGCGCTGGCCGCGGCCAAGGCGGTCGACGAAGGTCTCGCCGACGGCCAGGCGCCCGCGTCGCCGCTGGCCGGCGTGCCGCTCGCGCTCAAGGACGTGCTGACGACCGAGGGCGTACCGACGACCTGTGGTTCGAAAACGCTCGAAGGCTGGATCCCGCCGTACGACGCGACCGTGACGCGCAAGCTGCGCGAGGCCGGCGTCGTGATCCTCGGCAAGACGAACATGGACGAGTTCGCCATGGGGTCGTCGACCGAGAACTCCGCGTACGGCCCGACGCACAACCCGTGGGACCACGCCCGCATCCCGGGCGGGTCGGGTGGTGGCTCGTCGGCGTCGATCGCGGCGTTCGAGGCCGCCATCGCGATCGGCACCGACACCGGCGGGTCGATCCGGCAGCCCGGGTCCGTCACCGGCACCGTCGGGGTCAAGCCCACCTACGGTGGCGTCTCGCGGTACGGCCTGGTCGCTTTTTCTTCCTCGCTCGACCAGGCCGGGCCCTGCGCGCGGACGGTGCTCGACGCCGCTCTGCTGCACGAGGTCATCGCCGGGTACGACCCGCGGGACTCGACGTCCATCGACGCACCGGTGCCGCCGGTCGTCGCCGCTGCGCGCCAGGGTGCGAACGGTGACCTGAAGGGCGTCAAGGTCGGCGTCGTGAAGGAGTTCGGCGGCGACGGTTACCAGCCGGGCGTGCTGCGGTCGTTCCAGGCCGCGGTCGAGCAGCTGCGGGCGCTCGGCGCGGACGTCGTCGAAGTGTCCTGTCCGAATTTCGTCTACGCGCTGCCCGCGTACTACCTGATCGCGCCGAGCGAGTGCTCGTCGAACCTCGCGCGGTTCGACGCCATGCGCTACGGCCTGCGCGTCGCCGACGACGGTACGCACAGCGCCGAAGAGGTCATGTCGCTGACGCGGGAGAAGGGCTTCGGCGCCGAGGTCAAGCGGCGGATCATGCTGGGCACCTACGCGTTGTCGTCCGGCTACTACGACGCCTACTACGGCTCGGCGCAGAAGGTGCGCACGCTCATCACGCGTGACTTCGACGCCGCCTTCGAGCAGGTTGATGTCCTCGTTTCGCCCACGACGCCGACCACGGCGTTCAAGATCGGCGAGCGCGTCGACGACCCGATGGCCATGTACCTCGCCGACCTGTGCACGATCCCGTCGAACCTCGCCGGCAACGCCGCCATGAGCGTGCCGAGCGGGCTCTCCGACGAGGACGGCCTGCCGGTCGGGCTGCAGATCATGGCCCCGGCGCTCGCCGACGACCGGCTCTACCGGGTCGGCGCCGCCTACGAGGCCGCCCGTGACGCGGCCGCCGGTGGGGCTCTCATCCACAAGGTCCCGGAGCTGGGAGGAACGAAGTGACTGCCGTGGCCGAGTTGATGGACTACGCCGACGTCGTCGAGCGGTTCAACCCCGTGCTCGGGCTCGAGGTGCACGTCGAGCTGAACACGAACACGAAGATGTTCTGCGGCTGCCCGAACGAGTTCGGCGGCGAGCCGAACACGAAGGTCTGCCCGACCTGCCTCGGCCTGCCCGGCGCGTTGCCGGCGGTCAACGGCAAGGCGGTCGAGGGGGCCATCCGGATCGGTCTCGCGCTGAACTGCGAGATCGCCGAGTGGTGCCGGTTCGCGCGGAAGAACTACTTCTACCCGGACATGCCGAAGAACTTCCAGACCTCGCAGTACGACGAGCCGATCGCCTTCAACGGCTACCTCGACGTCACGCTCGACGACGGCGAGGTCGTGCGCGTTCAGATCGAGCGCGCGCACATGGAGGAGGACACCGGCAAGTCGCTGCACGTCGGCGGCGCCACCGGGCGGATCCACGGTGCCGAGCACTCGCTGCTCGACTACAACCGGGCCGGCGTACCGTTGATCGAAATCGTGACGAAGCCGATCGAAGGCACCGGTGAGCGGGCGCCAGAGGTCGCGCGGGCGTACGTGAGCGCGCTGCGGGACCTGCTTCGCGCGCTCGACGTTTCCGACGTCCGGATGGACCAGGGCTCGCTGCGGTGCGACGCGAACGTCTCGCTGATGGCGAAGGACGCGACCGAGTTCGGGACCCGCACCGAGACGAAGAACGTCAACTCGCTGCGCAGCGTCGAGCGCGCCGTCCGCTACGAGATGACGCGGCAGGCGGCGATCCTCGCCGAGGGCGGTTCGATCAAGCAGGAGACGCGGCACTTCCAGGAGGCCGACGGCACCACTTCGCCGGGCCGCACCAAGGAGACCGCTGAGGACTACCGGTACTTCCCGGAGCCCGACCTGGTCCCGATCGCGCCGTCGCGCGAATGGGTCGAGGAACTGCGGGGGACGCTGCCGGAGATGCCTTCGGAGCGGCGGAAGCGGATCCAGCGGGAATGGTCGCTTTCCGACGAAGCCCTGCGTGACCTGCTGAACGTCGGCGCCGTCGAGCTCGTCGCGGCCACCGTCGAGGCCGGCGCGTCGCCGGACGACGCCCGTGGCTGGTGGGTCAACACCCTCGCCCAGGAGGCCAACGCCCGCGAGGTCGAGCTGGCCGAGCTGGCGATCACCCCGGCCCAGGTGGCCGAGGTGATCGGGCTGGTCACGTCCGGGGAGCTGACGAACAAGCTGGCGAAGGAAGTCGTCCAGGGCGTGCTCGCCGGCGAGGGCGAGCCGCGGGAAGTCGTCGAGAAGCGTGGGCTGAAGGTCGTCTCGGACGACTCGGCGCTGCTCGCGGCGGTCGACGAGGCACTGGCGGCGCAGCCGGACGTCGCGGAAAAGATCCGCGGCGGGAAGGTCGCCGCGGCGGGCGCGATCGTCGGTGCGGTCATGAAGGCGACCAAGGGGCAAGCCGACGCCAAGCGGGTCCGGGAGCTGATCATCGAGCGCGTCGGTTCTTGACGTTGCCGGGATTCGTCAAAAGCGTCACCTGGCGCGAGTGGCTCGGCCTGGCGGCCGGGCTGCTCGCGCTGGGCTCGACGTTCCTGCCGTGGACCACGCTGACCGCCACCAGGCCGGACATCGAGGACATCCTCGCGCAGTTGCCCCACGGTGACGTCGTCCGCGACGCGTGGCACTCGAGCTTCTTCTCCTGGTGCCCGCCGCTGCCGTTGCTGCTGGCCGGGCTGGTGGTGGTCGCTTTCGGGCGAATCCGGACCCTGCGCGTCAGTGGCCTGCCGCAGCTGTGGCTGATGGTCGCCGCGGCGTCGCTGCTGCTGATGGTGCTGGGCTGGTTCACGCTGGACTGGGAGTTCGACGCCGACCAGCGCGGCATCTTCGAGGCCGCCGGGGTCACCATCGGACCCGGCCTGGGCCGGTTCCTCGGGCTGTTCGCGGCGCTGGTGTCCGGTGTTGCCGCTTTCCTGGACATGCGGGCGATGCGGGCCGAGAGCCGGCAGCCGCGGAAGACCCGCAGCAAGAGCGGCTGATCTTCGCGGGGCGCCGCGCGCTCACTTCGGTAAGAGTCCTACCGCTGGAGAATTTCCGACCGGCTGCGTGAGTCGTCCGACCGGTGGATCGCGGTCGCTGACAACGTTGACATCGTGGCCGCCCGTTGCATGAGAAAGCGCTTTCTGGAACGGTCGGAGGCACGCAGCCCGGCCGCGGAGATCGCCGTCCCGTGGGTGGCGGGCGGCGCGGATCGGCGCTGCTGGGGCGTCGGAGCCGTGGAGGGAGACCCGGGTTGGCTGAGGGAAAGCGCTTACGGGTGGCCGTCATCGGAACCGGGGCCATCGCGGAGAGTCACCGGACCGCCTTCGAGGCCCACCACGAAGACGTCGACATCGTGGCCGCCGCCGACGTCGATGAGGCGCGGGTTGCCGCGTTCTGCGCCGGGACCGAGCATGCCAAGCCGTACGGTGACCTGGACGTCCTGCTCGCCGAGCAGGAACCGGATCTCGTCTCGATCTGCACGCCGCCGAGCCTGCACGTCGAGCAGACGAAGAAGGCGCTCGAAAGCGGTGCCTGGGTCTGGTGCGAGAAGCCGCCGTGCCGGTCGCTCGCCGAGTACGACGAGATGACCGTTTCCGAGCGGGACGGCGGTCCGTACGCCGCCTTCGTCTACCAGCAGCGGTCCGGCTCGGCCGCCGCTCACTTCCGGGACCTGCTCGCCGGCGGGGAGCTGGGGCGCCCGCTCGTCGCGCACTGCCAGACCACCTGGTACCGCGATGCCGCCTACTACGCGGTCCCGTGGCGTGGGCGCTGGGAGACCGAGGGTGGCGGGCCGGCCATGGGTCACGGCATCCACCAGATGGATCTGCTGCTCCACCTGCTCGGCGACTGGGCCGAGGTGCGCGCGATGACCGCTCGGCTGGTGCACGACGTCGAGACCGAGGACGTCTCGACCGCGCTGGTCCGGTTCGAGTCGGGGGCGCTCGCGACCGTCGTCAACAGCGTCCTCTCGCCGGACGAGGTGAGCCGGATCCGGATCGACTGCGAGCTTGCCACCACCGAACTCACCCACCTTTACGGGCACGGCGTCAAGGACTGGCGCTACACCCCGGCGCCGCATGTCGCCGAGGACGCCGTCGAACGCTGGCACACCCCGGCCGACGACGTCGACAGTTCGCACGCCGCCGCGTTTTCCCCCATCCTCGCCGCCTACCGGGCCGGGCGGCGGCCGCCGTGCAGCGGGGACGACGGGCGGCAGGTTTTGGAGTTCATCGCCGCGCTGTACAAGTCCGCCTCCACCGGGGTCGGGGTGCGCCGCGGCGAAATCGGGCCTGGCGATGCCTTCTACCGCTCCATGGCCGGCGTCGAGGGAGGAGCCCGCGGATGAGTGCGACGATCACGGTGACCCACCGGCACGGCGAGCACGTGTCCGTCGAAGCGGGCGGCGTCCAGCTGATGTCCTACGTGTACAAGCCCGATCCGGTGGCCTTCGAGTC
Source organism: Amycolatopsis sp. DG1A-15b (assembly GCF_030285645.1). Taxonomy (GTDB): domain Bacteria; phylum Actinomycetota; class Actinomycetes; order Mycobacteriales; family Pseudonocardiaceae; genus Amycolatopsis. The sequence goes on from NZ_CP127296.1 coordinate 9,920,652, forward strand.
GCGCAAGCCCTACGCCCACCCGCTCCGGACCCTCGGCGGGCGGCACGTCAGCGGGTACCGGCCCGCCGACCACCGGTGGCACAAGGGCCTGCAGATGACGTCGAGCCACCTGTCCGGGCAGAACTTCTGGGGCGGCCACACCTACGTCCCCGGCGACTGGTACCAGGAGCTGCCCGACCGCATCGGGTCCATGCGGCACGACGAATTCGCGGGCTTCACCGTCGAATCCGATCGGCTGAGCTTCGCCGAAAACCTCACCTGGGTCGCCAACGGCGGGGACGAGTGGGCGCGGGAGCGGCGGGACATCGTCGTTCACTCGGTCGAGCCGGACGAAGGGGCCTGGGCGCTCGACTGGGGGATCGAGCTGACCAACATCCGCGACACCCCGCTCGTGTTCGGCAGCCCGACCACCGCCGGCCGTGAGCTGGCCGGGTACACCGGCCTGCACTGGCGGGGGCCCCGGGACTTCGGCGGTGGCCGGGTCCTCGGCCCCGGCGACCTCGAGGGCGAGGACCTGATGGGCGCGCAGGCGCCGTGGCTCGCGTTCGTCGGCGAGCACGACGGCGTCGACGCGCATTCGACGCTGGTTTTCGCCCATGCACCCGAGAACGACAAGGCGATCCACGAGTCGCACTGGTTCGTCCGTGCCCAGGAGGCGCCGATGGTCGCCTTCTCGTGGGCGTTTTTTGACGAATTCGAACTGCCGCCGGGCGAAAGCTTCGCCTACCGGTACCGGATCGTCGTCGCCGACGGGGCCTGGGACCGCGACCGGGTGACCCGCTACCTCGACGGGCACGGGTGGTCATGAACGATTTTCCGCTACCGGGTGGCATCGGCGTCTCGCACCTGCGCGCCTACGACTGGGCCGCCGAGGACGGCGTCTGCGGCGGCAGCCCGCACCTCCACCTCGCCTGCACCGAGGCCTACGTCGTCACCGGGGGCCGGGGTGCCGTCCAGACCCTGAGCGTCGGCGGCTACGCGGAGACGCCCCTGTCGGCCGGGGTCATCGCGTGGTTCGCGCCCGGCACCGTGCACCGGATGGTGCAGGACGACGGCCTGCGCGTCACGGTCCTGATGCAGAACAGCGGGCTGCCGGAGGCCGGGGACGCCGTGTTCACCTTTCCGCCGGATGTGCTCGCCGACGCGGCCGCTTACGCCGAGGCCGCGGCGTTGCCGAAAACCGACGACGCCGCGCGGCAACGCCGTGACCTGGCCGTTCGCGGGTACCTGCCGCTGCGGGAAGCCCTGCGGGACGGCGATCCGGAACCGCTGCGGGCGTTCCACCGGGCGGCCGTCGCGCTCGTCGCGCCGAAGGTCGCAGAGTGGGTACCGCGCTGGCAGGCCGGGGCGTTGCGGGCCGCCGAACTGACCGGCGCGCACCTCAAGGCGCTCGCCGACGGCGACGGGAGCCACCTCGACCGGTCCGGCCTGCGGGTCGCGACGCCGTCGAACCCGGACGGCTACGGCATGTGCGGCCGCCGGACCGAATACGACATCCCGCTCGACCAGGAAGGCTTGGAAAGATGAACCAGTCCAGCATCGGAGTGCTGCTCAACGGGGTGACGGGCCGGATGGGCTACCGGCAGCACCTGCTCCGGTCGGTCCTGGCGATCCGCGAACAGGGTGGCGTCACCCTCCCGGACGGCAGCCGCGTGCAGCTCGAGCCGATCCTCGCCGGGCGCAACGCCGCGAAGCTCAAGGACCTCGCCGACCGTCACGGCCTGACGGCGTGGACCACCGATCCCGGCTCCGCGCTGCAGGACGTCGAGATCTACTTCGACGCGCAGTTGACGTCGGCGCGTGAGCCGTCGGTGCGGGAGGCCATCGCCGCGGGCAAGCACATCTACGCCGAAAAGCCCCTCGCCGAGACACTGCCGGCGGCGCTGGAGCTGGCCGGGCTCGCGCGGGACGCCGGGATCTGCCACGGCGTCGTGCACGACAAGCTGTTCCTGCCCGGGCTGCTCAAGCTGCGGCGGCTGATCGACGGCGGGTTCTTCGGGCGGATCCTGTCGGTGCGCGGCGAGTTCGGCTACTGGGTGTTCGAGGGCGACTGGCAGGAGGCGCAGCGCCCGAGCTGGAACTACCGCGCCGAGGACGGCGGCGGGATCGTGCTCGACATGTTCTGCCACTGGAACTACGTGCTCGAGAACCTGTTCGGCCGCGTCTCGGCGGTGACGGCGAAGGCGGTGACGCACATCCCGCGCCGCTGGGACGAGCAGGGAGAGGCGTACGCGGCGACCGCGGACGACGCCGCGTACGGCATCTTCGAGCTGGAGTCGGGGGTCATCGCGCAGATCAACTCGTCGTGGTCGACGCGGGTCTTCCGCGACGAGCTCGTCGAGTTCCAGGTCGACGGCACCGAGGGCAGCGCGGTCGCCGGGCTGCGGCGCTGCCGCGTCCAGCACCGCTCGGCGACGCCGAAGCCCGTCTGGAACCCGGACCTGCCGGCGACCGAGCCCTTCCGCGACCAGTGGCAGGAGGTGCCGGACAACGCCGAGTTCGACAACGGCTTCAAGGCGCAGTGGGAGGAGTTCGTGCGGGACGTGGTCGCCGGACGGCAACACCGGTACGACTTCTTCTCGGCCGCCCGCGGCCTGCAGGTGGCGGAGGCCGGGCTGACGTCGTCGGCCGAAGGGCGGCGGGTGGAGCTGAAGCCGCTGAGCTGACCGGTCGGCGGGCGAGGGCGGTCCGGCCGTGGCAGTGCGCGGACCGGTCGCTGCGCGCGGCCGTCCTGAACGCGCGCGGCGTGGTCGATAATCGGCGACCGGCGAAAACCCGCAGGTCAGTCCTTGCCGTTGCCGCCGCCGGACGTGGCCGGGGTGATCAGCACGACGCGGTCGTCGCTGGAGACCGGGGTGCCGCCGTCCTTGTTGACCGTGCCCGCCACCGCCAGCTGCGGGTTGATCATGCTCATGCCGGCGAGCCGCCCGTACGTCAGCGGTGGCTTGCCGGTCTTCCCGTCGAGGCTGACCGTCGGCTTGCCGCTGATCGCGCCGTCCGGACTGACCGGCAGGTTCTGCAGGTTGCCGGCCAGTGCGGTGCCGACCGAGAGCGAGCCGTTGGCGTCGACGAAGTCGGCGCAGCCCGCGACACCCGGTTTGTCCGGCCACGTCCACGCCGGCGTCGCCAGCGGCTGGCCCGCCTGGATCCGGTAGAGGGCGTCCTTGTCGGCGAGGCGGTCGGTGACCCAGACGCGGCCGCCGTCGGCCGACGCGCACACCCCGCCCGGCGCGTGCAGGCCGGCCGCCACCACGAGCGAGCCGTTCGGGTTGCCCGCCGCGGCCTTGCCGGAGGTGTCGATGCGCAGCAGCTTCCCGGCGAGGGAGTTCGGGTCGGCCGCGGCGGCCGGGTTGCCCGCGTCGCCGGTCGCGACCAGGAGTGCGCCCCGGTTGTCGGTGCCGATCGTGCCGCGGTTGCCGGACGCGCCCTTCGGGATGCCGGTGAGCACCGGCTTCGGCGACTGGCCCTTGGCGAACCGCACGACGCGGTTGTCGGTCGCGGTCGTGACGTAGGCGAACACCAGCTGGTCCTCGACGTACGACGGTGACAGCGCGAGCCCGGTCAGGCCGCCGTCGCCGGCCGCCTGGACGTCGAGCTTCGCGAAGTCCGTCGCGTCCTTGCCGCTCGTCGCCAGCACGACGCGGCCGCTTTTGCGCTCGCCGGCCAGCGCGCTGGGCGTGGAGCCGTCACCCGGCAGGCCGGCGACCGCGGCGACGGTGTCCAGGCAGGTCGCGATCACCGACGGGTCGAAGTCCTTGCAGCCCTGCGGCGGCGGCACCGGCGCGGCCGACTGGCCGGGCCGCGCCTGCTTGGGGTCGCTCCCGGAGTCCGCGCCGGGACCCTGGACCTCGGGCGGCGACTCGGGGCTCGGCACCGGTGCCGGGCTGAACGTCTGGCCCGCCGCGGTGTCGTCGAACCGCGCGCACCCGGCGGGCAGCAGGACGCCGCAGGCCAAGATCGCCAGCAGGGCCGAACGGTAGCGGGTGCGCATGATCCCCCAGCCTAAGGGCCGGTGCGTGAACCATGGGTGAGTACTCCTCGGTTACGTTGGAGATCATGACGCTGACCGTGCTGGTGCCCGACGACGAGGGCATGACCGTGCTCGCCGAGGTCCCGCGGGTCCTGCCCGTGCGCTACCAGTGGGGCGAACCGGTGCCGCCCGAGGCCGGGAAGGCCGAGGTGCTCATCCCCGGCAAGCACCCGCCGGGGGAGCAGCTGTGGCGCACGCTGCCGAACCTGAAGCTGATCCAGCTGCTGTCCGCCGGCGCCGAGGACTGGGTCGGCAAGGTGCCCGACGGCGTCCTGCTCTCCACCTGCCGCGGCGCGCACGGCGGGAGCACGGCCGAGTGGGTCGTCGCGGCGCTGCTGTCGATCTACCGGAAGCTGGACGTCTTCGCCGCGGCGCAGCGCGAAGGCCGGTGGGAGCGGCAGACGGCGGACACGCTGCAGGGCAAGCGCGTGCTCGTCGTCGGCGCCGGCGACCTCGGACGTCACCTGCGACGCCGGCTCGAGCCGTTCGACGCGCGCTGCACGATGGTCGGGATGACCGCGCGGGAGGGCGTGCACGGTGTGCGCGAGCTGCCCGGGCTGCTCGAGCTGCACGACGTCGTGGTGCTGATGGTGCCGCTGACCTCCCGCACACGCGGGATGGTCGACGCGGAGTTCCTGGCCCGGATGCGCGACGGCGCGGTGCTGGTCAACGTCTCGCGCGGCGCCGTCGTGGCCACCGACGCCCTGGTCGCCGAACTGACCACGGGCCGGCTGCGGGCCGCCCTCGACGTCACCGATCCCGAGCCGCCGCCCGCCGGGCACCCGCTGTGGACGGCGCCGGGACTGCTGCTGACGCCGCACGTCGGCGGGGCCGTGCGCGGGGTTCGTGGCCGGTCGTACGCCGTCGCCGCGGCCGAGATCGCCCGGTACGCCGGCGGCGAGCTGCCGGACAACCTGGTGCACGGCGAATACTGAGCTCGCCAGGCCCGCGGCGATCCCCTAACCTGCGCGGGTGAGCAGTGGAGACGACGTTTCGCAGCAGCCCACCAGCCTCCTGTCGGGCGTCGAGGACGATCGGCCGGACGACACCCCGCGCCAGGGCGGGCTCGGGCTCGGCCTGCTGATCCTGCGGCTGGCGCTCGGCGTGACCATGGGGGCGCACGGCCTGCAGCACCTGTTCGGCCTGTTCGGCGGGCCGGGCATCGGCGGGTTCGCGCGGGTGCTGGAGACGTACGGCTACCACAAGCAGACGACGCTGCTGTCGTGGATCACGGGCATCACCGAAGTCGGTGGTGGCGTGCTGGTGATCGTCGGGCTGTTCACACCGCTGGCCGCGGCCGGCTTGCTCGGGGTGGCGGCCAATGCGGTGTACGCGAAGTTCCACGGCGGGTTCTTCGAGGGTTCGGGGCAGGGGTTCGAGTTCGAGCTGCTGCTGGCGGCTTCGGCGCTGAGCCTGCTGTTCACCGGCTCCGGGCCGATTTCGCTGGAGCGGAACACGCCTTGGCGGAAGCGGCCGTTGCCGTTGGGGTTGGTTTCGCTGCTGCTGGCAGCCGCCGCGGCTGTCGTGGTCATTGTTCTGACGCGGTAGCGATTTCCGCGGGCCGAGGTCGGGCGGCTCGGGGTGGGGACAACTCGGGGGCTCGGAGCGGGCTGTGGACAACTGGGGTTCGCGGGTCCGGAATTGTCGGTGCGCTCCGGTAACGTTGAAATCGGGGGTCCCCCTCGCGGCTGAGGGACCTGGGAGGCCGGAAAAGCGGCTCAGGCATGGCCGTCGCAGCCAGGCCTTGAACGCCGGAAGGCCGCCCCGGCGAACCAGGACGGCCTTCTCGAGCCAGGACTACTTGTTCACGTCGCGGACCGCGCCCGTGTCCGCCGACGTCGCCATTCGGGCGTACGCGCGCAAAGCCGCCGTCACCGGGCGCTGGCGGTCCTTCGGCTGCCACGGCCTCTCGGACGCCTCCATCTTCGCTCGCCTCTCCGCCAGCACCGACTCGTCCACCAGCAGCTCGAGGCGGCGCTCGTGGATGTCCAGCAGGATGCGGTCGCCGTTCTCCACCAGGCCGATCAGGCCGCCCGCCGCCGCCTCCGGGGAGATGTGGCCCACCGAAATGCCCGATGAGCCGCCGGAAAACCGGCCGTCCGTGATCAGGGCGCACTTCTTGCCCAGGCCCGAGCCCTTGAGGAACGCCGTCGGGTGCAGCATCTCCTGCATGCCCGGGCCGCCCGCCGGGCCCTCGTAGCGGATCACCAGGACCTCGCCCGGCTGGATCTCCTTCTTCAAGATCGCCGACACCGCTTCCTCCTGGCTCTCCAGCACCCGCGCCGGGCCCTCGAAGTGCCACAGGTCCTCGTCGATGCCCGCCGCCTTGATCACCGCGCCGTTCTCCGCGAGGTTGCCGCGCAGGATCGCCAGGCCGCCGTCCTTCGTGTACGCGTGCTCGACGTCGCGGATGCAGCCGCCCGCCGCGTCCGTGTCCAGCGACGACCAGCGGTTCGAAGTCGAGAACGCCTGCGTCGTGCGGACCCCGCCCGGGGCCGCGTGGAAGAGCTCGACCGCCGTGGAAGACGGCGAAGTCGCCCGGATGTCCCAGGAACCGAGCCACGACTCGAGGTCACGTGAGTGGACCGACCACACGTCGGTGTTGAGCAGGCCGCCGCGGTACAGCTCGCCGAGGATCGCCGGGATTCCGCCCGCCCGGTGGACGTCTTCCATGTGGTAGTCGGAGTTCGGCGCCACCTTCGACAGGCACGGCACGCGGCGGCCGATCGCGTCGATGTCGGCGATCGTGAAGTCGACCTCGCCCTCCTGGGCGGCCGCGAGGATGTGCAGCACCGTGTTCGTCGAACCGCCCATGGCCATGTCCAGTGCCATGGCGTTCTCGAACGCCGCCTTCGACGCGATCGAGCGCGGCAGGACCGACGCGTCGTCCTCCTCGTACCAGCGGCGGCACAGCTCGACGACCGTACGGCCGGCCTCCTCGAACAGCGCGCGGCGCGCGGCGTGCGTCGCCAGCGTCGAGCCGTTGCCCGGCAGCGAAAGCCCCAGCGCCTCGGTGAGGCAGTTCATCGAGTTCGCGGTGAACATGCCGGAGCACGACCCACACGTCGGGCAGGCCGAGCGCTCGACGACGTCGAGTCCTTCGTCGTCGACCTCGGTGCTCGCCGACGCCGCGATCGCGGTGATCAGGTCGGTCGGGGCCTGCGCGACGCCGCCCACGACGACGGCCTTGCCGGCCTCCATCGGGCCGCCGGAGACGAAGACGACCGGGATGTTCAGGCGCATCGCGGCGTTGAGCATGCCCGGGGTGATCTTGTCGCAGTTGGAGATGCACACCAGCGCGTCGGCCTGGTGCGCGTTGACCATGTACTCCACCGAGTCGGCGATGATCTCGCGCGAGGGCAGCGAGTAGAGCATCCCGGAGTGGCCCATGGCGATGCCGTCGTCGACGGCGATCGTGTGGAACTCGCGCGCGACGCCGCCCGCTTCCTTGACCGCGCCCGCGACGATCTCGCCGAGGTCCTTCAGGTGCACGTGGCCGGGCACGAACTGGGTGTAGGAGTTGGCGATCGCCACGATCGGCTTGCCGAAGTCGCTGTCGGTCATGCCGGTGGCACGCCAGAGCGAGCGCGCGCCCGCCGCGTTGCGGCCGTGGGTGGTGGTCCGGGAACGAAGAGGCGGCACGGGAAACTCCCAGGTCAAAGGGTGGCCGGCGAAACTGGTAGGACCAATTTACGCCGCCGGGCGAAGCCGGTCCGTCGAGGGTGGGGGCCGGGTTACTCGCCGGCCGGGGTCTCCGACGTCCCGGGCTTGATGTCCTCGGCCGCGAGCACCCCGCTCGGGTCGGCGACCAGCCCGTCGCTCACCAGCGACAGCACCGGCAGGTGCCGGGTCCGCACGGTCGGCAGCGGCACCTTCGTGTCGTCCTTCAGCACCGCCTGCACCCGCGACTTCTTGGTGATCGCGAGCCCCTTCAGCGCCGACCACGGGATGTCGCGGTGGCCGAACATCGTGCGGACCGCCAGCCCCGAGCGCGTCGCGATCGTGCGGTGGCGGACCACGAACACCGCCAGCGCGATCGGGAAGATGTAGAGCCACTGCAGGTACGGGATCTCCCCGAGCGCGATCGGTGTCACGCAGATCGTCAGGAGGGCGATCGCCATGAAGGACGTGCGGGGGACGCGGAAGACGGCCTTCCGGCCTTCGTCCTGCTGTTTTTCGGCCACGCGGAAATGGTGCACCGCGCGTGCGCCCGGCCCGAACCCGGGTCGGGACGACGTGACGTGCGCCGCGAAGGCGTCCAGCATGCGGACACACCATCCCGCAGAGTTGACACCCGCATGGCGTTCGGTCTAGCGTCATCGCCGTGACACCGCTGACCGGCCTCGTACTTCCCAAGCGCGTCGACGCTTAGGGAAGACTTTCCGCTGCGTCGACGCGCGAACCCTCGTGCGACCTTACGGTCGGCGAGGGTTTTTTGTTGCCCAAGGGAAGAGATTCCCGGCCCCACCGCACAAAACCGACCCGAACGAGTGACACCGAGACCCACGAGGCAGATCCGATGACCAGTGCGACGTCGCGCAGCGACGCGAAGCCCGGGCCGACGCCCGGAACGCCCGGAGCACGTCCGAAGCCGGCGCCACCGGCGGGAACGCCGGTGCGCGTCACCGGCGCCCAGTCCCTCGTGCGCTCGCTCGAGGCCGTCGGCGCCGAGGTGGTCTTCGGGATCCCGGGCGGCACCATCCTGCCCGCCTACGACCCGCTCCTCGACTCGACGAAGGTCCGCCACGTCCTGGTCCGCCACGAACAGGGCGCCGGCCACGCGGCCACCGGGTACGCCCAGGCCACCGGCAAGGTCGGCGTCTGCATGGCCACCTCGGGCCCGGGCGCGACCAACCTGGTCACCCCGCTCGCCGACGCGAACATGGACTCGGTCCCGGTCGTGGCCATCACCGGCCAGCAGTCCCGCGCGCTGATCGGCACCGACGCGTTCCAGGAAGCCGACATCTGCGGCATCACCATGCCGATCACCAAGCACAACTTCCTCGTCACGGACCCCGCGGACATCCCGCGGACCATCGCCGAGGCGTTCCACCTGGCCTCGACCGGCCGCCCCGGCCCGGTCCTGGTGGACATCCCCAAGGACGTGCTGCAGGAGATGACCTCGTTCTCCTGGCCGACCGAGCTGCGGCTGCCGGGCTACCGCCCCACGCTGCGCCCGCACGGCAAGCAGGTCCGCGAAGCCGCGAAGCTGATCGCCAAGGCGCGGCGCCCGGTGCTCTACGTCGGCGGTGGTGTCATCAAGGCCGAGGCGCACGAGCAGCTGAAGCAGCTCGCCGAGCTGACGAACATCCCCGTCGTCACCACGCTGATGGCGCGCGGGGCGTTCCCCGACTCGCACCCGCAGCACCTCGGCATGCCGGGCATGCACGGCACGGTCGCCGCGGTCGCCGCCATGCAGCGCGCCGACCTGCTGATCGCGCTCGGCGCCCGGTTCGACGACCGGGTCACCGGCCAGCTGTCCTCGTTCGCGCCGGACGCCGCGGTCGTGCACGCCGACATCGACCCGGCCGAGATCTCCAAGAACCGCAAGGCCGACGTCCCGATCGTGGGCGACTGCAAGGAGATCATCGGCGAGCTCATCACCGCCGTGAAGGCGGAGTTCGACCACAGCGGCCAGCCCGACCTGGCCGACTGGTGGACCCAGGCCGACGACTGGCGCAAGAACTACCCGGCCGGCTACGAGTGGCCGGACGACGGTTCGCTGTCGCCGCAGTACGTCATCGAGCGGATCGGGCAGATCGTCGGCCCGGACGCCGTCTACGCCGCGGGCGTCGGCCAGCACCAGATGTGGGCCGCGCAGTTCGTCAAGTACGAGAACCCGCGCACCTGGATCAACTCCGGCGGCCTCGGCACCATGGGCTACGCGGTGCCCGCCGCGATGGGCGCGCAGTTCGGCGTCCCGGACAAGCAGGTCTGGGCGATCGACGGCGACGGCTGCTTCCAGATGACCAACCAGGAGCTGGCCACCTGCGCCATCGAGGGCGCGCCGATCAAGGTCGCCGTGATCAACAACGGCAACCTGGGCATGGTCCGGCAGTGGCAGAACCTCTTCTACTCGGAGCGGTACTCCAACACCGACCTCGGGACGCACAAGCACCGCATCCCGGACTTCGTCCTGCTGGCCGAGGCGCTCGGCTGCGCCGGCCTGCGCTGCGAGACGAAGGAAGACGTCGACGCCACCATCCGCCGCGCGATGGAGATCAACGACCGCCCCGTCGTGATCGACTTCGTCGTGGGGAAGGATGCCCAGGTGTGGCCGATGGTCGCGGCCGGCACCGGCAACGACGAGATCATGGCGGTCCGGGGCATCCGGCCGTTGTTCGACGACGACGAGGTTTCGGTCGAGACGACCGAAGCCGCCGCGGAAGCCGCTGGGGAAGGTGAGCGCTGAGATGAGCGTCCACACGCTGAGTGTCCTGGTCGAGAACAAGCCGGGTGTGCTCGCGCGCGTCTCGGGCCTGTTCTCCCGGCGCGGCTTCAACATCGAGTCCCTCGCCGTCGGGCCCACGGAAAACCCCGAGGTGTCCCGCATGACGATCGTGGTCGCCGTGGAAGAGCTACCGCTCGAACAGGTGACGAAGCAGCTCAACAAGCTGGTCAACGTGATCAAGATCGTCGAGCTGGAGCAGTCGACCGCCGTGCAGCGCGAACTGCTGCTCGTGAAGGTTCGCGCCGACAACACCGTGCGCAGCCAGGTCCTCGAAACCGTCCAGCTCTTCCGTGCGAAGGTGGTGGACGTGTCCCCGGAGGCGCTCACCGTCGAGGCGACCGGGACGTCGGACAAGATCGGCGCCCTGCTGCGGATGCTGGAGCCGTATGGCATCCGCGAGCTGGTGCAGTCCGGCATGGTCGCGGTGGGACGCGGCGCCCGCTCGATCACCGCAACCTCACCGCGCTAGTCCATCCATGCCCCCACCACCACCCTCAACGGAGGCGCTTCGCGCCGCTGTTCCAGATTTTGTAAGTCAGGAAAGGAAGCAGTAACCCCCATGGCAGTGGAAATCTTCTACGACGACGACGCCGACCTCTCGATCATCCAGGGGCGCAAGGTCGCTGTCATCGGCTACGGCAGCCAGGGCCACGCCCACTCGCTGAGCCTGCGCGATTCCGGCGTCGACGTCCGCATCGGCCTGCCCGAGGGGTCCAAGTCGCGGGCGAAGGCCGAGGAGCAGGGCCTGCGCGTGCTCACCCCGGCCGAGGCGTCGGCCGAGGCCGACCTGATCATGATCCTGGCGCCGGACACCAAGCAGCGCCACATCTACGAGCAGGACATCGCGCCGAACCTCAAGGACGGCGACGCCCTCTTCTTCGGGCACGGCTTCAACATCCGCTACGACCTGATCAAGCCGCCGGCGAACGTCGACGTCGCCATGGTCGCCCCGAAGGGCCCGGGCCACCTGGTCCGCCGCCAGTTCGTCGACGGCAAGGGCGTCCCGGCGCTCATCGCCGTGGAGCAGGACGCCTCCGGCAATGCCCAGGCGCTCGCCCTCTCCTACGCGGCCGCCATCGGTGGCGCCCGTGCCGGCGTCATCAAGACGACCTTCACCGAGGAGACCGAGACCGACCTCTTCGGCGAGCAGGCCGTGCTCTGCGGTGGCGCGTCCGCGCTGGTGCAGACCGGCTTCGAGGTGCTCACCGAGGCGGGCTACGCCCCGGAGATCGCCTACTTCGAGGTGCTGCACGAGCTGAAGCTGATCGTCGACCTCATGTACGAGGGCGGCATCGCGCGCCAGCGCTACTCGATCTCCGACACCGCCGAGTACGGCGACCTGACCCGCGGCCCGCGCGTCATCTCGCCGGCGGTCAAGGAAGAGATGAAGAAGATCCTCGGCGAGATCCAGGACGGCACGTTCGCCCGCGAATGGGTCGCCGAGGACGAGGCCGGCCGGCCGAACTTCACCAAGCTCGAGGAGCAGGGCAACCAGCACCCGATCGAGGCGACCGGCAAGAAGCTGCGCGACCTGATGTCGTGGGTGGACCGGCCGATCACCGAAACCGCCTGACCTTCTTTCGGCAACACAGTTCGGCCACACAGTTCCAAGACGCTGAAGGGGACGCCCGCGCCGGGCGTCCCCTTCAGTGCGTTCGGTGGTCGTTTCGCTACGCTGGAGACATGAGTGATCAGCCGGTCGACGACAAGGCGCACATCCGGCACCACCTCGACTTCACCAAGGCCGAGTGGATCCGGGCCGAGCCCGAAGGCGTCACCCTCGACGACTGCGTCGAGTACGCGTTCATCGAGCACACCGACGGCGTCACCTACACGGCGATGCGGCAGTCGGCGAAGCCGGACGGGGTGATCCTCGTCTTCACGCCGGGGGAGTGGGACGCGTTCGTGAAGGGCGTCCGCGACGGCGAGTTCGACCTGCCCGAGGACCTCGCCGCGGAGGCTTAGACCTTCGCCGCCAGTTCGGGAATCCGGCCGGTGTCGCCCGCGACGCCGAGGTGGTCGCCGTAGTCGCGCGATTCGACGATCAGGCCGTCGCGGACGCGCATGGCGAAGATGTTCGCGATCCGCACCCGTCCGCCACCGAGGTCGCCTTGGTAAGCGAACTCCCCGATCAGCACCTCCGGGTCGGCGCCCTGGTAGGTCACCAGGTCCGCGACCTCGAAGTCGACGCCGACGTCCTTGGCCGCCGCGAAGTGCTTTCGCAGCTCGTCACGCGTCCGCAGCACCGGCGCGCCCGGCAGGAACGGGTGCGTCACGTGGGTTTGCTCGGCGTACAGGTCCGGCAGTTCAGCCCAGCGTTTGCCCGCGACGCCGTGGACGAGCTGTTCGAACACCGTGCCCGAGGTCGGCGAGGCGGCCGGTGACAGCTCACGCGGCGGTGCCTGCTCGTAGGCCTTGACCAGGTCGTCGACGCCGTCGCGGATGACCGCGAGCCGCAGGTAGTCGTGGTAGTCGCGGGAATGGACGATGAGGCCGTCGCGGATCCGGAGCACCTGGATGTTGGCTGCTGCGATCGTCCGGCCGGTTTCGGCCGACTCGGCGTCGTAGTCGTATTCGGCGACGATCACCTCGGGGTCGGTCGTCTCGTGGACGACGACGTTCTTGCGCTTGAGCCGCAGGGCTCCGGCGAGGACACCGGTGAACCGCTCGTGGACCGCGTCCCGGCCGTGGAGGCGCGTCGGCCGCGGGACCGCTTGCGGGTGTTCGACGACGGTGTCTTCGGCGTAGAGCGCGGAAAGCTCGCCGAAGCGTCCTTCGCTGATTCCGTCGGACAACGCGGTGAAGACGTCGCGGGGTGTGGTCATGGATCCTCCCAGAGGGAAAACGGAGTCTGTAGTCCGTCTGCGACGATACGGACTACAGACTCCGGTTGTCTACTGGAGCAGCTCCCGCGCGGCCGGTTGCCCGCACACCTCCGCCCACTTCTCGGGCGTGCTGCCGAAGGTCGCGTCCCGCGCGCCGAGGTCGGCGCCGTTTTCGACGAGAGTGCGGATGACGTCGAGGTGCCCGGACTGCGCGGCCAGGTGCAGGGCCGTGACGCCCTCGCCGTGGTTCGGGCCGCCGAACGTGCCGCGGAAGTTCACGTCGGCGCCGAGGTCGAGCAGCGTCCGGACGGCGTCGAGCCTGCCCTGCGCCGACGCCCAGGCCAGCGCGGTGCCGCGGTAGACGTCGGCGTTCACGTCGGCTCCGCGGGCGACCAAGGTCCTGAGGGCGTCGACCCGGTCGTTGCGCGCCGCCCAGGCGAGGGCTTCGTTCCTCACCTCGGCGGGGTCGTCCGTCGGCTGCCAGCGCGGGAAACCGCTGTGGGGCCGGTAGAAACCGCGATGGGCGCCCCCGCGGCCCGAGGTCAGGAGTTCGCCGATGGCGTCGATGTCGCCGAGCCCGGCCGCGACGCGCAGGTTGCCCGGCGCGCGGCTGTGTGCGGCCAAGGTCTCCGCGGCTTCGCGATGGCCCCAGAACAAGGCGACGACCAGGGGCGTGCCGCCGTCGCCGCGGGCCGCGACGTCGACGGGCGCGCCGCGGCGCAGGAGCAGGTCGAGCAGGAGCGGCAGGTTGCTGTAGGCGGCTTGGTGCAGGGGTGTCCAGCCGTGGACGTTGCCGCGGGCCGGATCGGCGCCGTGGTCGAGGAGGATCCGGCTGAGCCGCTCGTCGTGCGTGGCGCCGGCCATGCCGAGCAGGTCGTTCCCGTTGGTGCCGCGGGCGTCGACGAGGCCGGGAAACTCGCCGAGCAGCGTTTCGAGCCGCTCGGGATCCCGGGCCTCGATCGCCCGGTACGCGCGGGCGAACGGCTCGCCACTGTCCACAAGAGTCTCGACGTGGGCGCGGAGTGCCTTCCAGGAACCGAAACCGTGCTCGCGGGCGACGACCGCGCGGGCGCCGTCGCGGGTGAGTGGCTGGTTCCAGCGGTCGAACGGCTCCTTCGCGCCGGGCGTGTCGTCCTCGGCCGAGGCGAGGAGGCCGAGCGCGCGCTCGGCGTAGTAGCCGACGTCCTGGTGGTACGGGTGCTGCAGGGTTTCCCCGTGCTCGGTGACGCGCCGGACGTAGGCCTGCAGCTTCGGCCAGCTCGGGAACCCGTGGTCCTTCGCGATCCGGAACTGCGCTTCGGCGAGTTTGACGCTTTCGGCGCGCGCAAGGTCCTTCGCGCGCTTGCGCAACTGGTCCAGGCTGGGTTTCGCGGGCAGCGTGCCCATGGTGCCTCCTTCCCTCGTCGCCCGTGGTCCGCCGGCACCGGGCAGGAAAGAGGTGCGGAGCTGGTGGTGCGGTGAAGTGGGGGTGGGCTCGGCCCTTTCCGCGGACGGGGCGCGGCCCGCACCGCGCCCCGCCACCCTACCCCCGAACCCGGACCCGGACCCCGCGTGATCCCCGACAGAACTCGCGTGATGGAACCCGGATCTCGCGTGATTGAAGCCGGAACTCGCGTGATTGAAGGCGGAACTCGCGAGTTACGGCTCTGATCACGCGAGTTACGGGCCTGATCACGCGAGTTACGGGTCGGGTCACGCGAGATCCGGGTTTCGTCACGGGCGGAGGTCGGCCAGGAGGCCGTAGGACTTCTCAGTGCGGGCCAGGATCTGGACGCAGACGTGGTCGGCGCCCGCGTCGAGGTGGGCCTGGATCCGGGCCGCGGCCGCCTGTTCGCCGGTGGCGACGATGGCGTCGACCAGGCGATCGCTGCCGCCGTCGGCCAGGTCGGTGTCGGTGAAGCCGAGGCGGCGCAGGTTCGCCTGGTGGTGCGGTGCCTGCCGGACGTACAGGCCGACGTGCTCCCGGGCCGCTTCGCGGGCGGCTTCCGGCGGGGCGTCGAGGATCACCGCCTGCTCGACCGCCAGGTACTTGCCCGGGCCGAGCCGCTCCCGCGCGAGCGCCGTGTGCTCCGGCGGGACGAAGTACGGGTGCGCGCCGTCCGCCCGCTCGGCGGCCAGGGCGAGAGCCCGGGGGCCGAGCGCGGCGATCAGCCGCCGGGGCCGTGGTGACGGCGGTGGCAGGGCGGGCAGCTCGGCGTCGTCCATCCCGGCCAGGTACTCGCGCATCGCCGAAATCGGCCGTGTGCCGGGGAAGTGGCCGCCGAGACCGACGGTGAACCGGCCCGGGTAGGCCTCGCCGAGCGCCCGGGTCGCCGCCTCCGCCGTGATCGGCGCGCGGCGGTCGAACCGTGCGATCCCGGTGGCCACGGTGAGCCGGGACGTCGCCGCCAGGAGCAGCGCCGCCTGGGTGAACGCGTCCCGGCCGGCGTACTCGCCGAACCAGATGGCGTCGAAGCCGAGCTCCTCCACCTCGGCGGCCGTTTCGCGGACCGCGCCGATCGGGGCGCCGTCGAAGAACCGCCAGATCCCGACGCTCATCGGGTCACCTCCGCAGCCAGTTCGAGCAGGGTTTCCACAGTGGATTCGAAGGAGGGCGCGGACGGCGTCAGCAGCACGTGGTCCGCGCCCGCGTCCAGGAGCTCGCCGAGCCGTTTCGCGATGGTTCCGGCGTCGCCCCACAGCACGAGGTCGTCGACGAACCGGTCGCTCGGGCCGTCGATGTCGGCCTCGGTGTAGCCGAGGCGTTTCCAGCCCGCGAGATACGCTTTCACGTCGTGCTCCCGGGACATCGCCACGCTGCGCCGGACGCTCGCCCGGGCGTCCTCGCGGCTCCCGAGCAGCACGGTCTGCTGCGGGATCAGCAGCTTGTCCGGCCCGAGGATTTCGCGGGCGTAGGGCGTGTGCGAGACCGGCTGGGCGAACGGGTGCGCACCGTCGGCACCTTCGCGCGCCAGCTCCAGCATTTTCGGCCCGACCGCGGCCAGCACGCGCGGGAACGCGACCGGTGCGGGATTTTCCGCCGCGGCGGCGTCCATGTCCGCCAGGTAGGCGCGCATCCGGTCGATCGGCCGGTACTCCTCGCCGAGCTTCGTGGCCTGGAAATCGTGCCCGATGCCGACGCCGAGCACGAACCGGCCGGGGTGGGCGTGGGCGAGGGTTGCGCCGCCCTTCTCGGCGGTCACGCCGCGGCGCAGCCAGACGTTCGCGATGCCGGCGCCGAGCACGACGTCCGGCACCGAGGCGAGCAGGTCGCCGAAGTGGGCGAACACCTCCCGCGTGCCGGGGCCTTCGCCGCTCCACACCGAGCGGTAGCCGGCTTCGGCGAGCCGCCGCGTCGCCGTGCGTTCGACGTCCGGCGGCGGGGCCAGCGGGGCGCTCGGCAACCAGGCGCCGATCGCGCCGAGCCGGGCCCGCGTGTCTTCGATCAGGGTCATCCTCGATCCCTCCAGTAAGCTGAGGCTGCCTCCGGTTAATATACGGAGGCAGCCTCCGATTGGCTAGCCGGTAAGGTCGGGAGTGCGATGACCGACGTGAAACCGATGCGCGCGGACGCCCGCCGCAACTACGAGCGCCTCCTCGAAGAGGCCCAACGCGCCTTCGCCGAACACGGCGTCGAGGCGTCCCTGGAGGACATCGCGCGCCGCGCCGGCGTCGGCATCGGCACGCTCTACCGGCACTTCCCGACCCGGGACGCGCTGCTCGAGACGCTCCTGCGCGCCCGCTTCGACGCCCAGGCCGAGCGGGCCCGCGAACTGCTCACCCATCCCGAGCCGCTGAACGCCCTGCAGTCCTGGCTCGCCGGGCTCGGGGACGCCACCGGCACCTTCCGCGGCCTGGTCGAGCTCACCGCGGACGCGCTGAACGACGAATCGTCCCGGTTGTACGAATCCTGCCACGCCATGCGCGAGGTCGGTTCCCAGCTGGTGGAACGGGCGAAGCTCGCGGGCGAGCTGCGCGAGGACGTCACGGCGCAAGAGCTGCTTCTGTTGCTGCACGCGGCATCCTGGGCGGGCGGGCACCTGCCCGGCGAAGGGGGCATGCAGCGGCTGCTGGCTCTTGTTTTCGAGGGATTGCGGGCGAGTTAACACCAGACGACGCCACAGGTCCGGCCCGCGCGTTAAACTCCGGCTCGACCGGGGCACAACGACGTGCTTAGACCGTTTGTCGACACCGAGCGTCCTGGAAATGACCAGATAGTGGGAGCCGTATCGTGAGCAAGCCCAGCAAGCCCGTCGTCCTCATCGCGGAAAAGCTCGCCCCCTCCGTGCTGAGTGTCTTCGGTGACGAGGTGGAGGTCCGGCACGTCGACGGCACGGACCGGTCCGCGCTGCTCGAGGCGGTGAAGAGCGCCGACGCGCTCCTGGTCCGCTCCGCCACCCAGGTGAACGCCGAGGTCTTCGCGGCCACCTCGCAGCTCAAGGTCGTCGCCCGCGCCGGCGTCGGCCTCGACAACGTCGAGGTGCCCGCCGCGACCGAGCGCGGTGTCCTGGTCGTCAACGCGCCGACGTCGAACATCGTCTCCGCCGCCGAGCACGCCGTCGCCCTGCTGCTTTCGGTCGCGCGCCGCATCCCGGCCGCCGACCAGAGCCTCCGCGGCGGCGAGTGGAAGCGCAGCTCGTTCTCCGGCGTCGAGCTGCAGGGCAAGACCGTCGGCGTCGTCGGCCTCGGCAAGATCGGGCAGCTGTTCGCCCAGCGCCTGGCCGCTTTCGACACGCACCTCATCGCTTACGACCCCTACGTCTCGGCCGCCCGCGCCGCGCAGCTCGGCATCGAGCTCGTCACCCTCGACGAGCTGCTGACCCGCGCCGACGCCATCTCCATCCACCTGCCGAAGACCCCGGAGACCAAGGGCCTCATCGACGCCGAGGCGCTGAAGAAGACCAAGCCGGGCGTCATCATCGTCAACGCCGCCCGCGGCGGCCTCATCGTCGAAGAGGACCTGGCCGACGCGCTGCGCTCGGGCCACGTCGGCGGCGCCGGTGTCGACGTCTTCGTCACCGAACCGACCACGTCCAGCCCGCTGTTCGAGCTGGAGAACGTCGTCGTGACGCCGCACCTGGGCGCCTCCACGGCCGAGGCGCAGGACCGCGCGGGCACCGACGTCGCGAAGTCGGTGCTGCTGGCCCTGCGCGGCGACTTCGTGCCGGACGCGGTGAACGTCTCCGGCGGCGGGGCCGTCGGCGAGCACGTCCGCCCGTACCTGTCGCTGGTCCAGAAGCTCGGCCAGCTGCTGACGGCGCTCAACCCGACGTCGCCGACGTCGGTGACCGTGCAGGTCAAGGGCGAGCTGACCAGTGAAGACACCGGCGTGCTGCAGCTGGCGGCGCTGCGCGGGGTGTTCACCGGCGTGGTCGAGGACCAGGTCACGTTCGTCAACGCGCCGCAGCTGGCGGAGAAGCTGGGCGTGCAGGTCGAGCTGGAGACCGAGCCGGAGAGCCCCAAGTTCCGCAGCCTGGTCACCGTCCGCGCGGTGCACGCCGACGGCGCGGTGCTGAGCGTGTCCGGTTCGGTCACCGGCTTGGACGAGGTCGAGAAGCTGGTCGAGGTCAACGGCCGCGGGTTCGACCTGCGCGCCGAGGGCACCGTGCTGCTGGTCGAGTATCCGGACCGGCCGGGCGTGATGGGCCGGGTCGGCACGCTGCTGGGCGAGGCGGGCATCAACATCGAGGCCGCGCAGATCAGCCAGACGACGGACGGCTCGGACGCGGTGATGCTGCTGCGCGTCGACCGCCACATCGACGCACACCTGCTGGAGCCGATCGGGGCTTCGGTCGGGGCG
Organism: Amycolatopsis sp. DG1A-15b; assembly: GCF_030285645.1. Classification (GTDB taxonomy): domain Bacteria; phylum Actinomycetota; class Actinomycetes; order Mycobacteriales; family Pseudonocardiaceae; genus Amycolatopsis. The sequence goes on from NZ_CP127296.1 coordinate 9,939,737, forward strand.
CACACGATCCGCGCCGTCGACTTCAACTGACGTAACCCTTTCGAAGGCCCCCTGTCACCCGGCAGGGGGCCTTTGAGTGCAATCACAACTACATAACGGAGTCTTTTGCCTACCTAAGTAGGTGTTTTGGGGCATTAGGTTCTCCCCGCGAGGTTGAACCACGCGTCGTCGAGGGCACGGCGCTGTGCCGCGCTTCACCGTCGGGGGTGTCAGGAGCGGCAGGCAGGTTCGGGTCCAGACCTCGAGTAAGGGGCCGACTCATGAGCAGATCCCGCCTCCCCGCGCGCGCCACGACGGCGGCCTTCGCCGTCGTTCTGGCGGCCGCGCTCGGGGCGCCGGTCGCGGGCGCAGCAGATGCTCCACTCGCTGACGGCGTCGCACCCGCCAAGATCGACGACGCGAAGCTGCAGGGGAAGCTGTCGCCGCGCCTGGGGGCCGCGCAGGGCCGGGTCACCGCGTTCGTCGAGCTGGCCAAGAAGCCGGCCGTCGACGCGTTCGCCGCCGCGCAGCCGCAGGGCAAGGAGGAGGCCAAGCGGGCCGCCAAGGCCGCCAAGGCCGACACCGCCGCCGCCGTCGACTCCGTCGTCGGCCAGCTGCGCACCGCCGACGCCAAGCCGCAGGTCGTCACCCAGACCGCCAACGCCGTTCCCGGCGTGGTCGTCACCGCCGACGCCGCGAAGCTGCGTGAGGTCGCGAAGCGGGCGGACGTCATCGCGGTGCGCACGGTCGTGCCGAAGACCCGCACCAACGCCAGCGCCGAGCAGCTGACCAACACCCTCGCCGCCTGGCAGCAGACCGGCAAGTTCGGCGACGGCGTCCGCGTCGGCGTGATCGACGACGGCATCGACTACACCCACGCCGACTTCGGCGGCCCCGGCACGCAGGCCGCGTACAAGGGCGTCGACAGCACCAAGCCGACCCCGCTGTTCCCCAGCGCCAAGGTCGTCGGCGGCACGGACCTCGTCGGCGACGACTACGACGCCGCGACGGCCGGCAAGACCACCCCGAAGCCGGACCCGAACCCGCTGGCCTGCGGTGAGCACGGCACGCACGTCGCCGGCACCATCGGCGGCTTCGGCGTCACCGCCGACGGCAAGACCTTCAAGGGCGACTACAAGAAGCTGGACGCCAAGAAGGTCGACGCGATGCAGATCGGCCCGGGCACGGCGCCGAAGTCGCTGCTCTACGCCATCAAGGTGTTCGGCTGCGCGGGCTCGACGAACGTCACCTCGCAGGCCCTGGACTGGGCGCTCGACCCGGACGGCGACGGCGACTTCACCGACCACCTCGACATCGTCAACCTCTCGCTCGGCTCCGACTTCGGCGCGCCGGACGACCCGGACTCGCTGTTCGTGCGCAAGCTCGCCGCGAACAACGTGCTCCCGGTGATCTCCGCGGGCAACGGCGGCGACATCAACGACATCGCCGGCTCCCCGGGCAACACCCCCGAGGCGCTCACCGTCGCCAGCACGCGTGACGCGGGCATCCTGCGTGACGCCGCCGAGGTCAAGGCCCCGTCGACCGCCGCGGGCCAGAAGACCGGCCAGTACAGCCAGAACTACACCGGCTACGACACCCTGGACCTGGCGGCGCCGGTCGTCGCGCTGTCCGCGGCGAACAGCGCGGGCTGCGCGCCGTACTCCGCCGAGGACAAGGCGAAGGCGGCCGGCAAGTTCGTCTGGCTGGAGTGGGACGACAACGACTCGACCCGCGCCTGCGGTTCGGCCGCCCGCGCCAACAACGCGCAGGCCGCCGGGGCGAAGGGCGCGCTCCTTTCGTCCACTTTGGAGCACTTCAGCGCGGGCATCGCGGGCAACGCGGCGATCCCGATGTTCCAGTTCACCGGGTCCGCCACGAAGACGCTGCGCGCGGCGCTGACCGCGGGCACGCTGCAGGTCCGGCTCTTCGGCGCCGGCCGCGCTTCGATCCAGACCTACGACAAGACGATCGTGGACACCCCGAGCTCGTTCACCTCGCGCGGCACCCGCGGCCCGGCCCTCAAGCCGGACGTCGCCGCCCCCGGTGACACGATCACCTCGGCCTTCCGCGGCAGCGGCAACGGCCGGACCGTGCTCTCGGGCACGTCGATGGCCGCCCCGCACACCGCCGGCATCACCGCACTCGTCCGCCAGTCGCACCCCGACTGGTCGGTCGAGGAGGTCAAGGCCTCGGTCATCGACACCGCCGGCCACGACGTCGGGGACGGCGCCGGCCACACCTACGCGCCGCAGCGCGTCGGCAGCGGCCGGATCGACGCCAAGGCGGCCCTGGACAACCAGGTGCTCGCCTACGTCGTCGACGACCCGGGCGCGGTGAGCGTCAGCTTCGGCACGGTCGAGGCGTCCGGTCCGGTGACGCTGTCGAAGACGATCAAGCTCGTCAACAAGGGCGTCACGCCCGCTGAGTATTCGGTGGCCTACCAGACGGTCAACGCGCTGCCGGGCGTCGAGTACACAGTGGACAAGCCGTCGGTGAAGCTGACCCCGCGCGGCACCGCCAAGGTCAAGGTGACGCTGAAGATCGCCGACCCGAAGGCGCTGCGCAAGGTCATGGACCCGACCATGCAGGCCACCCAGGCCGGCCTGGCCCGGCAGTTCGTCGCGGACGCCTCCGGGCGGGTCGCCTTCACGCCGGTCAGCGGGGCCAAGGTGCCGCTGCGGGTGTCGGTCTACTCCGCGCCGAAGCCGGTGTCGACGATTTCGACGCCGCCGTCGGTGAAGTTCGCCCCCGAAGCCACCCAGGCCGTGCTGAACCTGACCGGCAAGGGTGTCGACCAGGGGGCCGGCGCGCAGAAGTACCGCTCGCTGATCAGCGTGCTCGAGCTGCAGGCGGAGTCCCCGCAGCTGCCCGAGTGCGACGCGGACGTGGTCACCGACTGCACGCTGAACAAGACGGCCAAGGGCGGCGACCTCCGCTACATCGGCGCGGCTTCCACCGCTCCGCTGGCGAAGGCCCAGGGCGAGCCGGAGAACGCGATCCTCGCGTTCGGCCTGTCCACCTGGGGTGACTGGGCGAACATCGGCAGCAACACCTCGCCGTTCGTCGACATCGACACGACCGGGGACGGGCAGCCAGACTTCGAGACCTACGTGACCAAGGCGACGTCGACCGACGTCCTCCTGGCCAACACGGTCGCGCTGACCCCGGGCTTCCCGACCGTCGACGTCCAGGCGGTCAACGGCCAGCTCGGCGACGTCGACACCAACGTGTTCGACACGAACGTGCTCACGCTGCCGGTTTCGCTGGCCGCGCTGGGCATCGACGCCGGCGCCGACAGCCACCGGATCTCCTACACGGTGGGCGTCAGCGGCTTCTACGTCGCGCCGGGCACGACGAACGGGCTGATCGACTACGTCGGCACGCCGCTTTCGTTCGACGCGCTCGCGCCGGGCTACGCGGTGCAGGGCGGCGGCGACGCCGCGCTCGGCTACGTCGCGAAGCCGGGCACGGCGCTGGTGGTCACGCGGAACGCGGCGTCGGCCGCGGCCGACAACGCCCTCGGCCTGCTGGCCATCGAGCACCACAACGCCGCGGGCAACCGGGCGAACGTGGTCAAGGTGGACGCGACGCAGGGCGCCCGGCCGGGGAACGAGCGTCAGCCGATCGGGGCTGGTCGCCGGTAGTTCCCGGCAAGATCGATTTCTGCAGGACCAGGGGCGTCTCCGGTGGATTTCCGCCGGGGGCGCCCCTCTGCTGTTCACCCGATTGGGTGTCTCACCCTGCGGGAGGATGCGGCATAAGGGTGGTGCGGCTACGGCAGTTTGTCTACGGCCGGTAACCTTCCGGCTGCTGGCGTTTTGTTGCGGTGGGCCATCGGTGCGGCCGGTGGTCCGGTCGACGGAGGTGTGTGGATGCGGCTCGCGGTGATCCCAGGAGACGGGATCGGGCCCGAGGTGGTCTCCGAGGCGCTGAAGGTGCTCGGCGAGGTAGTACCGACGGCGGAGATCACGAACTACGACCTCGGCGCCGCGCGATGGCACTCGACCGGTGAGCTGCTCCCGGAATCGGTCCTCGGCGAGCTCCGTCAGCACGACGCGATCCTGCTGGGCGCGGTCGGCGATCCATCGGTGCCGAGCGGGATCCTGGAGCGCGGCCTGCTGCTGCGCCTGCGGTTCGAAATGGACCACCACGTCAACCTGCGCCCCGCGCGGCTCTACCCGGGTGTCCGGGGACCGCTGGCCGACGCGGGCGACGTCGACATGGTCGTCGTGCGTGAAGGCACTGAGGGCCCGTACGCGGGCACCGGCGGCCTGATTCGCAAGGACACCGAGCACGAGATCGCGACGGAGGTCAGCGTCAACACGGCGTTCGGCGTCCGGCGCGTGGTCGCCGACGCGTTCAACCGCGCCGAGGCCCGGCCCCGCAGGCACCTGACGCTGGTCCACAAGACCAACGTGCTTTCGTTCGCCGGGTCGCTCTGGTCGCGGATCGTCGAAGAGGTTTCGCTGGAGCACCCGGACGTGACGGTCGCGTACTCCCATGTGGACGCGGCGACCATCCACCTGGTGACGGACCCGTCCCGGTTCGACGTGATCGTGACGGACAACCTGTTCGGCGACATCATCACCGACCTCGCGGCCGCGGTGACCGGCGGCATCGGCCTGGCGGCCAGCGGCAACCTGGACATGACCCGCCGCAACCCGAGCATGTTCGAGCCGGTGCACGGTTCGGCGCCGGACATCGCGGGCCAGGGCCTGGCCGACCCCACGGCGGCGGTGCTGTCGGTGGCGCTGCTGCTGGACCACCTGGGGCAGAAGGAAGCGGCGCGGCGGATCGAGGCCTCGGTGGCGTTCGACCTGGCCACGCGGGACCAGGCTTCGCCGGGGGCCACGCAGGCCATCGGTGACCGGCTCGCGGCTCTGGTTTCCTCGAACGTGCGTACTGCTTGATCCCTCGGGAAAGCCCCGCACCCCGGCCGGGTGCGGGGCTTTTTCGTGCTCCCGGTCGTCCCGGATGGTGGGAGCTTGGCCCAGGTTCTGGACGTGGCCGCGAACGCTGTGGCATGATGCGACCGTGACCAGCTTCGCGATCATTATCGACGAGCGCGCCGGACGATAGCTCCACAAGAGCCCCCGGCGCGCAACCTCTCGCACCCATGCGGGAGGTTTTTTTGTTGCCTTGGAACGCTAGGAGAAGACCGTGACCCGCAAGGAGCCCGCCGATACCCCGCTCGGCGACGCCTTCCACCTCTACGACACCACCCTGCGCGACGGTGCGCAGCGAGAGGGCATCTCCTACTCCGTCCAGGACAAGCTCGCCGTCGCGCGGCTGCTGGACGAGCTCGGGGTCGGGTTCATCGAAGGCGGCTGGCCCGGGGCGCTCCCCAAGGACACCGAATTCTTCGCCCGCGCCGCGAAAGGCGAACTGAAGCTGCGCCACGCCGCCCTCGTCGCCTTCGGGGCCACGCGCAAGGCCGGCACCACCGCCGACGCCGATCCGCAGGTCCGGGCCCTGCTCGACAGCGAAGCGCCGGTCATCACCCTCGTCGCCAAGTCCGACCTCCGCCACATCGAACGCGCCCTCCGCGTCGACGTCGACGAGGCCTGCGCGATGGTGAAGGACACCGTCGAGTTCCTCACGAACGAAGGCCGGCGGGTCTTCCTCGACGCCGAGCACTTCTTCGACGGCTACGCGCATTCCCCCGAGACCTCGCTCCGGGTCCTCGACGCCGCCGCCCACGCGGGTGCCGACGTCCTCGTGCTCTGCGACACCAACGGTGGCCAGCTGCCGCTCGGGCTCGCCGAGACCGTGCGGACGATCAAGGAAAAGACCGGGTTCCGGCTCGGGATCCACTGTCAGGACGACACTTCCTGCGCCGTGGCGAACTCCGTCGCCGCGGTGCAGGCCGGCGTGACGCACGTCCAGTGCACCGCCAACGGTTACGGGGAGCGGGCCGGCAACGCCGACCTCTTCGCCGTGACGGGAAACCTGGTGACCAAGCTCGGCATGGAGGTCCTCCCGACCGGAGGCGCCGCCGAGCTCACCCGGGTCTCCCATGCCCTTGCCGAAATCGCCAACCTCGCCCCCTACACCCACCAGGCTTACGTAGGGGCGTCGGCTTTCGCTCACAAGGCGGGACTGCACGCGAGCGCGATCAAGGTGGATCCGTTGCTGTACAACCACATCGATCCGTCTTCCGTCGGCAATGACATGCGGGTACTGGTCACCGAGATGGCCGGCAGGGCCAGCCTCGAGCTCAAGGGACGTGAGCTCGGGGTCGACCTTGCCGGCCGGCCCGAAGCGCTGACGAGCGCGATCACCAAGGTCAAGCGGCTCGAAGCGGAAGGCTGGTCCTTCGAGGCCGCCGACGCCTCCCTGGAGCTCCTGCTGCGCCAGGAGGCCGACGTCCCGGCGGAGGCGCCGTTCGCGCTCGAGTCCTACCGGGTGGTCCTCGACCACCGCCCGGACGGCGAGGTCATGGCCGAAGCCACCGTCAAGGTGCACGTCGGCGGACAGCGCGTCATCGCCACCGCCGAGGGCATCGGGCCGGTGCACGCGCTCGACGCCGCCCTGCGGAAGGCGCTGTCGCCGCACCTGTCCTGGTTGGACAGTGTGGAGCTCGCCGACTACAAGGTGCGCATCCTCCAGGGCCACCCCGGCACCGACGCGGTGACGCGCGTGCTGGTCGAGAGCACCGACGGCGAGCGCGAGTGGACCACCGTCGGCGTGCACGGCAACATCGTCGAGGCCAGCTGGCTGGCGCTGTGCGACGCACTCGTCCACAAGAGCACCACCGTGGCCTGAGCTGTGACATCCGGGCCGTCGGCCCGGCCCGGGGGCGCCGCCACCCGGAACCCCCGAAAGCCATGGGCTGGGCGCACGTAGACTGGCCGCGTGCGCCTAGCCCGAATTGCTCATCCCGGTGGTGTCGCGTTCGCCTCGATCGAAGGCGACGGCGACGACGCCCAGGTCCTCGAAATCGCCGAGCACCCCTTCGGCCAGCCGAACTTCACCGGCAAGCGGTGGCCGCTGGCCGACGTCCGGCTGCTCGCGCCGATCCTGCCGTCGAAGGTGATCGCCGTCGGCCGCAACTACGCCAAGCACGCGGCCGAGTTCGGCAACGACGTGCCCAGCGAGCCGATGCTGTTCATCAAGCCGTCGACGACCATCATCGGACCCAATGCGGCCATCCGCCGCCCGTCCGGCATCGGCCGCGTCGACTTCGAGGGCGAGCTCGCGATCGTCATCGGGCAGCCGGTGAAGAACGTCCCGGCCGCCCGCGCCGCGAGCGTCATCCTCGGGTACACGATCGCCAACGACGTCAGCGCCCGCGACCTCCAGAAGTCCGACGGCCAGTGGGGCCGCGCCAAGGGCTTCGACACCTTCTGCCCGATCGGCCCGTGGATCGAGACCTCGATCGACGCCTCCGACCTCGCGCTGCGGGCCGAGGTCGACGGCGAGCTCAAGCAGGACGGCCGCACTTCGGACCTCGTCCACAAGATCCCCGAGCTGGTCGAGTTCGTCTCCGGCGTCATGACGCTGCTGCCCGGCGACGTCATCCTGACCGGCACGCCCGAGGGCGTCGGCCCGATCGAGGGCGGCCAGAGCGTCTCGATCACCATCGAAGGCATCGGCACCCTGACCAACCCGGTCGAGAACGTCTAGACCCCGGGCGGTGAAGGCCACCCCCGGCCGGGGTGGCCTTCGACGGTCCGTCAGCGCTGCACCGGCTCCATCGCCCGTCGCGCGAAGGCCGGGGCGTGCTCCGGGCGCAGGCCCAGCCCCAGCAGGCGGGCCGGGAGGTACGACAGGCGCGGGAACCGGGCGAACAGCTTGATCATCGGCTCCGGCGGGCCGTTGCGCCTGCCGTTCATCACGCCGCGGACCACCGTCCGGTGCAGCAGGCGCTGCAGCCCCTGCACCAGCAGCGTGGGCGCGAGGCGGCGCGAGCGCACCTTCGCCAGCTCGGCCTCCGTCGGACGGCCCCGGCGCAGCGGTTCGGCCAGCAGCGTCGCCGCCGCGACCGCGTCCTGCACCGCCAGGTTGATGCCCACGCCGCCGATCGGCGACATCGCGTGCGCCGCGTCGCCGAGGCACAGCAGCCCGTCGACGTGCCACTTGCGCAGCAGGTTGAGCCGCACGTCGAGGAACTTGACGTCGTCCATCGTCGCCAGCTCGTGCACCCGGTCGGTGAACTCGGGGCAGATCTGCGTCACGTTCTCCCGGAACGCCTCGATGCCGTGGGCACGCAGGTCTTCGCCCTTCGGCGCGAGGTAGGCGACCTGGTAGAAGTCCGGCCGGGGGAGCGGCACCGCGAAGCGGCGGTCCCGCATCTTCGGCAGCAGCATGTTGCCCGCTTCGCCGTCACCGCGCGAGAGCCGGAACCACCAGACGTCGAACGGGCAGTCGTACTCCCGCGGCACCAGGCCGGCCTCACGGCGGGCCAGCGACCAGCGGCCGTCGGCGGCGATGACCAGGTCGGCGCGGATTTCGCCGGTCTCCCCGGCGCTCGTGCGGTAGGTGACGCCGGCGACCCGGCCGTGCTCGCGGACCAGCCCGGTGCACTCGGTCTCCATCCGCTGGACGAACGTCGGTTCCTTGCGCGCGCTTTCGGCGAGCAGGTCGAGGAAGTCCCACTGCGGCACCATCGCGATGTACGGGTGGGCCACCTTCAGCCGGCTGAAGTCGGCCAGCTTCATCAGTTCGCCGTTTTCCTGCGGGAAGCCGGCCGAGTGCAGCTCACTGTGCGGCAGGGCGTGGAACTTCTCGCCGAGCCCCAGCTCGTCGAGCAGCGTCAACGTCGACGGGTGCACCGTGTCCCCGCGGAAGTCGCGCAGGAAGTCGGCGTGCTTCTCGAGCACCGTCACCTCGACGCCGGCCCGGGCCAGCAGCAGCCCCGTGATCATCCCGGCCGGCCCGCCACCGATGACGACGCAGGTCGTGCGCTCGGTCATCTCGACCATCTCCCTTATTCATCGCTTGTTGAATAAGTTGAGGATGCACCCGCACGGCACCGGCGTCAAGGGGTGTGAGCGGAGATACGCTGATCGGGCGACGACCGCCCGCCCGTGGGCGGTGGCCGAAAACCGTCCAAACGCGACAGTTGGGCAACGGTGTTCCGGCTTCGCGCGGCTCCCGCGGCGGGATGCGGAGGCGCCCATGTGGACGGAGCTGATTCCCAAGCGGGACAAGGGGATTCGCCGAGGAATCGATTGCTGTCACGGACGAGCCGGCGCCGCGGGTGCGGGTGGCCGGGTAACCGAATGGGGACGGTTCGCCAACTGGGAGTAGAGCCGGTGCGCCGGAACAGGCGAGCGGCAATCACCTCTTTGGCAGCGTCGCGAACGCGGCGGTTGCCCTAGCCTCACTGGGTGGATTTCGCCCTGGCACCCCGGACCCCTTCGCGAACCGCCTCGCCCGCCGCGGCGGCGTCCGAGCCCTGGGCGCCGCCCGAGCTCCGGCTGGTGTGCCTGGACATCGACGACACGCTCATCGACTGCACCGCCGCGATCCGCCGGAGCCTCCACATCCTCACCGGCCGGGGTGACCTGTGGCCGCTGTGGGACCTCATCACCGAAGAGCACGTGGCCCTCGTCGTCGCGGGCGAACTCGACTACCGGACGATGCACCAGCGGCGCACCGACTGCTTCCTCGCCGAGATCGGCATCCTCGCCGACGCCGAGCAGGTCAGTTCCTTCGAGCGCCGCCGCAGGGAACTGCTCGACCACTCGTGGCAGCTGTTCGACGACGTCCTCGACTGCCTGGAGTGGCTGCGCGCCGCCGGCCTGATGCTGGCCGCGGTGACGAACGCCTCGGGTGTCCACCAGCGGAAGAAGATCGCCGACCTGGGCCTGGCGCCGTTCTTCGACCACGTCGCCATCGCCGGCGAGCTCGGGGTGGCCAAGCCCGACCCGGTGATGTTCCACACGGTGTGCCTGGGCCTGGGCTGCGCCCCGGGGCAGGCGGTCCACGTCGGTGACAAACTGGACACCGACGCGATCGGCGCCCGCGACGCGGGTCTGGGCGCGGTCTGGCTCGACCGCGACCGCATCGGCGAGCGCGCCCCGGAGGGCGTCCACACGGTGGCCGGCCTCGCCGAGCTGCCTGAGCTGCTGGTTTCGGAGTACGCCACGATCGGGGTCCCGGCCCAACGCGGCAGTGGCACCCCCGCGTTCACGGTCCGGAACGGCGTGCTCTAGTATTTCTCCTCGTGCGGTGCTGAACCGGCCCAGCCGGAGCGGTACCTCACTGGGGTATGGTGTAATTGGCAGCACGACTGGTTCTGGTCCAGTTAGTCTAGGTTCGAGTCCTGGTACCCCAGCTGCGGAGAGTGACCCCCCTGCGAAGCGGGAAATCGCTTCTGGTAGGTTCTCTCCAGCAAGAAAAACAGAAAAGCCCCTGGGAGACCAGGGAAGATCCTAAGCCCCCGTCGTCTAGCGGCCTAGGACGCCGGCCTCTCACGCCGGTAGCGTGGGTTCGAATCCCATCGGGGGTACCAGCAGTAACCGAACCCGTCTGACCCAGGTCAGGCGGGTTTTTTGGTGCCGTGACCAGCCTGCGGGGCCGGCGGCGCACCCGGGTGCGCCGCCTCGGGGTGGTCCGCCGGCTCGGTGGCGGGTGAAGTCCGCGTCTCTCGGTGAGCTCGCGGACACGCCCGGCCCGGCGCCTCGTCCGGGATGGCGCCCACCGGTACGTCGTCGGCCGAAACCGGCAGCACACCGTCCACAGTGGAACTCGTGACGGCCGCCGACCGCCAGGGTCGGCGCGCCGCAGGCGGCGGGTGACGAGACCCTGATCGCCACCGCCTGCGCGACGACCAGCGGGCCGTGGTGGCCACCGTGCGGGAAATGCCTGTGCGGTAACGGAAAATGCTCGATCACCAGGGCCGCTGAGCCGGCTCGGGAGTGTCCTCGTCCGACCGGCGCACCGGGCGTTCCCCGCGTTCGGACAGGGCGGTGAGGGCGAAGTCGGCCACCGCCTCGGGGGCTCGCGCGCCCGGCAGGTCGGCGACGACCCGCAGCGCCGGGCTGCCGGCGTCCGCGGCCAGCTCCCAGCCTTCCCCCGGGGTCCAGCGCAGCAGGTAGTCGCTCGGTTCGCGGTCTCCCGCCTGACCCGCGAACCGGATCTGCCCGCCCGCGAAGTCGCCGGTGTGCGAGCGCGTGTCCTCCGGCTGCAACCCCAGCTCCGCGGCCACCGCCCGCATGTACGCGGCCGTGGACGGTTCGTCGTCGGTCATGGCCCGCCTCCTGTCGCAGGCGGTGACTACCCGTGCGGGCGGGGTGGGAAACGCCGGGACCCGCGGAACCGCACGGGGGAACGGTTCCGCGGGCGTCCGGGACCGGCTACGGCGCCCAGGGGGCGGTGACGGCCCAGCTGACGTCGTCGGCCCAGGAGGCCGTGGCGTCGAACGCGTCAGGCCCGCCGTTGCTCGCGATGTACACCGTGTTGTCGTAGTGGCGGAGGAAGCGGTCGGGGTAGTTGAACGAGGCGAACGACGTGCCCTGGCCGTTCTTGCCGGCCTGCGGGCAGAACGTCGCGTCGGCGCGGAAGGCCGCGCTGCCGTCCATCGGCTGACGCAGCAGCTGGTAGTTGTAGTGGCGCAGGAAGTCACCCGGGTAGTTGCGCGACTCGAACGACACGCACGACGGGTTCGCCAGGCCGCGGCGCACGATCCAGGAGGCGTCGTTCTTGTCCAGGGCGGAGCTGCCCGAGCCGACCACCGACGTGACGGCGTCGTCGAACTGGTGCCGGATGTACCGCGTGGTGCAGCACGCCGTCGTGGCGCGCAGCGAGATCGTCGATCCGGGGTTCAGCGTGCCGCCGGCCACCGGGCTCGGGCCGCCGTAGCCGACCGAGACGACGTTGGCCTGCACGGCGTTGTCGGCCGCGTCGGTCGGCAGCCCGCTGGTCATCACGCCTTCGAAGAACGACCCGATCGAGCCGTTGCTGTTGTCGCCGCCGGTGCCGAGGACGATCGAGCCCTCCTGCCGCATCGGCGAGTACCCCGGCTGGGTCGGTTCCGGTCCCGCGTAGCGCGTGGCGAGGCCGCCGGACTGGGCGTTGCCGTCCTTCGTGGCGAAGAAGTTCTGCCCGTTGTTCTTCAGCAGCGCGGTGACGAACGGCGCGGCGTTGCCGGTGTACGAACTGTTCTTGCTCGGCCCGGAGTCGGACTGGAACAGGCCGTTCTCCAGGTCGGCCTGCACCCACGGGCCCTGGCCGACGCACGGCGAGAACCAGCATTCGGTGCCGAAGTTGATCGCGTCCATGTGGCCGTTGCCGGTGTCGGCGATGGACACCTCGGCGTTGCCGTAGTCGAAGCAGCACCGGTTGTTGACGTGGGTTCCGGACGTCACCATGTACATGCCTTCGGCCTGGCCGTTCACGGCGACGCCCGCGGCCGAGGTGTGCCGGTAGCCCATGCGGCCGGAGAACGACGCGCCGTACACCGCGTGGCCGCCCGCGGTGACGGGCAGCGCGTCCGCGGGCACGCCGGAGTTCGCGGGGCCCGCCGCCCCGGCCGGTTCGATGAACAGGTCGTTGTGCCGGGGCGACTGGTCGTAGATGACGTTGATGACGCACGTCGAGCCGGCGCAGAAGGAGTCCTGCGTGGCCGCGTTGGCGTACCCGCCGGCGGCCAGCAGCCCGACGTTGGCGACGGCGCCGTCGGACGCCCGCTTCAGCTGGTACAGCGGACCGTTGTAGGACGAGTACAGCGCGCGGGTGGTGCTGTGCGCGGCCACGCAGGGGGTGCCCGCGGCGCCGTAGATGTCGCACGGCAGGGAGGTGGCGGCCCCGGCTTGACCGGCGTTCAGGACGGTGGCGGCGAGCACCAGCACCCCACCGGTCAGCAGTGATGCAGTTTTCCGAGCGAACATGAAAACCTCTCCGTTTCGAGGGTGGAGACCCGGGAAAAAGGCAGGGCGAAACGATTCCGGGATGCCGGCGTGCAGAATCGTACGGGCATGCGGAATGCGGGGAATGACGGTGGGGGATCGGTCGGCCGGGCCCGTGATCAGGGGCGGAGCGAGGGCTCAGGGCGAACCGGCGACGACGGGCAGCATGAAAACCTCCCTGCGGCGTTGCAAGGTGTTAGCGCTAACATTTGTGCTGGAGAGAGCTTAGACGGTGAGTTCCGCGTTTGGCAACAGACGTCGTCGAATCGTCGATCGGCTCTTCGGTGGCCGCGTTCGAAGGCATTCGGAAATCTCCGGCGAATCGGGCAACGGTGTCCACTGTGGACGCCCGGGGAGGGCTTGACACCCGCCGGTGGTCATTCATACATTCGGTGTCTCTTTGTATGAATGACGGGAGTTGATCCGCATGCGGCTCGGCAAGACCGCCGTCGTCCTCGGAGGCAGTGCCGCCGGTCTCTGCGCGGCCGGCGCGCTGGCCCCGCACTTCGACCGGGTGCTGGTGCTGGAACGCGACGAACTGCCCGACGGGGCCGAACACCGCCGGGGCGTACCGCAGAGCAAGCACCCGCACTTCCTGCTCAACTCGGGCCGGCGCGCGATCGGCGCGCTGTTCCCCGGCTTCGAGGACGACCTCATCGCGGCGGGCGGGCTGCTGCTGATGCCGTCCATGGACGCCGCCTACCTCGACGGGCCGGGCTGGTCGGCGCGCAAGCGCAGCGCCATGACGATGGTCTACGGCTCGCGGATCCTCATCGAGCGCGTACTGCGGGACAAGGTGCGGGAGCTGGCCAACGTGGTCGTCCGCGAAGGGGTCGCCGTGCGCGGCCTGACCACCGCGGACGGGGAGATCACCGGCGTCGGCTTCACCGCGGCCGACGGCGAGGAGCACGTCGACGCCGACTTCGTCGTGGACGCCATGGGCCGCGGGTCCCCGGTCGCCGGCTGGCTGGCGGCGGCCGGCTGGCCCGAGCCGGAAGTGCAGACGCTGGACGCCAAGGTCACCTACACCTCGCGCTGGTACGACCTGCCAGCCGAACGCCCCGCGTCCTGGTGGTGGCGGCACCTGGTGATCATGCCGACGCCGGACAAGGGCGAGCACCCCGCCGAGCACGAGTTCCTGGTCAACCTCTTTCCGATCGAGGGCAACCGCGTCATCGCCTGCATGGGGTCGTGGGGACTGGAGATGCCCAGCACCACCGACGCGTTCGTCGAGACGGCGCGCCGGGTGCGGACGCCGTTGTTCGCCGACGCCATGGACCGGTGCGCCCCCGCCTCGCCGGTCCACCTCACCCGCTCGACCGGCAACAAGTGGCGGCGCTACGACCGCCTGCGCACCCCGCCGCGTCGCTTGGCCTTCGTCGGCGACTCGATCTGCGCGTTCAACCCCTTCTACGCCCAGGGCATCAGTTCCGCGTCGGCTTCGGCCCTGCTGCTGCGCGAGCACCTGTCCCGGGCCGGACGGCTCGACGCGAGGTTCTCCGCCCGCTTCTTCGCCGCGCAACGCGGATTGCTGCGCGTGCCGTGGCGCCTGGCGATGGCCAGGGACCAGGGGTACGCGTGCGCGGTGGGCACCGAACAGCTGCCGGAGTGGCGGCGGCGCATCGTCGCGGCCGTGTCGGCGCCCGCGTTCAGCCTCGTCGTCGGCGCCGCCCGGGAGGACCCGGTGGTCGACGAGCACTTCGCCAAGGTGTTCAACCTGGACGAGTCGCTGGGGCAGATGCTGCGCAACCCGCGGGTGCTCGCCGGCCTGGTGCGCTACCGCGTCCGCGCGGCGCTGGGCCGGCACCGCGTGCCGTTCGGGTTCGACCCCCAGACCGAGCCGCCGGCCACGGACTACTCGACGGCGACGGCGACCGCGCGATGAGCACGACGTGCGGGCCGGACGCCGAATCCGTCACCCGCGGTCTCGGCTTCGACTGCCACGACGTCTCGCCGGTGGTTTCGGTCCGGCCGCCGTGGGCGCTCGCCCACTGGACGATGCCGCTGCTGGAACTGCTGATCGTCGGCGGCGCGGTGTTCGCTCTGGTGCACGCCCTCCGCCGTCGCCGCGAGGGCGATCCGGTGAACCTGGCGCTGTGGTGGGCTTCGCTGGTCTACCTCTTCGTCACCGAGCCGCCGCTGTACTTCCCGGAGTGGTTCGGGCTCGACCGGCTGTACGGCTTCATCTTCGCCCACAACCGGTTCACGGTGCAGTTCATGGCGGACCGGTTGCCGCTCTACATCGTGGCGTTCTACCCGGCGTTCAGCCAGCTCGCCTACGAGGTCGTGCGCTCACTGGGGCTCTTCCGGCGCGGTGCGCTGCGGGGCTCGGTGGCCGTGGCCTTCGTCTGCCAGGTGTTCTACGAAGTCTTCGACCACCTCGGCCCGCAGCTGAAGTGGTGGGCCTGGAACCCGGGCAACACGATCGTCAACCGGCCGGCGCTGGCGTCGGTGCCGCTGAACAGCATGCTGCTGTTCGCTTCCGTTTCGATGGCCGCCATGACCTACCTCGTCGTGCGCCTGACCGGCGGCCCGCCGCGGCGCCGGCTGGTGCCGCGGACGCTGCTGGCGGGCGTCCTCACGCCGCCGACCATGGCGATCGCCGGGATCCCGTCGAGCTTCGCCGGCGAGAACGCAGGCGCGCGGGCGTGGATCCTCGGCGTCGAACTGGGTCTGCTGTGGGTGGCCGGCGTGTGGATCCTCGTGGCGCACCTGCGTTCCGGCGAACCGGGTGAACCCCGGTCGGCCTTCACCCGCTTCTATCCGGCGGTTTACCTGGGCGGGATGGCGGTGTTCTGGCTCGGGACCCTTCCGGCTCACCTGGCCGCGAAGGACGGCGTCACCGCGGACGGCACCCCGATCGGCAGCGGGTGGTACGCGCTCGCCTGCTTCGCCGGGGCCGGCCTGCTGCTGCTCGCGCTGTCCCGGCGGGACCGCGCCCCTGCCCCGGCCTGAGCGGCCGTTCTCGGGGAAGATGGCGGCATGGGGCACCACGGATGGCAGGGCAACCCGCCCGGCACCGAAGACGAGGCACGCCGCCGGATCGTCGAAGCGGCGACGGCGTGCCTCGACCGGGCCGGGCTGGCCAAGACGAGCCTCTCCGACGTCGCCGCCGAGGCGGGCGTCACCCGGCAGACCGTCTACCGCTACTTCCCGGGCCTGAAGGACATCCTGCGGGCCGTCGCGCTGGCCGGGGTCGAGGAGTTCGCCGGGCGGATGGAGCGGCACCTGGCCACGTCCGGCACGGCGGCCGAAGCCGCGGTGGAATCCGTGGTGTTCGCCGTCCGGACGCTCCCCGGGGAGCCGCACATGGGGCTGCTCCTGCAGGCGGGCGAAGCGGACTTCTTCACCGACGGCGTCATTTCGCCCCTGGCGTTTTCGTACGGCGCGCGGATCCTCCGCAACCTGCCGGTCGACTGGGCGGCCGCCGGTATCGCGACCGATGAGGAGCTCCAAGGGCTCGCCGAGGTCCTGATGCGGCTGTTCCTGTCGTTCCTGCAGTACCCCTCGACACCGCCGCTCGGCGACGACGAGCTGCGTGCCCTGGTCCGCCGCTGGATCGGACCGGCGCTGCGCGGGTGAGGCGCCCGGCCGGTTTCCGGAAACCGTGCGCTGAATGCGCTGACAATTCATGACAACGCGGGAAGTGTGATGCCTCCCACGTCCCCCGGGAATGCCGACGGCGGTGGCGAGGGTGTTCAGCCCTCGCCACCGCCGCTGCGGTGATCTCTCCCCAGTGATCTCCCGGCCACCGCGTCACTACTTCTTCGCGGCGGCGACCTTCTTGCGCGGCGCGCGCTTGCGCGGCGGGGCGGCGGGCGCCTCGGCCTCTTCGACCTGGGCCTGCTCGTAGGCGGCGATCACCTCGGAGGACAGCCGGCCCCGCTCGGAGACCTCGTAGCCGTTCGCGTTGGCCCAGGCGCGGATCTGCTGGTTGCGCTCGCGGTCGGTGGTGCTGGTCGTGGTCGACTGCCCGGTGGCGACGCGGACCTTGCGGCCGCCGATGCGCCGGCCGGCCGCGATGTAGCGGGCCAGTTCGTCGCGCAGGGCGCCGGCGTTCTCGTCCGAAAGGTCGATTTCGTAGGTGACGCCGTCGAGGCCGAACTGAACGGTCTGGGCAGCGGTGCTGCCGTCGATGTCGTCCAGGATCTCGACGAGGACTTTCTGGGCCACGGGAATGCTCCTCAGCTGGATGTGCGTCCGGGGGAACGCGACGTGTGACAAGTTGCACAATGGTCGGCGTTCTTCGGTCGAGTGTATCCACCCGAGGAGAGGTACGGCAATTTCCTCCTGGTTTACGCGGAACGGCGGCGGCCCGGGGTGGTCCTGATAGGACCGGCCACCGCCGTTCCGGCCGGGCCGCGGCTTTCGCCCGGCGACGGCGGCGCGGCGGCAATACCGGCGGAAATGACGCCGGGAATCTACGTTCCGGACGGCGTGGAGCCCTGCTCGCCGTGGTGGTAGGGCGGATCCGTCTCGAGCGCCTCGTCGGCGGCCCCTTCGGCGGGATCGGCCAGGTGGGCCTCCGCGGCGGCTTCTTTCGCCTCTTTGATGAGCTGCCGGCTGTGGGCGAGGTCCGCTTCGGGCCGGTTTTCGTTCTCCGTCATCGCGACTCCTTGCCGTCGGATTGCGTTCTCTGCCCCGACGGCTACCCGCGAAGGCCCGAACGCAACCGTCGGCGGCCGGGGGTGGAAAGGGCCGCGGGGCGTTCACCCCAACGAGTGCCGCGGTGAATTGTTCGGCGGCTGGCGGCGGATCGGGTGAGCCGGTGACCGGGACCGGTTCCGTGCTGCGCGAGGGCGGGGAATTGCGAGGTGGGTCCCGTTGCCGATGTCCTGTGTGGTGGCGCCGCGTCCGGGCCGTGGGCGGTGCACAGCGTTCAAGCCGCCGGAGAGTGGCGCGAGGCGGATCGGCGGTCGGGAAGGCGAAGGCCCGCGCGGCAAGCCGTGAGCGGCGATCTCAGCCTGGCTCGGGTGTGAACGGTCCGCGGTGGTCCAGCGTGGCGTGGCGGGGTGAGTGGGTTCACCGGCCCCGGAACGCCGGAAGGGCCCCGCACCAGGCAGGTGCGGGGCCCTTCCGATCGTCGCCAGGGGTGTTACTTCTTCTTGGCGGCGGAGGTGCGCTTGGCCGGGGCCTTGGCAGCGGCCGGCTTCTTGGCCGCGGCGGTCTTGGTCGCGGCCGGCTTGGCGGCCGCGGTCTTGGCCCGCGTGGTGGTCGCCTTCGCCGTGGTGGCCTTGGCCGCCGTGGTCTTCGCCGCGGCGGCCTTCGGGGCCGCCTTGGTGGCGGTGGTGGCCTTGGCGGCCGGCTTCGCCGCGGTGGCGCGGGTCCGCGTGGTGGTCGAGCGCGTGGTGGCCGGCTTGGCCGCCGCCGCGCGGGTGGTGCGGGTCGTCGTCGCCTTGGCCGGCGCGGCGGCCGCGGCGGTCTTGGTGGCGGTCGCCCGCGTGCTGGTGGTGGCGGCGGTGGCGCGCTTCACCGGGGTCGCCTTGGGCAGCTTCTTGGTGCCGGAGATGACGTCCTTGAAGGTGGTGCCGGCGCGGAAGGCGGGCACGTTGGTCTTCTTGACGCGGACGGCCTCACCGGTGCGCGGGTTGCGGGCGGTGCGAGCGGCGCGGGCGCGCTTCTCGAACACCCCGAAGCCGGTGATGTTGACCTTTTCGCCCTTGTTGACCGTCCGGATGATGATGTCCACCAGACCGTCAACGGCCTGCGAAGCCACCTTCTTGTCGCCCAGACGCTCCGACAGCGCCTCGATCAGCTGGGCCTTGTTCGTCATTCCAGTCCTCCATAGTGGAACTACTAGTCACGGCCCATCTCGGCCGACACTGCACACGGTATTACCAATACCGCACAAAATCCAACCGGGGGTCGAAATATTTCCTTGTGCGGGGGCGGGTTCCGCCTCCGCAGAGCCCCTCGCCGGACGCCGCCCGGTGCGCGGCCCGGACTCCCGCCACGCCTCTGATCAGGCAAAACCCGGTGGGGGAGCCGTCCACAGTGGTCGTCCATATAGGACCCGAGGCCCTTCCGGAGAACTTTTCCCGCGACACGCCGGTCCGGGGTGTCGCGGCGTGTGGGGGAGCCCACCCGGACCCGATCCCGCGCAACGGCGGGGGATCGCGGCCCGCCCCCGAGGCGCCTCTGGGGCCCTCCCGGCGCCGCTTCGCCGTGGAGCCAGGGGGAAGCGGCGCCCGTAACGCCCCGCCCGCCCGGCGCGACCCCTGGGCACGGCGTTGCGGCGCAACCGGTACGCCCGGCGCAGGGGTCGCCGGAATGCCTGTGGCGGGGACGAAAGACCCTCCCCGAAGGGTGAGCTCACTCGTTCGGCGCAGTCTTGGCCTGCGGCGACGCGGTGGCGGCAACGGTGGCGGCAAGGCCGTGTTGGGCGCGGGACTGTCGGTCCCGCGGGCTAGTCTGCCGCGGGAGGAAGCGCCGGGTGAGACAGGGAGAACCGTGGACCAGGAGACGCTCACCACCGTGGTCGGCCGGGTGGCCGGCACCGAGGACTCGACGCCGCTGCAGTTCTGCGTGGCCATCGATCAGGACGCCTATCTGCAGCTCGACGACGTCGTCGTGACCCGGCGGGAACTCCCGGGGCTCGGCGAAGTCACCTCCTACGGCGTCGTGACCCAGGTGACCGCGCGGCACGAAGGCGCCAGCTTCGGCAGCGACGTCTTCCTGATCTCCGACGGGGTCCTGCCCGCCCAGGTGCAGGAGATCGCCGAGATCGCCACCACCCGCGTCGAGCCCGAGTGCTACGTGCCGCCGAGGCCGGGCAGCCGGGTCGAGCGGGCCGTGGGAGAGGATCGCGCGCAGGCGCTGTACTTCGACAACATGACCCGCCAAGTGGCGGTCGGCCTCGGCCGGGACGGCGAACCCGTCTACCTCAACATGGACTTCCTCGACGGCACCCGCGGCGCGCACGTCAGCATCAGCGGTGTCTCCGGCGTGGCCACGAAGACGTCGTTCGCGTTGTTCCTGCTGCACTCGATCTTCCGCGGCGGCGCCCTGCCGAACGCCCACAACGCCAAGGCCCTCGTCTTCTCGGTCAAGGGCGAGGACCTGCTGTTCCTCGACACCCCGAACGTCCACCTCGACGAGAAGCTCAAGGCCGAGTACGCCAAGCTCGGCCTGCCCGCCGAGCCCTTCGCCTCGACCGGGTTCTTCGCACCGCCGACACCGTCGGACACCACGGGCAAGCCTCACGTGACCGGGCGGACCTCGGGTGTCGGCGCGTTCTGGTGGACCATCGCGGAGTTCTGCGCCAAGGACCTGCTGCCCTACGTCTTCGCCGACGCCGAGGACGAGCGCAACCAGTACACGATGGTCATCCACCAGGTCGCGAACCGCTTGCGCCTCGACAGCACCCCGGCGGGCAAGGACGGCGCGGCGAACGTCGACGGTGTCCTGTGCCGCACCTACGCCGAGCTCGTCGACGTCATCTGCGAGCGCGTCACCGACGAGGAAACCCGCGCGAGCTGGGCGGGTGCGGTCACCGGCGCGGGCACCGTCAACGCCTTCATCCGCCGCCTGCGCTCGAGCCAGCGCGCGCTGTCCGGCCTCATCCGCGGCGACCTCGCCGACCACCCCGCGCGCCAGCTGTCCACGGAGAACCAGCAGGTGACCGTGGTGGACATCCACAACCTCGTCGAGCGGGCGCAGCGGTTCGTCGTCGGCGTGACGCTCGCCGCGGAGACCGCGCGCAAGGAGGCGGCCGGCCCGGGCGGGCTGTTGTTCACCATGCTGGACGAGCTCAACAAGTACGCGCCGCGGGAAGGCAGCAGCCCGATCAAGGAGGTGCTGCTGGACATCGCCGAGCGCGGCCGCTCCCTCGGCGTCATCCTGATCGGCGCGCAGCAGACCGCCAGCGAGGTCGAGCGCCGGATCGTCAGCAACAGCTCGGTCCGCATCGTCGGCCGCCTCGACGCCGCCGAGGCGTCGCGGCCCGAGTACGGCTTCCTCCCGGCCAGCCAGCGCGTCCGCGCGACCCTGGCCACGCCGGGCACGATGTTCGTGAGCCAGCCGGAGATCCCGGTGCCGATCGCCGTCGGCTTCCCGTTCCCCGCCTGGGCCACGCGGCTTTCCGAGGCCGGGACGATCCCGACGACCACAACAGGGCTGTCTACGTCGAAGAAGAGTGATCCCTTCGCCGGGCTGCCCACGCGCGGCAGCGACCCCTTCGGTGACGACCCGCCGCCGTTCTGAGCCTGACCGCCCACCACCCGAACGGAAGGACGAAGGGTGAAGTTCCTGCACACCTCCGACTGGCACATCGGCAAGACGCTCAAGGGGCGCAACCGCCTCGACGAGCAGCGGGCCGTGCTCGCCGAGATCGTCCGGATCGCGCGGGACGGGCAGTTCGACGCGATCCTCGTCGCCGGTGACCTCTACGAGACGTCGGCGCCGTCGGCGGCCGCGCAGGAACTCGTGGTGCGGGCGCTGATGGCGCTGCGCGAAACCGGTGCCGAGGTGCTCGCCATCGCCGGGAACCACGACCACGCCGCGACGTTCGAGGCGTACCGCCCGCTGCTGCGGGCCGCGGGCATCCAGCTCACCGGCGATCCCCGCCCGGTCCACGACGGCGGTGTCGTCTCGTTCGACGCGCGTTCGACGGGCGAGCGCGTCAACGTCGCCGTGCTGCCCTTCCTTTCCCAGCGCTACGCGGTCCGCGCCGCGGAGCTGCTCGCCGGGACCCCGGCCGACAACGTCGGCGAGTACGACCAGCGCGTGCGCGACATCCTGGAACACCTCAAGACGGGGTTCACCCCCGGCGCGGTGAACCTCGTCATGGCGCACCTGACGGTGACCGGCGGGACGATGGGCGGCGGGGAACGCGCGGCGCAGTCCATCTTCGAGTACCACGTGCCCGCGACGGCGTTCGGCGCCGACCCGCACTACGTGGCGCTGGGCCACCTGCACCGGCGCCAGTCGCTGCCCGCCGCGTGCCCGGTGCACTACAGCGGTTCGCCGTTCGCCGTCGACTTCGGCGAGCAGGACAACACCAGTGTGGTGCTGTCGGTCGAGGTGAGTCCCACCACGCCGGCGAAGATCACCGACATCCCGCTGACCGCCGGGCGGAAGCTGCGCACGGTCCACGGCACGGTGGCGGAACTGACCGGCCGCGCCGCGGAGTTCGGCGAGGACTACCTCCGCGTCTACCTCCGCGAAGCGACCAGGGCCGGGCTGCGGGAGGAGATCCAGGAAGCCCTGCCGAACGCCCTGGAAATCCGCATCGACCCGGAGTTCGCCGCGCCGGTGACGACCTCGGGCCGCGACCGCGCGATCGCGGACCGTTCGCCCGGCGAGCTGTTCGCGAACTACTGCGCAGAACGAACCGTCGAGGACAAGCGCGTGCAAGCGCTCTTCGCGCGGCTGCACGACGAAGAGACGAGCGGGGTGTGACATGCGGCCAGTGCTGCTGGAGATGACCGGCTTCGCGTCCTTCCGCGAGAAGACCGAAGTCAGCTTCGAAGACACCGATTACTTCGCGCTCGTCGGGCCGACCGGCGCGGGCAAGAGCACGGTCATCGACGCGCTCACGTTCGCGTTGTACGGCTCCGTCGCCCGCTGGGACCACGAAGGCCTCGTCGCGCCCGCGCTCGCGCCGACGGTGAACCGCGCGACCGTGCGGCTGGTCTTCGACGCAGGCGGCGCGCGCTACCACGTAGTGCGGGAAGTCCGGCGCAGCGGCGGCAAGAAACCCACGGTCAGCGTCAAGAACGTCCGCCTGGAACGGCTGATCGACCCGGCCGCGCTCGGCGGCTCCGAGGACGAAGCCGACGCCGTTGCCGCGGACTCCGAAGTGACCCCCGCGGTCGAACGCCTGCTCGGGTTGACGTTCAAGCACTTCTGCACCTGCGTGGCGCTGCCCCAGGGCGACTTCGCGGAGTTCCTGCACGCGAAGGCCGCCGACCGCCAGAAGATCCTCATCAAGCTGCTGGGCCTGGAGGTCTACGAGCGGATCGGCCGCCGGGCCGGGGTGACGGCGGAGCAGCAGAAGCAGCGCGCCGCCGTCCTCACCGAACAGCTCGGCAGCTACGCCGACGCCACCGAAGAAGCCGTCGCCGAACACGCTGCCCGCATGACGGCGCTCGCGGAGCTGGACGCGCGGGTGAACGCGGCCCTGCCGGGGTTGAACGACGCCACCCGCGCGCACGACGAAGCCCGGCAACGCGTCGCCACGCTCACGGCGGAACTGAAAGTCCTCGACGCTGTAGAACGACCGGACGGCGTCGAAGACCTCGAAACCCGGCGTCGCGACGCGGCGGCCGCGGCCACGGCCACCCGGGGCGCGTTGGAGACGGCGGAAACGGCGGACGAAGCGGCCCGCACCGCCCTCGCCGCGGCGCCCGCGCGCAGTGAACTGGAACGGATCCGCGCCGACCGCACCGAGCTCGAGGCGACCGAGACGGCCCTCCCGCGGCTCGAAGAGGCGGCGAAAGCGGCGGCGCAGGCCAAAGACGCCGCCGCCGTCGCGGTCACCGAAGCCCTCTCCGTCGCCGAGGTGGCCCGGAAGAACCGGGACTCGACGGCCCGCGCCGCGGAGGACGCCGCCGCGGAAGCCGGGCGGGCCCGTCAGGACCGCGACCGGCTGGCCGGCCTGCGCCCGCCCGCGGATCTCGGGGACCTGTCGGCGGATTCGGCGCGTGTGGCGAACCGCACCGAAGCCGCGGCCGCCCGCCTGCGCACGGCCGAGGCCGCCGACACCGAAGCGCGGGCGGCGCTGGCCGCCCAGCCGGACGTCGCGCCGCTCGCCGCGGCCCGCTCCGACGCGCGCACGCTGTACGCGTTGTGCGAGGCACAACGGAAGGCCGTCCCCGAGCAGGCCGCGCGCCGGAAAGAACTCGAAACGGCGCGAAGCACCTTCGCCCGCGCGGACGCCGAAGTGACGGCGGCGAAGACCGCGGTGACCGAAGCGGAACGGGCCGGGCAGGCGCTGAGCCTGCGAGCCGGCCTCGCCGTCGGGCACCCGTGCCCGGTGTGCGAGCAGGAAGTCACGGCACTGCCCGACTCCGGCGGGCACGCCCACCTGGCCGAGGCCCGGGACCGCCTCGAGCGCGCCGAGCGCGATCGCGCCGCCGCCGAAGCCGTCGTGCGCAAGCTGGAGCGGGCCGTCGACCGCGACGCCGACTCCGCCGCGTCGGTGGCCGCCCAGGCGGAGGAACTGCGCGCGGTGCTGCTGGAAGTGGACGGCCCGCCCGAATCGGCGGTGCTGCTGCGGCCGGTCGAGGCCGCTTTCTCCGAGCAGGACTACGCGGACCTCGTCGCCGCGGTGCGCGAGCGGGGCGAGTGGCTGTCGAAGACGATCGACGGCCGCGCCCGCGCCGCCGGGACCGCGAAGGCCGCGGACGAGGAACTGGCCGCGGCCCGCGCCGAACGCGCGGCCGCGCAGCACGAGGCCGACGCCGTCGAGAAGTCGTTCGCGGCGGCCAGGGAAGCGCTGCGGGCCGCACGCGACCCCCTGGTGGAGCTGGGCGCGCCGGCCATCGACGGCGACGACGTCCCGGCGGGCTGGCAGCGGCTCACCGCATGGGCGGCTTCCGCGCTGGCGGACCGGCGGACGGCACTGGCCGCGCTCGAAGCGGCCGCCGAAGCCAGGGGCAAGGAAGCCGTCGTCGCGGCGGACGACCTCGCCGCCGCCGAGCGGAACGCCGAGGAACGGCGGAAGCGGGCCGTCGACGCGGGCTTGGCCGAGCAGGCGGCGGCCACCGAGTTCGCCACCGCCCGGCGCCGGCGCGGTGAACTCGCCGCGGCGCTTGCCGGCGCGCCGTCCGCGGCCGTCGTCACCGAGGAGCTGGCGAAGGTCACTTCTCTCGAAAAGGCCGCGAAGCAAGCCGACGCGGACCTGCGCACCGCCCGGGCGGCCGCGAAACGCGCCGCGGAAGCCCAGGCGGGCATCGGCGCCCAGGTCGACGCGGAGCGGCAGCGGTTGTCGCGGGCGCGCGACCCGCTGGTCGGCCTCGGCGCCCCGCCGATCGACGGCTTTTCGGGGGCCCGGGGTGAAGCGCCGGTTGTCACAGATGGCGGAAGCCTCCTCGAAGCCTGGTCCGCGCTCACGGATTGGGCCGCCGGCCAGGCGAAGGCCCATCGCGAGCGGCTGACCGGCGCGAAGACCGAAGAAGGCGAGGCCGCCGAAGCGTTGCAAGCGGCCGAACGCGCGGTCGCCGACGACGTCACCGCGCTCGGGGTCGCCGTGCCGGAGGGGCCGGTGCGCGACCGCGTCCCGGTCGCCGTCGCGGCCGCCCGGGCGCGCGCCGAAGCCGACCACGCCGACCTGAAGCGGCGCGTGGCCCGGGTGGCCGGGCTGCGCGAAGACATCGCGGCCGCGGAGTCCGACGCCCAGGTCGCGCGGCTGCTCGCGGATCTGCTGCGCTCGGACAAGTTCCCGCGCTGGCTGATCGCCGGGGCGCTCGACACGCTGGTCGCGGAGGCGTCGGCGTCGCTGCTGGAACTGTCCGGCGGCCAGTTCGAGCTGACCCACGACAAGGGCGATTTCCTGGTGGTGGACCACAACGAGGCCGACGCCCGGCGCCCGGTGAAGACGCTGTCCGGCGGCGAGACGTTCCAGGCGTCGCTCGCCCTGGCTCTGGCGCTGTCTTCGCAGCTGGGGGCCATGGCGGCCGAGGGCGCGACGCGGCTGAAGTCGATCTTCCTCGACGAGGGCTTCGGGACGCTGGACGAGGCCACCCTCGACGTCGTGGCGTCCACTTTGGAGAACCTCGCCGCGTCCGGCTCCCGGATGGTCGGGGTGATCACGCACGTGCCGGCGCTCGCCGAGCGCGTCCCGGTGCGGCTCCTGGTCACCCGGGACGGCACCGGCTCGCACATCGCCAGGGAGGGCGCATGACCGCGGTGGCCGGGATGAACTTCAGCATCGACGCCTGGGACCCGGGCTACGGCAGCTCGATGGAGGCCGAGGAGCTCGGCCGCTCCCAGGCCGAGGTCGAGCTCGACGTCGAGGTCCCCGAGGCCGAGTGGGCGCCGATCGACCCTTCGCCGGTTTCGCCGCCCGAGGCCGTGCTGTTCGTCGACGGCGTCCGGCGGATCGACGCGCGCGTCTGGATCGACGACCCGGCCGGCACGAACTCGGCGTCGATCGGGATCTGCGCGTCCTACGCGGCCGGGGTCGTGTGCTGCTGCGAGGGCCAGGCGCACGTCGTCGGCACCGACGTCCGGCGGGGGCTGTTCACCGTCGCCCCGCGGGCGGACGACATCGCCACCCCGGCCGGGATCTACACGGCGCACCGCGCGGCGGCCAAGGAGGACAAGCCGCTGCCGGTGGTGCTGTCGTCGGCGTTGCAGGAGCAGC
This sequence comes from Amycolatopsis sp. DG1A-15b, assembly GCF_030285645.1. Lineage (GTDB taxonomy): Bacteria > Actinomycetota > Actinomycetes > Mycobacteriales > Pseudonocardiaceae > Amycolatopsis. The sequence continues at coordinate 9,965,876 of NZ_CP127296.1, forward strand.
TGGCCGAAACCGAGCTGGAGACGGCGATCCGGGCGCGCACGGCGATCGACGGCCACGTGCGCGGCGACCTGCTGGTCGTGGACGGCCCGCTGCGCGGCCGGGCGCACCTCGACCGGGCCGTCGGGTTCATCAAGAGCCACCAGACGACCTACCTGCCCGGCGAGCTCAACGCGATGGTCGGCCGGCTCGGCCCGCACCAGCGCACGCCGGTGTTCCTGATGGGCACGACCTGGGTCCGGCACTCGTGGTACCTGCGGCTGCCGTCGGCCGGCGGGCCGCCGTGGTCCGGGGTCGTGCGGGTGGAGGCGGCGCCGCACCTCGGGCGCGAGCAGGTCGCCGAGCTGGCGAACGTCACCCAGTCGGTGCTGGGGCGGTTCGCGTCGGTGCCCTACAAGGACTCGCGGGCACCGCAGAACCTCTACCCGATCGCGGGGCTGGAGCGCGACCTGCGGCACCGGCTCGGTGACCAGCAGTTCGTGTACCGGGCGCTGCGGCTGGCCGCGGCCCGCTGACGCCGGGGCCCCCGGGCCGGCGGTCCGGGAAACGCGCCGGCCCGGGGTGTCCTCTGTGGATGGTCAGCCGAGTGTGCCGTCCCCGGTCTGCGGTGCCCCGGCCGGCTTGACCGCGACCTGGGGTTTCGCCGGCTTGGCCGGCTTCGTGGCCGTGGCCGTGGGCTTGGACTTGGGCGTCGTCGGCGTCGAAGCCGTCGGCTTCGGGTGGGTCGTGGTGCCCGGCGGCGGGGTACCCGTGATCGTGAACGAGCCGGTCGCCTTCCGGCCGTCGGTGCACGGGAACGCGGCTGTGTACTTCCCGGGGCGCCGGCCGGCCGTCGTGTATCCGGCGTGCCTGCCCCATTCGCCGCCCTCGGTCCACTTCAGCGGCGCGGTGAAGCCCCGGGAGGTGACCGGCCCGGCCGGTGTGCAGCCCACCTCCCACTCCGCGAACACGACCGCCTGGATCTGCCCGCCCGGCTCGACCTGCTGGGTCAGCGACCACACGACCGCCTGGTCGGCGTGTGCCGGTGCCGTCAGCGCGACCGTCGCCGCGCTCGCCGCCATTAGGCCGATCAGGGTTTTCTTGACCATGATTGAGTCCCCTCTCGTGGTCCTCCTCCCACGCTTGAGCCGGGGAAATGGTTGAACCCGTCCGCGAATTCAAGTATGTGAATTCAAATCAGGTCTATGTTTCTCGATCACGTATGCGTTAGCTTGTCCGCCGTTGGTCCCGTCAGCGGCGAGGGAGACTCGATGCGCACCGGCCCGTTCATTCTTGCTGTGGTCCTGGGGTTGTCGCTGACGACGCCGGCGGTCGCGCAAGCGCAACCCTGGCGCGACGCCCGGCAGTCACCCGACCGCCGGGCCGCCGAGCTCGTCGCGGCGATGACCCTCGACGAGAAGATCTCCCAGCTGCACCTGCAGCCCGACGCCGAGCACCAGCGGTTCGTGCCGCCCATCCCGCGGCTGGGTGTACCGGGGTTCCGGATCGCCAACGGCCCGGCGGGCATGGGGCCGGCCGACGACAAACCGCAGAAACCGGCGACCGCGCTGCCGGCCACCATGGCCCTGGCGTCGACGTTCGACACCGGCCTGGCGCGCCGGTACGGCCGGCTGATCGGCAGCGAAACCCGGGCGCTCGCGCACCACGTGTCCGAAGCGCCCGACATCAACATCGCCCGCGTCCCGCGCAACGGCCGGACGTTCGAAGGCATGGGGGAGGACCCGGTCCTCGCCGGCGCGCTGGCCGCCGCCAACATCCGCGGTATCCAGGAGAACGGCACCATCGCCGAGGTCAAGCACTACGCGGCGAACAACCAGGAGACCGACCGCCACAGCGTCGACGAGCACATCGACGAGCGCACGCTCAACGAGATCTACCTGCCGCACTTCGAACAGGCGGTCACCGAGGGCCGGGCGGGCTCGGTGATGTGCGCCTTCCCCAAGATCAACGGTGTCTTCGTGTGCGAGAACCCGGCGCTGCTGCAGGGCAAGCTGCGCGACGACTGGGGGTTCAAGGGGTTCATCCAGTCGGACTGGGGCGCCGCGCACAGCACCGTGGGGTCGGCGAACGCGGGCATGAACCTCGAAATGATCGACGGCACCTGGTACGGCGAGAAGCTGAAGCAGGCCGTGCTGGCCGGGCAGGTGAGCGAACAGCGCGTCGGCGAGCTGCTGCTGCCGCGGTTCCGCACGATGTTCGCCTTCGGGCAGTTCGACCACCCGCCGGTCGCCTCGCCGCTGCCGGCCGCGCAGCACGACGCCGCCGCGAAGGAGTTCGCCGAGCGCGGCATGGTGCTGCTGCGCAACGAGCACGCGCAGCTCCCGCTCGACGCGGGCGTGCGCTCGATCGCGCTGATCGGGCCGTTCGCGACCAAGGCCAAGACCGGCGGCGGAGGCAGCTCGGCCGTCATCCCGACGTCCACAGTGGACCCGCTGCCCGGGCTGCGGCAGCGCGTCCCGGGTGCCGTGGTGACCCTGGACGACGGCAGTGACCCGGCGCGCGCGGCCGCGCTGGCCCGGACCGCCGACGTCAGCGTGGTGATGGTCGGGAACAACGAGACCGAGGGCAAGGATCGGCCGAGCCTGGCCCTGGACGGCAACCAGGACGCGCTGGTGACCGCCGTCGCCGAGGCCAACCCGCACACGGTCGTCGTGGTGAAGAGCGGCGGCCCGGTGCTCATGCCGTGGGCGCCGAGCGTGCCGGCGATCCTCCAGGCGTGGTACCCCGGCCAGCAGGACGGCGCGGCGGTGGCGGGCGTGCTCTTCGGCGACGTCAACCCGTCGGCGAAGCTGCCCATCACGTTCCCCGCCGCGGACGCCGACACACCGGCGAACACCCCGGCGCAGTTCCCGGGCGTCGGCGGCGTCGCGACGTACTCCGAGGGGCTGCAGGTCGGCTACCGGTGGTTCGACGCGCAGGGGCGTGCGCCGCTGTTCCCGTTCGGCCACGGCCTGTCGTACACGACGTTCGCCTACTCCGGCCTGTCGGTGCGCAACACCGGCGACGGCGCCACGGCGACGTTCACCGTGCGGAACACCGGAAACCGGGCGGGCGCCGAGGTCGCCCAGGTGTACTTGGGCTTCCCGACGGCCGCCGGCGAACCGCCGCGCCAGCTCAAGGGCTTCGAGCGGGTGTCGCTGGCGCCGGGGCAGGCCCAGCGCGTGACGGTCCGGCTGGACGCGCGCGACTTCTCGGTCTGGGACACGGCGACCCACGCGTGGCAGCCGGCGCGCGGCGCGTTCACCGTGTCCGTCGGCGGCTCGTCGCGGTCCCTGCCGCTGCAGGCGCCGCTCGTGCGGCGGTGAGGTCTCAGGCCTTGCAGCCGGGCGCGGCGGTGGCGGCGAGCATCAGCTCCGGGGACGCCGCCACGGCGCCGACCGGGTCGTAGGTGCCGTCGACGTCCTGCTGCGCCTCCTGGACGGCCTTGACGGCCGAGACCTGGGACGCCTCGTTGCCCGGCTTCGCGCGGTCGAACGTGGTCTTCGCCTCGGCGGCGCGGTCGCGGGCCTTCGTGAACTTCGTGACGAAGGCCTGCCGGACGGTGTCGCCGAGCGGCACCGGCGCGGGCGGCAGCGCGTTGAGCTTGTCGACCGTTTCGCCGGTGCGGGCCGCGATGCCGCCCAGCGACGCGCTGAGCGCCTTCTGCGACTCGTCGACCGAGCCGGGCGTCGGCTGCGCGACTTCGGCTTCCCGGTTGGTGCGTTCCCGGTAGCCGTGGACGGCGGCGCAGAAGCCGTCCATCCAGCGCACGGCGGCCGGATCGGCGACCGGCGCGGACGTGATGGTCTCGACCGGGCGCAGGTTCTGGGACGGCGGGGCCCCGGCCGGCGTGTTCGCGCACGCGGACAGCAGCAGGGCGGCGCCGAGCAGGGCGGTGGCAGTCTTCATGGATCCCCCTCGCGTTTGCCGGGTACACGCGCGAGCGGGCCGGAAGGTTGCGTCACGCGGCGGCGAGAGTACCGCCCACCGCCCGGAGGCCCTCGGCGGTGAGTTCCGCCCGCGCCCACTGCCCGACGGCGACGACCCGCACGGGCCGGATCAGACCGGCCCGGGCCAGCTGGTGCGCGGTCGCCTGGTCGCAGCAGGGCAGGCCGTCGACCCGCAGGTCGGGTTCACAGCTGCAGGTGAGTTCGGCCCGCCCGGCCCCGACGGCCCGCAGCATCGCCATCGCCCGGCGGTTCAGTTCGGTGTTCATGGTGGTCATCCCCCTCTGTGGTGCTGACTCAGAGGAGACGTGGCCGCCGTCACCGAATACGCCACTTCGGCCACGGTCACCCGAACGGCGCTACGTGCGCTTCCCCCAACGCTGGTCATCGGGGTCTTCGCCGCGCTGCACCGCGGCGAGGTAGGCCCGGTCGACGGCGAAGCGGGCCGCGATCTCCGGCCCCTTGGCCACGGCCCCGTGCCCGGGGATCAGGACATCGACGCGCTGAGCGGCTTCTTCCAGTCGGTCGAGTGCGGCCGGGTAGGTGTCCGCTTGGTCCGGTCGGCGCGGATCGAGCAGCGGGATCAGGACGTCGGAGAGCATGTCGCCGGCGATCAGGACGCCCCGGTCGGCGAGCAGGAGAGCGGCGTGGCCGACGGCGTGCGCGTCGTGCTCGATGAGCTCGCCCGGGATCGGTCCGCTGCTGCCGTCGCCGCTGCCGTCGCCGCCGTCCGGCAGCGGAGTCAGGAGCGCGATCGGTTCAAGGGGAATGTCCGGCGCGGTTTCCTGGGCCATGGCCTGGGCTCGTTCCCGCGCTTCACCGGCGATCCGCGCGTTGGCGGCGGTGGCGTACCGGGGGACGTCGCCGAAGCGGGGGTGCCAGAGCAGGTGGTCCCAGTGCGGGTGGGTGGAGAACCCGGCGACGACGGGAATCCCGAGCCGGTCCAGATCGTCGGCGAGCTCGGCCAGTTCGGCGCCGGTGATCCCGGGGTCGACGACGACCAGCCCGTCGTCCGCTTGCACGACGGTGGTGTTGCTCCAGACCCACTCGCTCTGCCGCACCCACACACCGTCGGCCACCTGATTCAGCATCGGCTCACCGTGTCAGGTGTCCCTGCCGCGCGCAATCACCTCGGCCGGCGGCCGCCACGTGTCCGCGGGGGAGGTTGCCGGTTTTCGGGCTCTTCGGCGTCGAAGCCGCGGCTCGGCTGCGGGAACTCGGGGCGCCCCCCCGGAATCGAGTCTATCGGCCCCTGCCGACGAAAGCCCCGGAAAAGGCGCCGCCCGGGCCTGCTTGTCCACATCACGACCAGCCTGTGGAAAAGCGGACCCGGGCAGCGACCTCAGAGCCGTTCCTGCAACGCATCCGCCGCGGCGAGGAGATCCGCCGCCCAGCGCGCTCCCGGCTTGCGGCCGATTCGCTCGATCGGCCCCGACACCGACACCGCGGCCACGACCGTCCCCGCCGAATCCCGTACCGGCGCCGAAATGCTCGCCACGCCCGGCTCGCGTTCCGCCACGCTCTGCGCCCAGCCGCGCCGCCGGACCTCCAGGAGCGTGCGCTCGCCGAAGACCGCGTCCGCCAGGATCGTGCGCTGCGTGTGCGGGTCCGCCCAGGCCGCGAGCACCTTCGCGCCCGACCCCGCCGTCATCGGCAGGCGCGAGCCCACCGGCACCGTGTCGCGCAGGCCACTCGGCGGCTCCGCCGTCGCGACGCACACGCGCTGGACGCCGTCGCGCCGGTACAGCTGGACGCTCTCACCCGTGACGTCGCGCAGTTTCGGCAGCACCACGCCCGCCGCGTCGAGCAGCGGGTCCGTCGAACCGCCCGCGAGCTCGGCCAGTGCCGTACCGGGGCGCCAGCGCCCGTCGGGACCGCGGCGCAGCAGCCGGTGCACCTCCAGGCCGACCGCGAGCCGGTGCGCGGTGGCCCGGGGAAGGCCGGTCCGCGTGCACAGTTCCGCGAGGCCGCAGGGGTCGTCCGCGACCGCCTGCAGGACGGCCACTGCTTTGTCCAGTACTCCGATACCGCTATGCTGTCCCACGACCCGATACTAGCGTCCCGCACTTTGGGAAGTCCAGTATCTGGGAAACCCCGAACTCGAGCTGCGCCCTTCCTTCGCGGCTCGCATCCGTTCCGCAGGTGCGCGCCCGAGTTCCGACGTCGAACCGTGGAAGGAGCCGGAGATGACCAGCCCGACCGGCAAGGCCCGCACACTGGCGGAGAAGGTGTGGGAAAGCCACCTCGTGCGCCGAGGCGAAGGCGCCGAACCGGACCTCCTCTACATCGACCTCCACCTGCTGCACGAAGTCACCAGCCCGCAGGCCTTCGACGGCCTCCGCCTGGCCGGGCGGCAGCTGCGCCGCCCCGACCTGACCATCGCGACCGAGGACCACAACGTCCCGACCGTCGACATCGAGCTCCCCATCGCCGATCCGGTCTCGCGCACCCAGGTCGACACCCTTCGCCGCAACTGCAAGGAGTTCGGTGTCCGGCTGCACCCGATGGGTGACGCCGAGCAGGGCATCGTGCACGTCATCGGCCCGCAGCTCGGCCTGACCCAGCCCGGCATGACCGTGGTCTGCGGCGACAGCCACACCTCCACGCACGGCGCGTTCGGCGCCATCGCGTTCGGCATCGGCACGTCCGAGGTCGAGCACGTGATGGCCACCCAGACGCTGCCGCTGCGGCCGTTCAAGACGATGGCGATCACCGTCGACGGCGAGTTGCGGCCCGGCGTCACCGCGAAGGACATCATCCTCGCGGTGATCGCGAAGATCGGCACCGGCGGCGGCCAGGGCTACATCCTGGAGTACCGGGGGGAGGCGATCGCGGCGTTGTCCATGGAGGCGCGGATGACCGTCTGCAACATGTCGATCGAAGCCGGCGCCCGCGCCGGGATGATCGCCCCGGACGAGACGACGTTCGCCTACCTGAAGGGCCGTCCGCACGCGCCGCAGGGCGCGGACTGGGACGCCGCCGTCGAGAACTGGCGGCAGCTGCGCACCGACGACGGCGCCGAGTTCGACGCCGAGGTGCACCTCGACGCGAGTGCGCTGACGCCGTTCGTGACCTGGGGCACCAACCCCGGCCAGGGCCTCCCGCTGAGTGCCGAGGTGCCCGACCCGGAGGCGATCCCGGACGAGAACGACCGCATCGCCGCTGAAAAAGCCCTGTCCTACATGGACCTGAAGCCCGGCACGCCGCTGCGGGAGATCGCCGTCGACACCGTCTTCCTCGGCTCCTGCACCAACGGCCGGATCGAGGACCTGCGGGCCGCGGCCGAGGTGCTGCGCGGTCGGAAAGTGGCGGACTCGGTCCGGATGCTGGTGGTTCCCGGCTCGATGCGCGTCCGCAAGGCCGCCGAGGCCGAGGGGCTCGACCAGGTCTTCACCGAGGCGGGCGCCGAGTGGCGCCAGGCCGGCTGCTCGATGTGCCTGGGCATGAACCCGGACCAGCTGAAGCCGGGTGAGCGCAGCGCGTCGACGTCGAACCGCAACTTCGAGGGCCGGCAGGGCAAGGGCGGCCGGACGCACCTGGTCTCGCCGCTCGTGGCCGCCGCCACGGCCGTCCGGGGCACGCTGTCGTCGCCGGAAGACCTGCTGACCGCCGCCCGCTGACCCACCCGAGGAGCTACCGAACATGGAACCGTTCACCCAGCACACCGGCGTCGGCGTCCCGCTGCGCCGGTCCAACGTGGACACCGACCAGATCATCCCGGCGGTCTACCTCAAGCGGGTGACCCGGACCGGCTTCGAGGACGGTCTGTTCGCCGCCTGGCGCGGCGACGAGGACTTCATCCTCAACCAGGAGCCGTTCAGGAACGGAAGCGTGCTCGTCGCGGGGCCGGACTTCGGAACCGGTTCCTCCCGCGAGCACGCCGTCTGGGCGCTGATGGACTACGGCTTCAAGGTCGTCATCTCCGCCCGGTTCGCCGACATCTTCCGCGGCAACTCCGGCAAGGGCGGCCTGGTGGCCGCCCAGTGCGAGCAGCACGACGTCGAGCTGCTCTGGAAGCTGCTGGAGAACGAGCCCGGCACCGAGGTCACGGTCGACCTCGAGACCAAGACCGTGCGGGCCAAGGACTTCACCGCGCCCTTCCAGATCGACGACTACGTCCGCTGGCGGCTGCTGGAAGGCCTCGACGACATCGCGCTGACGTTGCGCCATGCCGGTGAGATCGACACCTTCGAGGCGAGCCGCCCGTCGTGGAAGCCGACGACGACGCCGGTGGCCGCCGGCTAGCCCGGTCTTGGGGCGGGATCGCTTGCGCCGCAACAGATCCCGCCCCTTTCGGGCTGCTTCGCCCAGACGTCGTACGGCCCTCCAGGAGCCCTTCACCGGGCTCGCCGCGCGGCGGAACCCCTCCCGGGGCAAGGGAAAGTTTCCGCGCACCGGGTGGAATTTGTGCTGCCTTGGTAATACCGTGTCGCTAGCCGGCCGACGCGGCCGTGGATCCTTCCTGGAGGACTGGACATGGCCAACAAGGCCCAGCTGATCGAGGCGCTGACCGAGCGCCTGGGCGACAAGAAGGCCGCTTCCGAGGCGGTCGACGGTCTGGTCGACATCATCATCCGGACGGTCAACAAGGGCGAAAAGGTCAACATCACCGGCTTCGGGGTGTTCGAGAAACGCGCCCGCGCAGCGCGGACGGCCCGCAACCCGCGCACCGGCGAAGCGGTGCGGGTCAAGAAGACGAACGTGCCCGCCTTCCGCGCCGGCACCACCTTCAAGGACGTCGTGTCGGGAGCGAAGAAGTTGCCGAAGGCCACCCCGGTCAAGCGCGCAACGACGGGCACCCGCGCGGCGGCGACCACGACTCGCGCATCCTCGACTGGCACAGCCGCGGCTCCGAAGGCCGCCACGACGCGTTCGACGACCACGCGAACCCGCGCAACGGCGGCCAAGCCGGCAACGACGAGGACAACGGCGGCGAAGGCCGCCCCGAAGACGACGGCGGCGAAGCCGGCAACCACGCGCACCAAGGCGGCGGCACCCAAGACCGCGGCGGCGAAGGCGACGACGGCGGCAAAGACCGCGGCGGCGAAGGCGACCACGGCGGCGAAGACCACGGCGGCGAAGACCACGGCGGCGAAGACCACGGCCGCGAAGGCGACGACAGCGGCGAAGACCACGGCGGCGAAAGCGACCACGGCGGCGAAGAGCACCGCCGCGAAGCCCGCCACGGCTCGCCGGACCACGGCGGCCAAGACCACGTCGCGGCGGACTTCGGCCGCGGCGAAGAAGGACTGACCGGCCAAAAACTGTCGGACCCCTGCGGTAACGTGAAATCCGGGGGACCCCCAGGGGGTTACCCCTGCTGGACGAGCGGCTTTTCGGCAGGGCCCCGCGCGACGTGCGCGGGGCCCTGCCGCATGTCCGGACGTTGCGGCAGAAGCCACCCGCCCGCTTGGAAGGGCGGCTCGCGTACCCAGTCAGCTGGTTCGCGTACCGGGACGGTCGGCGCGCGGATCGAGTCGGGGCGCGGGCGAACCGACTGTCCGAGTACACGAGCCGAGCCTCCGGGCGCGCGAACCGCTCTCTGGCCCGCGAACCGACTGTCCGGGTACGCGAACCGACTGTCCGGGTACGCGGGCCGACGCTCCCCGTACGCCAGCCGACTCTCCACGTACGCCAGCCGACTCTCCACGTACGCGAGCCGACTCTCCACGTACGCGAGCCGACTCTTCGGCCGCGCCGAGCCGAACGAACCGAAAGTCACCCGCTGCCAGCATCAGCGTCCCGAACGGACACCGCGCGTCACCCGCTCGGCCCAACCCCCGCCCCGGGACCGGTTCCGCCAATTTCGCAAAGTTGCTTGAGCGCCCGGCCGAGTGATGCCACGCTGCGTTCCTCGGGGCCCGCGTGCGGCGCGGGCCGGCCGTGCGCGAGGCGAACCTGGGGGCGACCACCATCGACATCCGGCTGCTCGGCCCGTTCCAGGTGCTCGTCGACGGTTCGCCGGTCGTGCTGACCAGTTCCCGCCAGCGCGCGCTGCTCGCCACGCTCGCGCTCGCCGCCGGCCGTCTCGTGTCGATCGATGCCCTCGCCCGGGGCGTGTGGGGCGAAACTCCGCCCGCGCACATCCGGGGCAGCCTGCAGACCTACGTGATGCGCCTGCGCCGGCTCTGCGGCGAAGACACCGTCGTCACCGAACCGGACGGCTACCGGCTCGCCGTCGACCCGTCCCGGGTGGACGCCCTGCGCTTCCTCCAGACCCTCGACCAGGCCGCCGCCGCGACGGAACCCGCGCGTCGCAGAGAACTGCTCACCGCCGCGCTCGACGGCTGGGGTGGCGTCCCGCTCGAAGGCGTCGGCTCTCCCGCACTGGCCGCCGAATGGGGGCCGCTGCTGACCGAGCGGTACCTCTTCGCCGTCGAACAGCGCATCGACCTCGACGCCGGGCTCGTCCCCGACGCGCGGCTCATCGCCGAACTCACCGACCTCGTCGCCCAGCACCCGCTGCGGGAGTCGTTGTGGGAACGGCTGGTGCGCACCCTCGCCCGGTCCGGGCGCCGCGCCGAAGCGCTCGCCCGGTACGCCGGGCTGCGGGCGTTGCTGGCCGACGAACTGGGCGTCGAACCGGGCGAAGACCTCCGCCGGCTGCACGCCGAACTGCTCGCCGCCGACGCCGATCCGGCCGTCCACACCGTCCCGCGGCAACTGCCCTTCGACGTCGCGGGCTTCACCGGCCGCGGCCCCGAACTCGCCGAACTCGACCGGCTGCCGCCCGGCGGCGCGTCCGGCATCGTCGTCATCGAAGGCACCGCCGGGGTCGGGAAGACGTCGCTGGCCGTGCACTGGTCCCACCGCGTCCGCGACCGCTTCCCCGGCGGCCAGCTCTTCCTCGACCTGCGCGGCCACTCCGCGGACACCCCGGTCACGCCCGGCGCCGCGCTGGCCGGCTTCCTGCGCGCCCTCGGCGTCCCGGCCGAGACCCTGCCCTCCACTGTGGAGGAACGCTCGGCGCTGCTGCGCAGCAGGCTGGCCGGCAGCCGCACCCTCATGCTGCTCGACAACGCCCGCGACGCCGACCAGGTCCGCCCGCTCCTGCCCGGGCCCGGCAACCTCGTCGTGGTGACCAGCCGCAACCAGCTGCGCGGCCTCGTCGCCCGCGACGGCGCCCGCCGCATCGCCCTGCGCTCGTTCGACGACCGCGACGCCACCGCGTTGCTCGCCGGCAGCGTCGGGTCGCAGCGCCTCGCCGCCGAGCCCGACGCCGTCGCCGAACTCGTGCAGCTCTGCGGGCGCCTGCCCCTGGCACTGGCGCTGGCCGGGGAACGCGCTTCACGGTTTTCCGGCGTCTCACTCGCCGGCATCGTCGAAGAACTCCGCGACCAGCGGCTGCGGCTCGACACCCTCCGCGACCCGCAGGACGCCGGCACCGACCTCCGGGCCGCGTTCTCCTGGTCGTACAAGGCCCTGCGCCCGGCCGCGGCGCGCTTCTTCCGGCTGCTCGGCCTGCACCCCGGCCACGGTTTCAGCCTCTCCTCGGCCGCCGCGCTCGCCGGCGTCGACCTGCGCGAAGCGCGTGAGCTCGCCGACCAGCTCGCCGCCGCCCACCTGCTCAACCAGCCCGGGACCGACCGCTACCAGTTCCACGACCTGCTGCGCGTCTACGCGGGCGAACTCGTCGAAACCGAAACGACGGAGGCCGAACGCGCGGCGGCGCTGCGCCGGCTCGTCGACTGGTACCTCGCCAGTGTCGCCGAGGCGAACAAACTGGTCCGTCCCGACCTGCTCACCGAGGACATCACGCTCGACCCCGCGCCGCTGCCCGCCGTCCGCTTCGCACAGCACGAGCAGACGATCGCCTGGTACACCACCGAACGGCAGGCCCTCACCGCGCTCGTCGGCATCGCCGCCGGTCACGGCTGGACCGCGCACGCCTGGAAACTCGCCTGGCTCCTGCGCGGGTTCTTCGCCGAGCGTCACGACCGCGACGACTGGATCACCACCGCGCGCACGGCCGTCGCCGCCACCCGCGACGCCGGCGACAGCACCGGTCTCCAGTACAGCGCCAACAACCTCGGCTCGGCCTACCTGCGCACCCTCCAGCCCGACCAGGCGCTCGAGGCGCTGGAGGAAGCGCGCGCCGCGTCCGAGAACGGCGACGGCACCGCGTTGACGGTGGCGATCCTGTCCAACCTCGCCGGCGCGTACTACGTCCGGGCCGAATACGCCGAAGCCGAACGCCACGCCCTCCAAGCCGTCCACCTCGCGCGCGACCACGGCCAGCGGAGGTTCGTGCCGCACGCGCTCCTCAACGTCAGCGCCAGCCGCATCGGCCTCCGCGACTACGACCACGCCGCCGAAGCCGCCCAGGCCGCGCACGAAGCCTTCGCGGAACTGGGCGACCGCTACCACGCGGCGCTGGCGCTCGGGAATGTCGCCGAGGCCCTCGAAGGAGCCGGCCGGCACGACGAAGCGGAACGGGCCGGCCTCGACGCGCTCGCCGAGCTCAAGGAACTGAACGCCGACTACGGCACGATCGACGTCCAGATCACCCTCGGCCGGCTCAAGCACCGCATGGGCCGCGCGCACGAGGCGGGCGGCCACTGGACCGAAGCGCTGACGGTCAGCCAGCGCCTCGGCGACCCCCGCGTCACCGAGGTCCAGGCCCTGCTGGCCACGGTGCCGACAGGAACCCCCTCGCCCGGGGATGCGCCGTACCCCTAGCCCGGCGCAGCCCAGCGGGACCCTCAGCAAGTACACCAAGATCGACTGTCACGGCGCTGTCTCGTGCTGACAGCGCTCTGCGGCCCGGGTGGACCACCGGCTCAGGAGTGGCTGGGGGAGGGGACCGGCAGGGCGCTCGGGTGGTAGTCCGCCGCCAGGAGCAACGGACCTTCCGAGGCCGTCGGCGGGCGGAACGACAACACCCAGAACGAGCCCTTCTTGCTCGGCACCACCCCGCCGCGCGCGGCCGGGAGCTCCACTCCGTCACGGTCCGCCAATGCGCTCACCAGGTCCGGGATCACGCCGCCCTGGCTGCACACCACCGGTGTTCCGCCGTCCCCGGCGACCGCCAGGAGGCGCGCCGCGCCCAGGACCGGGTCCGGCCAGTAGCCCTCTTCCGAGAACAACGGCTCATGGCGCACTTCGGCCGCGAAGTCCTCCGCCACCCCGTGGACCGTCTGCACGCAGCGCAGCCGCGGGGCCGACAACACCCGGTCCGGGCCGAACAACGACAGCACCCGGCGCAGCGCCGCCGCCTGGCGACGGCCCGCCTCCGACAACGGCCGGAGGTCGTCGTCGCCGGACCACTCGTCGCGTTTGCCCGCCTTCGCGTGCCGCACCAGCAACAGCGTCGTCAAGCCCACCGGCAGCTCGCAGAACGCCCGCAGCACCCGGACGTCCTCCGGCCGCGTCAGCAGCTTTTCCGCCGCCATCGGGTCCAGCCAGCGCAGCTCGTCGACCTCGTCGTTCGCCTCGAACCCGCCGGAAACCGCTTCCGCCGCGAAGTAGTCGACCGTCTTCGGCACCGTCCCGGACCCGTGGCGCGCCGGCACCGGGTACGCCGTCCGGGCCAGGTAGCGGCCCAGGACCGCGGTGAACCCGGTCTCCTCGCGGACTTCCCGCACCGCGGCCTCGGCGATCGTCTCGCCCGGGTCGAGTTTTCCCTTCGGGAACGACCAGTCGTCGTACCGCGGGCGGTGCACCAGCGCGACCTCCGTCGCGCCCCCGGCGACGCGCCACAGCACCGCGCCGGCCGCCCGTACCTCTTGGGTCATCCGGCGGCCCCGTGCAGCTTCGCCAGCTCCAGCTGGTGATCACGCACGCGCGAGCCTTCGGCCGGGAACGGCGACCACTCGCCGCTCGCCGTCAGCACCCAGCAGCGCGTCGCCGGGTCCAGCGCCGAGTCGAACATGTCGTCGAGCTGCCCGGTGAGCTTCGGATCCTTGACGCGCACCAGCGCCTCGATCCGCCGGTCCAGGTTGCGGTGCATCATGTCCGCGCTGCCGATCCAGTGCGTTCCGCCCGCGCGGAAGTGGAAGACCCGCGAGTGCTCCAGGAACCGGCCGAGGATCGACCGGACGTGGATGTTCTCCGACAGTCCCTCGACACCCGGTTTGAGCGCGCAGATCCCGCGGACGACGACGTCGACCGGCACACCGGCCTGCGAGGCGTGGTAGAGCGCGTCGATCACCTGCTCGTCGACCAGCGAGTTGCACTTGATCCGGATCCCGGCCTGCTGCCCGGCCCGGGCCAGCTCGATCTCCTCGCCGATCGCGCGCACGATGCCGCGCCGGATGCCGTGCGGCGACGTCAGGATCGTCCGGTAGGTGTCCTGGCGCGAGTAGCCGGTCAGGACGTTGAACAGGTCGGTGACGTCCGCGCCGATGCTCGGATCCGCCGTCAGCAGCCCGAGGTCCTCGTACAGCCGCGCCGTCTTCGGGTTGTAGTTGCCGGTGCCGATGTGGCAGTAGCGCCGGATCGTCGAACCCTCCTGGCGCACCACCATCGACACCTTGCAGTGCGTCTTCAGCCCGACCAGGCCGTACACGACGTGCACGCCCGCGCGCTCCAGCGTCCGCGCCCAGGTGATGTTCGCCTGCTCGTCGAACCGCGCTTTGATCTCCACCAGCGCGACGACCTGCTTGCCCGCCTCCGCGGCGTCGATCAGCGCGTCGACGATCGGGGAGTCACCCGACGTCCGGTACAGCGTCTGCTTGATCGCGAGGACCTTCGAGTCGGCGGCCGCCTGCTCGATGAAGCGCTGCACGCTGGTCGAGAACGAGTCGTACGGGTGGTGCACCAGCACGTCGCCCTCGCGCAGCGTCGCGAAAACGCTCTTCGGCGTCTCGCGCTCGCCGAACGCCGGGTGCGTCGCCGGGACGAACGGCCGGTCCTTCAGCTCCTTGCGGTCCACACCGGACAGCTGGTGCAGGCAGGTCAGGTCGAGCAGGCCGGGCACCTCGACGACGTCCGCCGGGTCGACGTCCAGCTCGCGCAGCAGCAGCTCGAGCATGTGCTCGCTCATGTCCTGCGCGACCTCGAGGCGCACCGGCGGGCCGAACCGGCGCTGCGCCAGTTCGCGCTCGAGGGCCTGCAGGAGGTCCTCGTCGCGGTCTTCGTCGACCTCGAAGTCGGCGTTGCGGGTGACGCGGAAGACGTGGTGCTCGGTGACGTCCATGCCGGTGAACAGCTCACCCAGGTGGGCGGAGATGAGCTCTTCGAGGGGGAGGAACGTCGCCGTCCGGCTGGTGCGCTCGGTCTCGACGCGCATCAGGCGCGGCACGTTGCTCGGCACCTTCACCCGGGCGAAGCGCTCCGTGCCGCCTTCCGGGTCGCGGACCGTCACCGCGAGGTTGAGCGAAAGGCCCGAGATGTACGGGAACGGGTGCGCCGGGTCGACGGCCAGGGGCGTCAGGACCGGGAAGATCTGTTCGGAGAAGTAGCTCGACAGCCGCAGCTGGTCGGCGCCGGCCAGGTCGGCCCAGCCGACGATGTGGATGTCCTGCTCGGCCAGCTGCGGGCGCAGGTGCTTCTCGAACGCGCCGGTCTGCCGCTCGACCAGGTCCTGGTTGCGCTTGGCGATGTAGCCGAGCTGCTCGCGCGGGGTGAGCCCGTCCGCGCTGCGCACCAGCAGGCCGGTCTCGTCGCGGCGCTTCAGGCCGGCGACGCGGACCATGTAGAACTCGTCCAGGTTGGACGCGAAGATCGCGAGGAACTTCGCCCGTTCGAGCAGCGGCTGCGACTCGTCCTCGGCCAGCGCGAGCACACGGGCGTTGAAGTCCTGCCACGAGAGCTCGCGGTTGAAGTACCGGTCGTCGGGCAGCGTCTCGACGGCGGTGGGCGCGGCGGTGACCGCCGGCGGCGCCGAGGGAACGGCCCGGAACTCCTCGGCCGCGACCGGGTTGCCCTGGGTGGAACTGCGGCGCCGCGTCGGCGCCGGGGTGGCCGCCGGCGACGTGGGCTTGCGGGTGCGCGTCTTGCCGGCGGTGGCACGGGCGGCGGTGTCGCGGGCGGTGGACTTCGACGGGACCTTCTTGGCGGCCGCCGGTTTGGCGGTGGGGGTCTTCTTCGCCGTCTCCGAAGATCCGCTGGCCGGGTTCCGTCGCCTCCGCGGTGCGGGCGTACTGCCGTCGTCTGTGCTCACGGCCCCCATTCTTCACTACGTCACGCGGAATTGCGCAGGCCTCGGTGAAGGTCGGATGAACAGCTCAGCGCGGTTCGCCGAGGCGGGCGGCGGTGTGTTTTCCGACACCGAGGGCGCGGACGTGGGCGAGATCATCCGGGGTGTCGACGTCGCTGCGCAGGGTCGGCAGCGGCCGGGACAGGGCGATCGCCCCGGACGCGGCGTGCAGCCGCGCCGAGCCGGGCCCGAAGCGGGGATCGAGGGGCTCGCCGGGGGCGGCCAGCAGCAGGGTGGTGCCGGTGCCCTGGCGATCGGCGACGAAGGCCCGGGTGCCGGCGGCCTCGGCGATGGCGGCGGTGAGATCGACGGCGCGCAGGGCGGGGAGGTCGGCTTGGAGGGCACCGACGACGGCGTCCGGATCGTCGGCTTTGAGCAGGGCTTCGCCGTGACGGAAAGCGGCGTTGAGGGACTTTTCGGCGGGTTCGGCGACGATCTCGACGCCGAGTTCGCCCAGTTCGGCAACGGCTTCGGGATCGGCGGCGACGAGCAGGACGCGCCTGACCCGCGCACTCGAGGCCACGGCGGCGAGCGTGTCGGCGGCGAACGCCATGACCAGCCCGGCGTGGCGCTCCACCTCGACGGCACCACGCAGCCGCGACTTGCCGTCGCGGGGGTGTTTCATCGGCACGACCAGATCGACGTCCACGTGTCCATTTTTACCCGAAAGCCGAGGCGGCCGGTGGTGGCCGGGGCGGGTTGTCCACAGGTGACGGGTGTTGTGGACAGGTTCGGGGCGGGCTGCGTGGGGCGGGCGGCCCCCGGCCTGGTCACGACCCCCGCCACCGCCGCTGAAGCCACCCTCCCTGGACCGGCCGGAGCCCGGCGCGGCAGGATCAAGCCCCGGACGTGACGTGTGGAGGAGGAGATCGTGGCCCGGCGTGAGAAGGGCGGCTTCTGGGTGGGGCTCGCCGCCGTACTGTTCTACCCGCTCACCGCCATCGGGCGGCGGGTCTACGTCGGGGCCGAAAAGATCCCGCGGCAGGGGCCCGCCCTGCTCGTCATGAACCACATCTCGCACTTCGACCCCGCCGTCGACGCCGTCTTCGTGCACCGGCAGAAGCGCGTCCCGCGATTCCTCTTCAAGGAGAGCCTGACGCGCGCGCCGATCCTCGGCCCGATCGTCTCCGGGTCGGGGCAGATCCCCGTCTCGCGGGGGTCGGCCGCCGCCGGGGACAGTCTCAAGGCCGCCCACGAAGCCCTCGAACAGGGCAAGGTCGTCGTCATCTACCCCGAAGGCACCATCACCAAGGATCCCGCCGGCTGGCCGAAGGAGTCCTTCACCGGCGCCGCGCGGCTCGCCTTGCAGAACGACGTTCCCATCATCCCCGTCGCCCGGTGGGGCACCAGCCAGATCTTCAACGGCTACACGAAGAAGTTCACGCCGTTCCCGCGCAAGACGATCACCCACTACGTCGGCGACCCGATCGACCTGTCCGCCTACCGCGGCGGCAACACCCGCAGCGCGACGAAGCTGCGCGAAGTCACCAAGGTCATGATGGACGAGGTGACCCGGCTCCTCGCCGAGATCCGGCACGAGGAACCGCCCTCGGCGAAGCCGGGGGATCCCGCCTGATGCGCGCCGACGTGCAGCGGGTCACCGTGCTCGGGGCCGGCTCCTGGGGTACCGCCTTCGCCAAGGTGCTCGGCGACGCCGGCCGGGACGTCACGATGTGGGCGCGCCGTGAACAGGTCGCCGAGGACATCCGGGAACGGCACACCAACAGCGCCTACCTGCCCGGCGTGGCCCTGCCCGGGAACATCACCGCCACCAGCGACCCGGCGAAGGCCCTGGACGACGCCGAAGCCGTCGTCCTCGCCGTGCCCAGCCAGAGCCTGCGGGCGAACCTGACGGCGTGGCGCGACCTGCTGCCGCGCGACGCGATCCTCGTCAGCCTCGCCAAGGGCGTCGAACTCGGCACGCTGAAGCGGATGAGCGAGGTGATCGGCGAAATCGTCAACGTCACCGCCGCCGAGGTCGTCGTCGTCACCGGGCCGAACCTCGCCAAGGAGATCGCCGCCGGGCAGCCGTCCGCCTCCGTGCTGGCCTGCGCCGACCACGAACGCGCCGTCGCGATCCAGCGCGCCTGCGCCAACTCCTACTTCCGCCCGTACACGAACACCGACGTCGTCGGCTGCGAGCTCGGCGGCGCCTGCAAGAACGTGATCGCGCTCAGCACCGGGATGGCCGCGGGGCTGGGCCTCGGCACCAACACGATGGCGACGCTCATCACGCGCGGGCTGGCCGAGATGGCCCGGCTCGGCGCGAAACTGGGCGCCGACCCGCTCACCTTCGCCGGGCTCGCCGGCGTCGGCGACCTGGTCGCCACCTGCTCGTCGCCGCTGTCGCGCAACCGCACCTTCGGCGAACGCCTCGGCCGCGGCGAGACGCTCGAACAGGCGCAGGCGGCGGCCGGCGGGCAGGTCGCCGAGGGCGTCATGTCGTGCTCGTCGATCCGCGCGCTGGCCCAGAGCGTCGGCGTCGACATGCCGATCACCGACGCCATGCACCGCGTCTGCCACGAGGGCGTCGACCCCCGCCAGGCCGGCGCGGAGCTGCTGGGGCGGTCCCAGAAGCACGAGTGGTCGTGATCTCCCGGCAGGTGAGACGTCTTGACCGGGCGGGAAGCGGCTGGGACTCTGGTCGCATGTTCGCGCACGCCATGTCCGGGTCGTGGGGCCGCATCGGCCTCCGCTCGAGCGTGCGCGCGTGTCGCTGTTGTCGGTGAACCCAGCCCCGGCCCAGCTCGACACCCTTTTCTTCCCGTGAGGACCCGCATGTTCGCCGTTCCGGACAACACCCTGCTGCGACCCGAAAACCCCGCGCTGCGCCACCCCGTGCGCGTCGCCCTCGAGGTCGCCGCCGACCGCGACCGCTGGCGCCACCTGCTGCGCTACGACCCCGACGAGCGCTTCGCGACGCTCGTGTCGAAGGACGAGCAGCAGGAGGTGTGGCTGATGAGCTGGCTGCCCGGCCAGCGCACCGACCTGCACGACCACGCGTTCGCCAGCGGCGCGTTCACCGTGGTCGGCGGCCACCTGACCGAGGCCGTGGCGCGCCGCGCGCCGGACGGCCGCGCGGTCACCGAGCTGCACGCCCTGTCCGCGGGGCAGTCGCGGGTGTTCGGGCCCGGGTACGTGCACGAAGTCCGCAACGACGGCCCGGACCCGGCGATCTCCGTCCACGTCTACCGCGACGCGGGCCGTGCGATGCGCCCGTACCACCTCGACCCGGTGGACGGCCCGATCCCGGACTGAGCCCCTCAGTCCAGGTCGCCGCGCAGGCGGAACCCGCGCTCGATCCCCTCGCGGTCCGCCCCGGACGCCAGCAGCGCGTGCAGCAGGATCCGGGATTTCCGCGCGTCCAGCCAGCCCGCCATCGTCGCGCCCATCGCGATCAGGCTGGACTCCGAGCCGTGGAAGCCGTACGTCGCCCGCAGCGTCGGGCCCGCGCCGGTCCGCGAAGCGACGACCACCGGCAGCGACGGCACCAGCCGCGCGATCACCTCGGCCGTGCCGGACGAGACGTGCCCCACGCCCGCCGCGGCGATCACCACCCCGCGCACGCCCGGCTGGGAAGCCACGTGCGCCAGCACCGCTCCCGAGTCGTCGAGACCGGCTTCCACCACCGGGACCAGGCCGCCGAAGTCGGCACCCTCGAGGGAAGGCGGCCGGGGCGGCGACGGGTGGAAGTAGTGCACGGCGTCCTCGACGACCATGCCCAGCGGCCCCGCCGGCGCCGACGAGAAGGCCTCGAGGTGGCTCGAATGCGCCTTCCGCACCCAGCGCGCCGCGTGGACGTCGTCGTTGAGCGTGACGAGCACGCCCCGGCCGCGGCTGCGCGGATCGGCCGCGACGGTGAGCGCGTTGCGCAGGTTCGCCGGGCCGTCCGGGCTGAACAGGCCGGCGTTGCGCATCGCCCCGGTGACCACCACCGGGACGTCCGACGGCCAGTGCAGGTCCAGGAAGTACGCGGTTTCCTCGAGCGTGTCGGTGCCCTGGACGACGACGAACCCGTCGGCGTCCTGGCGCAGGCCCCATTCGCGGCACCGCAGCAGGGTCGCGAAGTCGAGCGACGCACTGCCGATCCCGGCGAGGGTTTCCGCCAGGACGTCCATCGGCAGGTCGCCGAGCCCGCCGAGCAGCTCGGCGGCACCGAACCGCGGAACGGCGCCGCCACCGCCGTCGACCGGGGCCATCGAGATGGTGCCGCCCAGCGTGGCGACGGCGATCAGGGGACGGACCATGCCGCCACCCTATTCAGCCGCTCACGGCCCGCCGGCGCGGTGCGTCCGTCAGGACGTCTTCGCGCGCTCGGCGGCGCTCCTCAGCACGCAGAACTCGTTGCCCTCCGGGTCGGCGAGCACCGCCCAGCCCGTGCCGTCCGGGTTGCGCAGGTCGTTCACCAGGGTTGCGCCGAGGCCGAGGAGCCGCGAGACCTCCTCGTCGCGCGGGATGTCCGGCTGCAGGCAGAGGTGCAGGCGGTTCTTCACCGTCTTCGGCTCCGGGACGCGCAGGAAGAGCAACGCCGTGTCGTCGTTCAGCTGGAAGCCGACCTCGTCGTTACCCGGCTGGTCTTCTTCCGGGATCGGTTTCCCGGTGACTTCGCTCCAGAACTCGCACAGCGTGTACGGGTCGGCGCAGTCGACGGACACGTTCAGCACGGACGACGGCATGGCACTCCTCGAAGTCGGGTGCCGCCGAGTCTGGCGCGGCCCCGCCGGGAAGGCGAACCGATTACGACGCCAGCGCCAGCCCCGACGTCCGGTGCACCTGACGGTCCGCGTCGACGATGAGGATCTCGCAGTCCGGGCGGTCGGCCGCCCAGGTGATGCCCTCGGTGCCCATCGCGAACGCCGCCGTGGCCAGCGCGTCCGCCGTCACCAGGTCGCCGGCCACCACGGTGACGCTCATCAGGCCCGTCGCCGGGGCGCCGGAGCGGCCGTCGAGGATGTGGGAGCCGCGCTCGTAAGCCGCCGATGTCGCGATCGCGCCGTTGCGCGACTCCAGGACCGCGCACACCGCCAGGGGCTGCTCGGGGTGGCGCACCCCGACCCGCCACGGACGGCCCGGTTGCGGCTCGCCCGCGGTGACGACGTCGCCGCCGGCGTTCAGGCAGAACGTCGTCGCGCCCTCGGCCTTCAGCATGTCGGCCGCGCGCTGCACCGCCCAGCCCTTGACGACCGCGCACGGGTCGAGGCCGCGGCCGGGCAGCCGCGCGCGGAACGCGCCGCCGGAGAGCTGCTCGTAGTACGCGCAGAGCTCCAGCACCTCCAGGAGGTCGTCGCTGAGCTCGGCGGCCGCCAGCTCGCCGCGGTCGTACCGGCTGACCTCGCTGTCGTCCTTGAACGGGCTGAACCGGGCGTCGACCTCGCGGAACCACGCGAAGACGTCGTCGACGACTTCGGCGAAGTCGTCTTCGTCACGCAGGTCGAGCGAGATCGGCAGGCCCATCACCTGTTCGACGCGGGTGGTCATCGGTTTCCTCTCGCGTCGATCGCGGCCTGGAGCGACGTCTTGTACGACTCGCTCGTCTCGGTGGCACCGGTCACCGTGTCGATGTCGGCGTTCTGCGCCTTGATCGCTTCCGCCTGCAGCCGCGGGAGAGCGGTCAGCGACCGGCCGCTGTCCGGGGCCTGCAGCAGGGTGATGACCGCGATCCGCGAGCCGGTGAACGTCACCTGCACCTGCACGGTGCCGTACCGGCTCGACTCGGCGCTGCCCTGCGTGGTCACCGTCTCGTTCTTGGTGTCCCGAGTGGACGGAGTCTCCGAAGTGGACGGAGCGGACGGAGCGGACGGAGCAGGGGACGTGGACGAGGACGGCGGTGTGGCCGATGTGGACGGTGCCGCCGAAGTGGCCGGTGTGGACACCGTCGGCGGTGCCTGGGCGACGGCGGCGGTGTTCTGCACCGGCCCCGGCTCGAACCGCCACACCGAGATGAACCCGGCTATCGACAGCGCGACGACGAAAATGGTCTTCTTCACAGCACCTTCCCCCTAGGCCGCGAGGCTGAAGCGTTCGGCGTGGACCTGGGCGTTCGGCACGCGCAGCTCGCGCAGGCTGCGCAGCACGGCGGAAGTCATCCCGGGCGGGCCGCAGACGAACACGTCCCGCTCGTGCACGTCCGGCACCATCATGTGCAGGTTCGCCGGCCCGAGCATCACGCCGCGCGGCCCGACCGCCTGGTCCGGTCCGGTGAGGAGACTCACGACGGCGCCGCGTGCCTTGGCCAGCTCGTTCAGCTCCGGCAGCAGCACCGCGTCGGCCTGGTTGCGCACCCGGTACAGCACGACGACGTGGCCTTCGATGTCCTCCAGCAGCGCGCGGATCGGCGTGATCCCGACACCGCCCGCCACGAGCAGCGCGTTGGGCCGCTGCTGGTGGATCGTCGTGAAGGCGCCGTACGGCCCTTCGGCGAACACGCGGGTCCCGACGCGCAGGTTGCGCAGCCCGGCGCTGGAATCGCCGAGCGCCTTCGCGGTCAGCCGCAGGGAACGGCCGTCCGGCGCGGCGGACAGCGAGAACGGATTGGCCTGCCACCAACGGTCTTTGGTCAGGAACCGCCACAGGAAGAACTGCCCCGCCTTGGCCGGCATCTTGTCCAGGTGCTTGCCGGACATGTACACCGAAACGACGTCCGGGGACTCGGAAACCACCGCCGTGACGCGCAATTGGTGGCGCAGGTTCCGCCACAGCGGCAGCACGACGCGCCCGGCGAGCACGGCCGCGCCGGCGCCGAGCCAGAGCGTCCACCAGTACGCCTTCGCCGGCTCCGAGCCGGCGAACGACTGGCCCAGCGCGATCTGGTGCGTGAAGGCCAGCAGCACCGCGGCGTAGGTGTAGAGGTGGATGAAGTGCCACGTCTCGTAGGCGAGCCGCTTGCGCGCGAACTTCGCCGAGGCGGCGCCGACGATGAGGATCACCGCGAAGGCGACCAGCGCCCGCAGGATCCCTTCGAGCGTGTCGGCCATCTCGACCAGCTCGTCGACGACACCCTTGCTGGAAACCTCCGCGTAGCCCATGGTGATGAACACCAGGTGCGCCAGCAGGGTCCAGAGGATCGTGAAGCCGGTCCAGCGGTGCCAGGTGGTCAGCCGGTCCATCCCGAGCCGGCGGTCCAGCCAGGGCAGCCGGGCCACCAGCAGCAGCTGGAACGCCATCGCCAGCGCGCCGTACAGACCGGCGAGCCTGCCGATCGTGATCAGCACGTTCTGCGAAACCCCGGCCTGGACGAACAGGACGGTGACGGCGGCCACGTTGGCGCCGAGGAAGAGGAAGAGGCCGGATTTCGCGGCGATCCGGGGGCGGATCGCCGGGCGCGCGGCCTCGGCGGTCTGCGTCATGGTCCTCACACGGATCCCCCTTCGGTTCGGTTCACGAAGGCCAGCCTTGCCGCCCGTCCTGTGGCGAGTCTGGGTGCCGGCTGTCGGCTTCCTGTCGGCCGCCGCCTCGCCTCGCCCGCCGCGCCCTCCGCGGGAGAGGATGCAGGGGTGCAGACTCCCGACCCCGTGCGCCTGCTCGTCGTCGACGACGAGCCGCACATCGCCGACCTCGTCGCCACCGTCGCCCGGTACGAGGGCTGGCAGGCGGTCACGGCCGGCACCGGACAGGCCGCGCTGAGCCGGGCCGCGGAGTTCGGGCCGGACATCGTCGTGCTCGACCTGATGCTGCCCGACCTCGACGGCTTCACCGTGCTCGACCGCCTGCGGGCGGGCGGCAACGCGGTGCCCGTGGTCTTCCTCACGGCCAAGGACGCGACGGCCGACCGGATCGCCGGGCTCACCCGCGGGGGTGACGACTACCTCGTGAAACCGTTTTCGGTCGAGGAGCTGATGGCGCGGCTGCGGGCGGTGCTGCGGCGCAGCGCCGGCCTCGCGCACCAGCCCGAGGCACGCGGCGCCGTGCTGCGGGTCGGCGACCTGACGTTGGACGAGGACACCCGCGAGGTCCGCCGCGGCGAGCGGCTCGCCGAGCTGACACCGACGGAGTACGAGCTGCTGCGCTACCTCATGCGCCGCTCGCCCGCGGTGCTGACCAAGGCGCAGATCCTGGACCACGTCTGGGAGTACGACTTCGGCGGCCGGTCCAATGTGGTCGAACTGGTCATTTCGCACCTGCGGCGCAAGGTCGACGCGGGCGACGGCGAGCCGCTGATCCACACCGTGCGCGGCGTCGGGTACGTCGTGCGGCAGGTCCACCGGTGACGGGCGTCCTCCGCCGGTGGTACGGGGCCTGGCAGCGCACCCGGCTGGGCACCCGGATCACCCTCGGCCTCGGCGCGCTCGCGCTGGTGGTGTTCGCGGCCGTCGGCGTCACGACGGTCGGGATCATGCACGGCTACCTCGACCGGCGGCTCGACGAGCAGCTGTCCAAGAGCCAGAACACCCAGCTGCCGCTGCTGCGCGAGACGCACGGCTCGCCGCAGTCGGTGTACTCGTGGTACTCGGCGCTGTACAAGGTCCGGAACGGGGTCGCCGTCCCCGAGCCGGGCGGCCGGCTGCCGGGCGACGCCGAGCAGCTGGCGAAGATCGCCGCCGAGGCGGCGGGCGGCGACGTCACGCGCACGGTCTACCTGCGCGACGACGGCCCGTACCGGGTGCGCGCGTGCCCGGTCGACACCGACTCGGTGCTGCTGTCCGCCGCGCCGCAGAAGGACCTCGACGGCACGGTCCGCCAGCTGATCGGGGTGGAGGTCGGCGCGTTCGCGCTCGCGCTGGCCGTGCTGGTGATCGTGGGACGGCTGGTGCTGCGCCGCGGCCTGCGCCCGCTGGCCGACATGGCCGGCACCGCGCACGACATCGCCTCCCACGACCTCACCGCGAACCCGGACCTGCCGGTGCGCGCGGCAGGCACCGGCGGCGGCGCCGAAGTCGAAGAGCTGCGGACGGCGTTCAACGTGATGCTGGCCCACATCGACACCTCGCTGGCGGCGAAGACCGAGGCGAACGAGCGCCTGCGCCGGTTCGTCGCGGACGCCTCGCACGAGCTGCGGACGCCGCTGACATCGATCCGCGGCTACGCCGACCTCTTCCGCTACGCCGCGGCGAACGAGCCGGCGGAGCGCGAGGCGCACCTGGCGAAGATCCGCGAGGAGACGGCCCGGATGACTGTGCTCGTCGACGACCTCCTGCTGCTGGCCCGGCTCGACGCGCGCGCCGCCGAGACGCCGTTGCGGCCCGAGCGCGTCGACCTGGCCGAGCTGGCCGGGGACGCGGCGGACGCCTTCGCCGCCGGCCGGCCGGACCACCCGCTGACTTCGGCGCTTTCGGCGGCGTTCGTGGACGCCGACCCCGTGCGGCTGCGGCAGGTGCTGGACAACCTGCTGGCCAACGCCGCCGTGCACACCCCGCCCGGGACGTCGGTGCACGTGTCGGTGACGGCGTCGGGCGGCGAGGCCGTCGTCCAGGTCACCGACACCGGCCCCGGCATCGCCGTGGGGGATCAGGAGCGGATCTTCGACCGGTTCTTCCGCGTCGACGACTCCCGCACCCGCGGCAACGGCGGCACCGGGCTCGGGCTGTCGGTGGTCCAGTCCCTGGTCGCCGCGCACGGCGGCACGGTGTCGGTGGCTTCGGCGCCGGGCCGGACGACCTTCAGCGTGCGGTTGCCGCTCGCGCGGTGACGTGCTCCGGCGCCGACCAGCCGGGGGAGAGGTCTTCGGACGGCTCGGGCGCGCCGAAGACCGTCCGCACCGGCAGCACGCCGGCCCAGGCGGTGTCCGCTTCGACATCCCCGGGCTCGTCGTCCGGGCCCTCGGCGCGCACCTTCACCGACGCCTCGGCGAGGTCCAGCGCGAGCACGGACACCGCGGCGAACTCCCTGGCGTTGACCTCCCGCGCGTGCGCCCACGAGCCCGGCGCGAGGTGGTCGGTGAGCACCTTGAGGCCGTGCGTCTTCGCTTCGGCGTCGAGGACCGGCTTCGCCTGGCCGAGGATGACGGCGCTGCGGTAGTTCATCGAGTGGTTGTTCACCGAGCGCGAGTAGACGATCCCGTCGAGGAGCGTCACCGTGACGCAGACGTCGAGGCCGTGCGCCGCGGTGCGGAGGCTGGCGGCGCCGGTCGAACCGTGGAGGTAGAGCGTGTCGCCGTCGCGGCCGTAGCCGGTCGGGAGGACCAGCGGCACGCCGTCGCGGACGATCCCGAGGTGGCAGATCAGGCCTTCGTCCAGGACGGCGTGCAGTGCGGAGCGGTCGGTCACGGCGCGGTGCTTCTTGCGGCCGAGCGTGGTGCGGGGCGTGGTCGACAACATGCGACCAGCGTCTCCCGGCTCAGTGGCATCGGAAAACGGCCACTTCTCGTACACTTGGGAAGTCCACTCGAGGAGGTTCCGTGTCCCACACCGACACCGCGCTCCCGGTCAGTCTGGATCGTGCGGCGGTGACACCGCTGGCCGTCCAATTGGCCGACGCGCTGCGCGAAGCCGCGGCGAGCGGACACCTGCGCGGCGGCGACCGGCTGCCCTCGACGCGGGCGCTGGCCGGCCGGCTCGGCGTCAGCCGCACGGTGACGTCGGCGGCGTACGAGCAGCTGCACGCCGAGGGCTGGATCGCGGGACGGCACGGATCCGGCACCTACGTGACGACGCCGCCTTCGGTTTCGGCTTCGGAGGTCCCGGCGCCTCCGGTCCCGGCGGTCGAGGTCTCGCCGTCCCCGCTGCTGGACCTCGGGCCGGGAACGCCGTGGGCGGCGGGACTGGACCGAGCGGCCTGGCGCCGCGCTTGGCGGGCGGCGGCGGACCCGGAGCCACTGGTCCGCGCCCACCGCGCCGGGCTGCCGGAGTACCGCGCGGCGGTGTCTGAGCACCTGCTGCGCCACCGCGGTCTCGCGGCGGGATCGGTCCTGGCGACCGGCGGCACGACGGCGGCGGTGGTGGAACTGGCCGCGGCGGTGCTGGAGCGCGGGGACGTCGTCGCCGTCGAAGAGCCGGGCTACCAGCGAGCGGTGCAGGCGTTCCGGCGCGCGGGCATGCGGGTGGTGGGCGTGCCGGTGGACGACGAGGGGTTGCGCCCGGATTCTCTCCCGGACGATGCGCGGGCGGTGTACTGCTCGCCGGCGCACCAATATCCGATGGGCAGCAGGCTGAGCGCGGCACGGCGGGTCTCGCTGGTCGAGCGGGCGCGTTCCGCGGGCATGCTGGTCATCGAGGACGACTATGACGGCGAGCTGCGGTTCGACGTGGCGCCGCTGCCGATGCTGGCTTCGCTGGCACCGGACGTCGTGGCGCATTTGGGGACGACGTCGAAGATCCTCACGCCGACACTGGGCGCGGGCTGGATGGTGGCGCCGGAGGCGATCACGTCGGCGGTGCTGGCGTACCGCGATTCGACGGGAACGCGGCCTTCTCCGGCGGGTCAGCGGGTGCTGTACGAGTTCGCCCGGAACGGAGACCTGGGCCGCCACCTGCGCAAACTCCGCCGCGAGATGGCGGAGCGGCGGACGTTGCTGGCGGGGGCGTTGTCTGCGGCCGGGGTTCCGGTCCGGGGCGACGACGCGGGGGCGCACCTGGTGGTGCCGTTTTCCTCGGCGGCGGTGGAGGCATCGGTGATCGCGGCGGCCGAGCGGCGAGGAATCCGGCTGGACGGGCTGGCGCGGCATTTTGCCGGTCCGCCTTCCGCGCACGGGGTGGCGATCGGGTACGCGGGGTGTTCGCGGGAGGCCTTGGTGGCGGCTTTGCCGGTGTTGGCGGGGCTGTTGCGCTGAGGTTGTCCACAAGCGGGCCTTGGTGGGGACAAACCTTGTCGGGCCCGGGGTTTTGGGGCTTCTGGTGTTGGTGGGGGGCGATATGGTCAATTCGGTTGGTGGTTCCCCCTGGGAGGGCGGGTTCTGCTCGGGGGCGAGAGGGGCACCTGGCCTCGCAAATCCGGGGCTGGGCGAGTGTGGCTGGGTGAAGGTGGCTCGGCGTTTGTGGTCGGGCGATCCCGGTCTGGCTAACCGGCTCGGCGAGGGTGGCCGGCGAATCTGGCTCGGTGAAGTCGGGTCGGTGAGCGTGGCCTGGCGGACCAGGCTGGGCGAGTGCGGCCGGGCGAATCCGGGGTGAACTGGCCCGGCGGACTTGGCTGGGCGAGTGTGGCCGGGCGAATCCGGGGTGAACTGGCTCGGCGGACCTGGCTGGGCGAGTGTGGCCGGGCGGACCTTGGCTCGGCGAACTCGGCGGGCGAGTGTGGCTGGGTCAACCTGGCTCGGCGAACCCGGCTGGGCGAGCGTGGCCTGGCAAACCCGGCCTGGCAAACCCAGCCTGGCTAACCGGCTCGGCGAAGGTGACCGGGCGAACCGGGCTCGGTGAACGGCTCGGTGAGCGTGGCCCGGCGGACTCGGCTGGGCGAGTGTGACCGGGCGAACCCAACACGGCGAACCCAACACGGCGAACTCGGCTGGGCGAACCCGGCCCAGCAAACCCGGCCCGCCAAATCCGCCCCAGCCCGAACCCACCAACCCCTCGACACACCGGACGTGCCAAAGCCATCACCGGTTGCGTTCACCGCCCGCTGCTGTCCGCCCGGCGCACCGGGCTCGGCTGTTCCGCGAGGTCACCGGGTACGGTGGCTCACCATGAGCGAGAAGATCCGGGTGGCCGTCGTGTTCGGTGGGCGCAGCAGCGAGCACACCATCTCGTGCCTGTCCGCCGGCAGCGTCCTCGGCCATCTCGATCCCGAGCGGTTCGAGGCCGTGCCGGTCGGGATCACCCGGGACGGCCGCTGGGTGCTCGGCTCCGGGGACTCCGCTCAGCTCGCCATCCGCGGCCGTGAACTCCCGTCCGTCGAGGGCGGCCAGGGACTCGTTCTCGCCGGGGATCCGTCCAGCCAGGGCCTCGTTGCCGTCGAAGCCGGGCGGGAGAGCGAATTGCTGTCCCGCGTCGACGTCGTCTTCCCCGTCCTGCACGGGGCCTTCGGCGAGGACGGCACCATCCAGGGCCTCCTGGAACTCGCCGGGATCCCCTACGTCGGGCCCGGGGTGCTCGCCAGCGCCGCCGCCATGGACAAGGAAACCGCCAAGAAGCTGCTCGCCGCCGAAGGGCTTCCGGTCGGGACCTACTCCGCCCTCAAGCGGGGGCAGTCCAGTTTGGACCAAAAGGAAAAAACCAAGCTGGGCCTCCCCGTCTTCGTCAAGCCCTCGCGGGCCGGCTCCTCCGTGGGCATCTCGCGCGTCGCCGGCTGGGACGAGCTGGACGCCGCCATCGAGCTCGCCCGGGCCACCGATCCCAAGGTGCTCGTCGAGGCCGCCGTCGTCGGGCGGGAGGTCGAGTGCGGTGTCCTCGAATTCCCCGACGGCCACGTCGAAGCCTCGCTCCCCGCCGAGATCCGCGTCCTGTCCGAGGACGAAAACGCCTGGTACGACTTCGAAACCAAGTACCTCGGCGACGACGCCGAGCTCGACATCCCCGCCAAGCTCGACGACGCCGTCACCGAGAAGCTCCGCGCGATGGCCGTCGAAGCGTTCCGGGCGCTCGACTGCCAGGGCCTGGCCCGCGTCGACTTCTTCGTCACCGAAAACCACGAGCTGATCATCAACGAGGTCAACACCATGCCGGGCTTCACGACGAAGTCCGCCTACCCGAAGATGTGGGAGGTCACCGGCATGGACTACCCGACGCTGCTGACCACCCTCATCGAGACGGCGATCGCCCGCGGAACCGGCCTGCGCTGACCGAAAGCCGGCTGATAGCCGGCCAAAGCCGGCCCAAAGCCGGCCGAGGCTAACCGAATCGCAGCGGCTGCGGCGCCAGCTTCGCGGCCACCGTGTCCGAAACGGCCTGCAGCGGCCCGGTCCCGGCGCTGTCCGGCACCGTCAGCGCCGCGTAGACCTCACGGTCCACCACGTACCACGTCGACGCGCCCTCGCCCGCCACCTGCAGCCACTGCACCTTGTTCACCAGCCGCAGCTGCGCCGTCGGCGTCAGCTCCGGGGGACGCCCGAGGCCGCACCGCAGGACCACCGGATCGGCGTCGCCCCAGGCGACCGTCGCGGGCGGCGCCGGGGCCGCCAACGCCCGCACCTTCAACGCAGTCCCGTTGGAAGTCAGCTCGGAGGGCACCGCACCCAGCAGCGTCGTGCAGCCCGGCGACCCCGCGGCGGGCGCCGGCACGGGGACCAACGGCAGCGGCCCCGCGGAGTCCGAGGGGGAAGGCCGGGTCAGGGCGAAGACGGCGACGGCGACCGCCAAGGCCACGGCGAGCGCCGCCGCGGTGACGAGCACCACTCGGGGCGGCGCACCGGTGTCGGAGTCAGGCACGCCGACCACTACACCACAGTGACATCGCAGGGGGACGACCCCCAGACCCCGGACCTCGAGGTCAGAGATGCACGACCGGGCAGGTCAGCGTCCGCGTGATGCCCTCCACGTTCTGCACCTTCGCGACCACGAGCTGGCCCAGCTGGTCGACGTTGTCGGCGGCCGCGCGGACGATGACGTCGTACGGTCCGGTGACATCCTCCGAGCTGGTCACACCCGGGATGCTGGAGATCTCGGCAGCCACCGCGGCCGCCTTGCCGACCTCGGTCTGGATGAGGATGTATGCGTGGACCACGGCGCGCCCTTTCGTCGGGATCGAAAGCTCAAGGTAGGAACGTCATCAGCAACGTATCGCCAGCTCAGGGAAAAACATAGGGCATCCGACTATCGGTGATCGATCTTTGTCCCGGTAGAGAAAGCAGAGGTGACCGGTGTCACCGAACGACGGAACGGTCGCCGAGACCGGGGAGTTCGCGCTCATCCGCGCCGTCACCGAAGGACGGCGCCAGCCCCCGGGCACGCTGCTCGGGCCCGGCGACGACGCCGCCGTCGTCGCCGCCCCGGACGGCCGCGTGGTCGCCAGCACGGACGTCCTCGTCCAGGGCGTCCACTTCCGGCTCGACTGGTCCTCGCCCGAGCACGTCGGGCGCAAGGCCGTCGCGGTCAACCTGGCCGACGTCGCCGCCATGGGCGCCACCCCGACCACCGTCCTGGTCGGGCTCGCCTGCCCGCCCGACACCCCGCGCGAAGTCGTCACCGGGCTGGCCGACGGCATGTGGGCCGAGGCCGAACGCGCCGGCATCGGCGTCTCCGGCGGCGACATGGTCCGCGCCGACCAGCTCGTGATCAGCGTCACGGCCCTCGGCGACCTCGGCGACCGCGAGCCGGTGACGCGCTCGGGTGCGCGGCCCGGGGACGTCCTCGCGGTGAACGGGCGGCTCGGCTGGGCCGCGGCCGGCCTGGCCGTGCTCGGCCGCGGCTTCCGGTCCCCGGTCGGCGTCGTCAACGCCCAGCGCTGCCCGGAACCGCCCTACGAAGCCGGCCCGCGCGCCGCGCTGGCCGGGGCCACGGCGATGATCGACGTCTCCGACGGCCTGCTCGCCGACCTGGGCCACATCGGCGAGGCCTCCGACGTCGGCATCGACGTCCGCACCGCCGATCTCGACATCCCGGCCCGGCTCACCGAGGTCGGTGCCGCCCTCGGCGCGGATCCGCTGGACTGGGTCCTCACCGGCGGCGAGGACCACGCCCTGGTGGCCACCTTCCCGCCGTTCACCGAGCTCCCGGACGGCTGGCGCACGATCGGCGTGGTCACCATGGCCGGCTCCGGGATCACCGTCGACGGGAAACCGTTTTCCCGAGAAGGCGGATGGACGCACTGGCGCTGATCTAGGCTCCGGAAGCGTGAGAATCGTTCCGGTCCCCTACGACCACCCCGACGCGGCCAAGCTCATGACCGCGGTGCAGCAGGTGTACATCGAGCGCTACGGCAGCGAGGACGCCACTCCGCTGAGCCTGGCGGACTTCGATCCGCCACAGGGCGTGTTCCTCGTCGGCTACCAGGGCGAGGAAGCGGTCGCCTGCGGGGCGTGGCGCGCCCACGACGGCCTCGAGCCCGACTTCCAGGACGGCGACGCCGAGTTCAAGCGGATGTACGTCGCCGATTCCGCCCGCGGCCGCGGGTTCGCGCGGATGATCCTGTCCGAGCTGGAGCGCACGGCGGCGCTGTGCGGCCGCAAGCGCGCGGTCCTGGAAACCGGGACCAAGCAGCCCGAGGCCATCGCGCTGTACACCTCGTCCGGCTACGCCGAGATCCCGCACTTCGGCATCTACAAGAACGAGCCGGAAAGCCGCTGCTTCGGCAAGGACCTCACCTCGGGGTGAGCTTCAACAGGGCCGCCGCGTGGGGCCGCAGGGTCGAGGAAACGGCGCCGGTGGCAGTGCTCGTTTCCCGGTGGGCCCAGAGGTCGCGGACGTGCCACGCGCCGGGAACCGAAGCGGAGACGGTCGCGGTGGTGCTGCCGGTGTTGAGCAGCACCACCGCGAAACCGCCGCCGCTCAACGGTTTTCCCCACACCTGGTGGCCGGGACCCGCGTCGAGCTGCCGCCCCTGGCTGCCCGCGAAGTCCTGGTCGACGGCGATGGCCTCGGCGTTGCCCAGCGTCGCGAGGTCGCTGTCGCTCAGCTTCGCCGGGTCGGTGCCGGCGAACAGCGGCGCGTTCAGCACGGCCCAGACGCTGAAGTGCGCGCGGGCCTCGTCGGCGGTCAGCGTGCCGTTGCCGACCTGGAGCATGTCCGGGTCGTTCCAGCCGCCGGGCGAGCCGCTGTGGGCGGCGACGCCGGCCTGCTGGTCGATCGTCGCGAGCACCGATTCCCAGGTCGGGACCAGGTCGTAGGTGGTGCGCCACAGGTTCGCCACCGGCCGGGCCCAGGTCCACGGGCTGGAGACGCCGTACTCGGAGATCGCGTAGACGATCGGGCGGGGCAGCGCGGCCAGTTCGTCGCGCATCTTCTCGAACGCGGCCTTGCGGTCGAGCCCGTCGACGGTGTCGGCGTTGCACCAGTCGTACTTGAGGTAGTCCACGCCCCAGCGGTCGAACGTCTCGGCGTCCTGGCGCTCGTGCCCGAGCGAGCCGATGCCGGAGGCGGGGTAGGCGTCGTTCGCCATGGCGCAGGTGCGGCTCCCGGGCACGGCGTAGATGCCGAACAGCAGGCCGCGGGAATGCACGTAGTCGGCGAGGTCGGCGATGCCGTGCGGGAACCGCCGCGGATCCGCCCGCAACGCGCCGTCGGCGGCCCGGGTGGGCGCCTGCCAGCAGTCGTCGACGACGACGTACTTGTAGCCCGCGTCACGCAGGCCGGTGCCGGCGAGCGCGTCGGCCGCCTGCTTCACGACGTCCTCGGTGAGGTCGTAGCAGCGGACCTGGTTCCAGCTGTTCCAGCCCATCGGCGGGGTGCCGGCCAGGCCGTTCGCCAGCGCGGGCGAGGCGACGGGCAGGCTCAACAGCCAGGTCAGCACGACGAGCAGGAGCACGAGCCCGGTGCTCCCGGTACTGGCGTTCCGGTTCGCGGCGATGGCGTGATCCAATCGCACGGGAAGTGAAACCGCGGTCACCCCGGAGGCGGCATGCCGATCTACGCACTCGGTTCGCTCGAGCCGACGATCCACCCGGACGCCTACGTCCACCCCGACGCGACGGTGATCGGTGACGTCCGGATCGGCGCGCACGCGTCGGTGTGGCCGCAGACGGTCCTGCGCGGCGACCACGGGTACATCGAGATCGGCGAGCGTTCGAACGTCCAGGACGGCTGCGTCCTGCACTGCACCGAACGCCACCCGACGATCCTCGGGCCGTCGTCGGCGATCGGGCACGCGGTGCACGTCGAGGGGGCGACGATCGGCACGGGCTGCCTGATCGCCTCCGGCTCGGTGGTGCTGAACGGCTCGGTGATCGAGGACGGCGGCATGGTCGGCGCGGGCGCGGTGCTGTCGTACGGCTCACACGTGAAGACCGGCGAGATCGCGCTCGGCGTCCCCGCGAAGGTGCGGGAGAACAAGTCGTTCGGGCCGGAGAGCATCGCGATGGTGGTGGAGTCCTACGTCGAACGCGGGAAGCGGTTCCGGGCCGAACTGCGGCGGCTCGACCCGCTCGGGTGACGCCGGCCACGCCCGGTAAGCTCGCGGGCCGTGACCGCACGACCGCTGCAGGACATCGTCGAGGCAGGCTGGGCGAAAGCCCTCGAACCGGTGGCGCCGCAGGTCGCCGCGATGGGGGAGTTCCTCCGCGCGGAGATCGCCGCGGGCCGGACCTACCTGCCGGCGGGTGAGCACGTCCTGCGGGCGTTCAAGCAGCCGTTCCACGACGTCCGCGTGCTGATCGTCGGGCAGGACCCGTACCCGACGCCCGGGCACGCGGTGGGCCTGAGCTTCTCGGTGGCGCCGGACGTCCGGCCGATCCCGAAGAGCCTGGTCAACATCTACAAGGAGTACACCGAAGACCTCGGCCACCCGCTGCCGTCCAACGGCGACCTGACGCCGTGGGCCGACCAGGGCGTGCTGCTGCTCAACAGGGCCCTCACCGTGCAGCCGGGGAAGTCGAATTCGCACCAGGGCAAGGGCTGGGAAGAGGTCACCGAGCAGGCGATCAAGGCCCTCGCGGCCCGGTCGGAGCCGATGGTGGCGATCCTGTGGGGCCGCAACGCCCGCAACCTGCGCCCGATGCTCGGCGAGGTGCCGTGCATCGAGTCCGCGCACCCCAGCCCGCTCTCGGCGCACAACGGCTTCTTCGGGTCGCGCCCGTTCAGCCGGGCCAACCAGCTCCTGGAGCAGCAGGGCGCGGCGCCGGTGGACTGGAAACTGCCGTAGGTTCGGTGTCCGGATCCGCGGGCCGGCTCCGACCAGGGGGAAACGGATCCTTGGAGGACACCATGAACGTCACATCGGCCGACGGCACGTCGATCTGCTTCGAGCAGCGCGGAGACGGCCCGCCGGTGATCCTGGTCGGCGGCGCGTTCAACGACCGCACGACCGTGGCGGCGCTGGCCGACGTGCTGGCGTCCGACTTCACGACGATCGCCTACGACCGCCGCGGGCGCGGTGACTCCGGCGACTCGGCCGAGTACGCGATGGAGCGTGAGATCGAGGACATCGCCGCGCTGATCGCCCAGGTGGGCGGAACGGCGTCGGTGTTCGGGCACTCGTCGGGCGCGGTCCTGGCCCTGGAGGCGGCCGCGGCGGGTCTCCCGATCGATCGCGTGGTGGCCTACGAACCGCCGTACGCGACGGACGAGCACCCGCGGGCCGACGTCGTGGCCGAGGTGCGCGCCCAGCTCGCGGCGGGGGACCGGGACGGCGCGGTGGCGACGTTCCTGAAGGTCGCCGGCACGCCGGACGAGATGATCGAGGGGATGAAGCAGGCCCCGGTGTGGGCGTGGTTCACGGCGCTGGCGCACACGCTGCCGTACGACCTGACGATCTGCGGCCCGGACACCCACCCGCGCACGGAGAACCTGGCCCGCATCAAGGTGCCGACGCTGGTGATCGGCGGCGGCGCGAGCGACGAGGCACTCCAGTCGGGTGCCCGCGCGGCGGCCGCGGCGGTGCCGGGCGCTCGTCACGAGACCTTGGCCGGGCAGGACCACGGGGTGCTGCAGTTCCCGGAGACCTTGAAGCCGTTGCTGACGGACTTCCTCAAGCGGACATGAAAATGGCGGGTGCTCCGAAGAGCACCCGCCATCCCAAACTTCTCGCCTCAGCCGCGAACGACCTTGCCCGCCTTGATGCACGAGGTGCACACGTTCAGGCGCTTGCGCTGGGACACACCCACCTTGGCGTGCACGGTCTGGATGTTCGGGTTCCACCGGCGGTTGGTACGGCGGTGGGAGTGCGAGACCGACTTGCCGAAGCCGGGTCCCTTGCCACAGACGTCGCACACGGCAGCCACGTCGAACTCCTTTGGATCTGGGTCATAGAAATGAGCCCAGATGCACTGGGCAACTCGACCATAGTAACTACTGGCTTTCCAAGGTTCCGCACCGGGTCGATACGCTGCCTCGGACCGGTCAGGAGGTTACGGGGTGCGGGTGCTGGACGCGGCGGCGGTGTCGGCTTGGGCTGCGGGTTGTGTGCGCAGCCTGGCGAGCCTGCGGCCGGCCATCGACGAGATCAACGTCTACCCCGTCGCCGATTCCGACACCGGTTCCAACATGCTCTTCACGATGACCGGCGCGGCCCGGGCACTCTCCGAAGCAACCCCGGGTGACGCCGCCGAAGCGCTGAAGGTCCTCGCGCGGGGCGCGGTCGCCTCCGCCAAGGGCAACTCCGGCGTGATCCTTTCCCAGGTCGTGCGCGGGCTCGCCGATCGCGCCGAAGGCGACCTGGACGGCCCGTGGCTGGCCGCGGCCCTCGGGCACGCCGACGAGGTCGCCACCGGCGCCGTCAGCCGCCCGGTCGCCGGGACGATCTTGACCGTCCTGCACGCCGTCGCCCTCGCCGTCCGCGGTGACACGAGCTCTCTGGCCGAAATCGCCGCAAAAGCCGCGAAAGAGGCCGCGCACGCCCTCGAGAAGACGCCCGAGCAGCTGCCCGCGCTGGCCAGGGCCGGGGTCGTCGACGCCGGGGCACGCGGTCTCGTCGCCGTGCTCGACGCGCTGGTCGGCGTGCTCACCGGCGCCCCGATCGAGCAGGAACACCCCCTCGAAGTGCACGCGATCGCGCACGCCGAGACCTACGCCTGGGAGGTCATGTACCTCCTCGACGGCGTCGACGAGGCGAGCCTGCCGACCCTGCGCAAGGAACTGAGCGGCCTCGGCGACAGCGTCACGGTGGCCGGCGACGGCTCGGGCAGCCACGCCGTGCACGTCCACTGCGCCGACATCGGCGCCGCCATCGAGGCCGGGCTCGCGCTCGGGCGCCCGCGCAAGATCCGGGTCGAGCCGCTGCTCACGGCGACGCCGATCGAACCCGGCGGCGGGATCGACCGCACGGTCGTCGCCGTCGTCCACGGCGGCGCGCTGGCCGAGCTGCTGCGCGCCGAAAGCATCCCGGTGCTGGCCGTGCCCGAAGGCGGCACGCCGAGCGTCGAGGACATGATGGGCCTGCTCAACGAGGCTCCCGGGCAGCAGGTGACCGTGCTGCCGGGCAGCGCCGCCCTCACCGCCGCCGCCGACGCCGCGGCCGGGCACGCGATGGCCGCCGACCGGGACGTCGTGGTCATCCCGTGCGCGTCGCCGGTGCAGGTGCTGGCCGCCCTCGCCGTGCACGACGCCGGGCGCCGCACCAACGACGACGTCGTCGCGATGGCCGAAGCGGCCGCCGCGACCAGGCGTGGCGAACTGCGGATCGCGCAGGAGGAGTCGCTAACCTGGGTGGGCCGGGCCCAGTCCGGCGATGTCGTCGGCCTGGTCGACGACGAGGTGGTGCTGATCGAACCCGCGCCCGCGTCCGAGACGAACCTGGTCGCGGCCGCGATGAAGGTGCTGAACCGGATGCTCGCGCTCGGCGGGGAGCTGGTGACGGTGCTGAGCGGGGCGGCGGCCCCGCCGGGGGTCGCCGAGGAGCTCGCGGAGCAGCTGCGGGTGGAGCACCCGGAGGTGGAATTGGCCGGCTACGCCAGCGGCCAGGCGGACGCCGTGCTGCTGATGGGAGTCGAATAGCGGATGGCCGGACTGCGCGACAAGCTGCCGTTGCTGCTGGGTGCCAAGACGGCGAAGGCGCTCGCCACGTCGTTGGACATCGAGACGGTCAGCGACCTGCTGCGCCACTACCCGCGCCGCTACGCCGAGCGCGGCGAGCTCACCGACATCCACGGTCTCGAGCTCGGCGAGCACGCCACCGTGCTGGCGCGCATCGAAAAGGTGAGCAAGCGGCGGATGAAAGCCCGCAACGGGACCATCCTCGACATGGTGATCACCGACGGGAAACGGCGGCTGACCTGTGCGTTCTTCAACCAGGCCTGGCGCGAGAAGGACCTCGTCCCCGGCAAGACCGGCCTGTTCGCCGGCAAGGTGTCCGCCTTCCGCGACACCCTGCAGCTGACCAACCCCGAGTACGAGCTGTTCGACGCCGAGAACGAAGCCGAGGCGATGGACAACTTCCTCGCCGCGATCATCCCGGTGTACCCGGCGGCGCAGGGCATGCCGACCTGGTCGATCGCCAAGTGCGTGCGCCAGGTCCTCGACGTCCTCGAGGTCGACGACGACCCGATGCCCGCCGAACTGCGGCGCCTGCACCGCCTGGCCGACCTCGACAACGCGCTGCGCGGCATCCACCGCCCGGAGAACTGGGCGCACCTGGAGGCGTCGAAGAAGCGGCTCAAGTGGGACGAAGCCATGGCCGTGCAGCTGATTTTCGCGCAGCGGCGCCACTCGGCGATCTCGCGTCCGGCGAAGGCCAACCCGCACGTCAGCGGCGGGCTCATGGACGCCTTCGACAAGCGGCTGCCTTTCGACCTCACCGCCGGCCAGCGGGGGATCGGCGACGAGATCGCCGCGGACCTGGCCTCGGAGCACCCGATGAACCGGCTGCTGCAGGGCGAGGTCGGCTCGGGCAAGACGGTCGTCGCGCTGCGGGCGATGCTGCAGGTCGTCGACAACGGGCGGCAGGCCGCGATGCTGGCGCCGACCGAAGTCCTCGCCGCGCAGCACGCGCGGTCGCTGCGGGAGATGCTCGGCGACCTCGGCCAGGCGGGCGAGCTGGGTGCGGCGGAGAACGCCACCCGCGTGACGCTGCTCACCGGGTCGATGGGCGCGAAAGAGCGCAAGAAGTCGTTGCTGGAGATCGTCAGCGGGGAAGCCGGCATCGTCGTCGGCACGCACGCGCTGATCCAGGACCACGTCGAGTTCGCCGATCTCGGCCTCGCCGTCGTCGACGAACAGCACCGCTTCGGCGTCGAGCAGCGGGACGCGCTGCGCACCCGAGGCGCCGGCGACACCAGCCCGCACGTGCTCGTCATGACCGCGACGCCGATCCCGCGTACGGTCGCGATGACCGTCTACGGCGACCTGGAGGTGTCCGCGCTGCGCGAGATGCCGGTCGGGCGGTCGCCGATCGCCACCACGGTCGTGCCGGTCGCCGAGAAACCCGCCTGGTTCGAGCGGATCTGGCAGCGCGTGCGCGAAGAGGTCGGCAAGGGGCACCAGGCGTACGTCGTGTGCCCGCGGATCGGTGACGAGCCGCCGTCGGACAAGAGCGACAAGCGGCCGCCGCTCGCGGTCCTCGAGGTCGCGCCCGAGCTGGAACACGGCCCGCTGCAGGGCCTGAAGATCGGCGTGCTGCACGGCCGGATGCCGCCCGACGACAAGGACGCCGTGATGCGGGCGTTCTCCGCCGGGGACCTCGACGTCCTGGTGGCCACCACGGTGATCGAGGTCGGCGTGAACGTGCCGAACGCGACCGCGATGGTGATCATGGACGCCGACCGGTTCGGCGTCAGCCAGCTGCACCAGCTGCGCGGCCGCGTCGGCCGGGGCAGCGTGCCGGGGCTGTGCCTGCTGGTCACCGAAACCCTCGACGGCACGGCGACGCGCGAGCGGCTGGCGGCGGTCGAGTCCACGACGGACGGCTTCGAGCTGTCGCGCCTCGACCTCGAACTGCGCCGCGAAGGCGACATCCTCGGTGCCGCGCAGTCCGGGAAGCGGTCCACGCTCAAGCTGCTTTCGCTGCTGCGGGACGAGGACGTGATCGCCGCGTCCCGCGCCCTGGCGCAGGAGCTCGTCACGCAGGACCCGGAGCTGACGAAGTACCGCGGCCTGGCGCAGATGGTCGCCGACGTCGTCGACGTCGAGCGCGCGGAGTACCTGGAGAAGAGCTGAGCGCCGTCCGCGCCGCCTCGGTGGCCGACGCCCCGGCGATCGGCGAGGTCCACGTGCGGTCCTGGCAGGCGGCGTACGCGGGCCTGATCCCGGACGGCTTCCTCGCGCGCCTCTCGGCCGAGTCGCGGGCGGCGTCCTGGGCCCGGCGCATCGCCGACGGCAACGGGCAGGTGCTGGTCGTCGAGGAAGACGGGGTCGTCGCGGGCTTCGCCGCGTTCGGGCCTTCGCAGCTGTACGCGCTCTACCTGTTACCCGAGTTCTGGGGCCGGGGGCTCGGCCGGGTGCTGCACGACCGGGTCGTCGAAGAGCTCTCCGGCGACAGCGCCGTCCTGTGGGTGCTCGCGACGAACGAGCGGGCGAAGGCCTTCTACGTCCGGCAGGGCTGGGTGGACGACGGTGCCCGCCAGACCGAGACGATCGACGACGGGCGCGTCACCCTGGAGGAGATGCGGTACCGCCGCCGGTTGCCGTGAACACGCCGGCTTTCGCGGCCGTGGCGGCCGCGGCGGCGGCGACTCCCGCGTCCGCCGGTGTCACGCCTTCCCGGGACACGAACAGCCGGTAGAAGATCGGCCCGCAGGCCACCCGCACCGCCTCCACCGGATCGGTGCCGGGCGGCACTTCGCCGCGCTCGATCGCCCGGGCCACGGCGGCCGCCGAACGGGCGTGGCGGTCGACGTAGAACTCGCGCAGGGCGTCGGCCGCGCGCGGGGAGAGGAACGCCGCCGAGATCGACGCCGTGGGCAGCTCGCGCTCACCCGGGGTGGTGAAGTAGCGCACGAGCTCCAGGTTGATCGCGCGCAGGTCGCCTTCGAGGGAACCGGTGTCCGGCACCGCCCACTCCTGCTCGGCGCCCATCAGCAGCGCCGCCGCGACCAGGCCTTCGGCGGACTCCCAGCGGCGGTACAGCGTCGTCTTGTGCACGCCGGAGCGGTCGGCGACCGCCTCGACGGTCAGCTCCGCGTACCCGCGTTCGCCGAGCAGCTCGAGGGTGGCGTCGAGCGCGGCGAGGCGGGTCCGCTCGGTGCGGCCGCCCGGGCGCTTCGTCCCGGAAATCTCCGTTGCCAACTGCTACTCCTGTTGCGTTAGTGTGCTCAGTATGACAGGAACCGTCGCCGTTGCCGAAATCGCCGACCTGATCGGCGACGCCGAAGTCGTCGCCATCGGCGAGAACAACCATCACATCCGCGAGTTCGGCGTGCTGCGCGACCGCCTCCTGCGCCACCTCGTCACCGAGCGCGGGTTCACGGTGCTCGGGTTCGAGGGCGGCTTCGCGGAGGGGCACCTGGTCGACGCGTGGCTGCGGGGCGGCCCGGGCGAGGTCGCCGACGTCGCCCGCGACGGCTTCACCTTCGGCCTCGGCGACTCGGCGGAGATGCACGAGATGCTGACCTGGCTGCGCGGCCGCGGCGTCCGGTTCGCCGGGCTCGACGTGCCGAGTTCGGCGGGGTCGCCGGTGCCCGCGCTCCAGGCGCTGCGCGCGGAAGTCCGGCGCGTGGATCCGGCCAACGTGTCCCTTGCGGACAACGCGCTTTCCGCGTGTGAGCCGTATGCGTCGGTGAGCAGCGCGGTCGCGCCCGGCCGTTATGCGGCGATGAACCCCGAAGCGCGGGCCGCGGCGACGAGGGCGTTGATCGTCCTGAAACGACATGTGGAGTCCCTCGGTTGCGATCCGGTCGCCGCACACCACGCGGAGGGCGCGCTGCGCGTCGACCTGTACCTCCGGGAGCTGCACGCGCTGATGGCGGGCCAGGCGCCCGAGCCGCAGAGCTCGTCGCGGGACAGGTACATGGCGGCCACCGTCCGGCTGCTGCGGCGGCTGCACCCGGGCGAGAAGATCGTGCTGATGCTCCACAACGGACACCTCCAGCGGATCCCGTTCTCGCCGATGCCGGGCATGACGGCGCCGTCGGCCGGCACGCACCTGGCCGCGGAGCTGGGGGACAAGTACTTCGCGCTCGCGCTCACCGCCGTCTCGGGGACGACGACCGGGCTGGCACCCGACCCGGCTTTCCCGCTGGGGTTCCGGATGTTCGAGCAGGCCCTCGGGGAGCCGGCGGAAGGCAGCGTCGAGGCGGTCCTCGCGGATCGGGCGCCGTGCGTGGTCGCGCACCCCGCGGCGACGGCCATCCGGCACGCGCACATGACACCGTCGGTGGACGTCGCGGCCGCGTGGGACGCCGTCGTCTGCCTGGAGAAGCAGGAAACCATTTTCGGGGGCACCGCCGGGTAGGTGTGCCCGTTCGGCTGATTGCCGTAGCGGCGGGAATGGGCGTTTCCTACCGGTATGGCCGGGCGGAGGCGGGCGCTGATCGTCGCCAACGGCGAGTACGACAACGCGG
Source organism: Amycolatopsis sp. DG1A-15b (assembly GCF_030285645.1). GTDB lineage: Bacteria > Actinomycetota > Actinomycetes > Mycobacteriales > Pseudonocardiaceae > Amycolatopsis. The sequence continues at coordinate 10,007,826 of NZ_CP127296.1, forward strand.
GGCTGCAGCGGCTGGGTTCCCCCGCGGCGGACGCCGACGCCCTGGCCGGGGTGCTCGCCGACCGGGCGATCAGCGACTTCGACGTCTCCGTCGTGCGGAACGAGACCGCGCACGTGGTGCAGGCCGAGATCGAGGACCTCTGTCTCGAGGGCAGGCCCGACGACGTCCTCCTGCTGCACTTCTCGTGCCACGGGTTGAAGGACGACGCGGGTGGGCTGTACTTCGCCGCCCGCAACACCCGCCCCGACCGCCTGCGGTCGACGGCGGTGTCCGCGGAGTTCGTGCAGCAGTGCATCCGGCAGAGCCGCTCGCGCAGCATCGTCCTGCTGCTGGACTGCTGCTACGGCGGCGCGTACGGGCAGGGGGTGGCGGTCCGGGCTTCGGGCGACGCGAACGTGCTCGACAGCTTCCGCGGCGGCCGGGGGCGGGCGGTCATCACGGCGTCGAACTCGATCGAGTACGCGTTCGAGGGCGCGACGCTGGCCTCGGACGAGCCGGCCGAGCCGTCGGTGTTCACCTCGGCGCTGGTCGAGGGCCTGCGCACGGGCGAGGCGGACCGCGACGAGGACGGCTGGATCGCCCTGGGCGAGCTGTACGAGTACTTGTTCGACCGGGTCCGCGAGCGCAACCCGAAGCAGACGCCGAGCCGCGACATCGAGATGCAGGGCGAGCTGTACCTGGCGAAGAGCCGCCGGCGGCGCATCAAGCCGTCCCGGGTCCCGCCCGATCTGGCGGCGGCGATCGGGGCGGAGAACCCGTTCACCAGGCTGGGCGCGGTGGCGGAGCTGCGGCGCCGCTTGTCGAGCTCGAACCTGCCGGTGGCGATGGGGGCGTTCGAGGCGCTCCGGGTGATGGTTTCGACGGACATCGAGCACGTGGCGGCGGCGGCTTCGGACGCGTTGTCGTTCGCGGTGGTGCGGGTGGACGTGCCGTCGGTGCGGTTGACGGCTCCGGCGGGTGCTCGGGCATCGGCTTCGTTGCGGGTTTCGGGGCCGCCGGTGGCGCGGGAGGTGCGGTTCGAGGCTTCGCACCCGTGGATCGCGGTGGCGGAGGTTTCGGGTGGGGCGCAGCTGTCGGTCACGGCGGGGGAGTCCGGGACGCGGCAGGGGAAGGTCGTGGTGAGTGGGCCGACCGGGGATGTGGTCGTCGCGGTGGAGATCGAGGCCCTGCCGGTCGCGGAGCCGGAGCCGGAAGCGGTGGTCGCGGAGGTCGAGCCGGAAGCGGTGGCTCGGGAACCGGAAGCGGTAGTGGCGGAGGCTGAGCCGGAACAGACGGCCCCGGAGCCGGCGGTCGAGCCCCACCCCGCAGTGGGCGCTGCGCCCCAGCCCGCAGTGGGAGCTGTGTCCGATCCCGCAGCGGCGGCCGAGCCTGAGCCCGCAGTGGGAGCTGCGCCCGATCCCGCAGCGGCGGCTGCGCCCGGCTCGGTGGCCGCCGAGCAGACCGGGCGGCCCGCGGCGGATTCCGGGCCCGAGCCGGCCGTCGCGGCTGTAGCGCAGCCTGCGGCGGCTGCCCCGGTACCCGTCGCCCGGCCGTCCACGGAACCGGCCGGGGCGATGGATCCGGTCGGCGGGTTCGCCGGGGTCGTCGCGATCGCCGGCGCGGTGTTCGCGGTGGCCGGGTTGCCGCTGAACTACCGCTACGACTATTCCTTGACCCAGTACCGGCCCGGCATGGAGTCCGCCGTCCTGATCGTGGCCGCGTGCGCCCTGGTCGCCGGAATCCTGACGCTGACGCCGCGGACGAGGACGTCGACCGGTCCCGCGCTGCTGTTCGGAACCGGCCTCGCCGCACTCTTCGGGCTGCTGCGCTTCCTCGGCGAGGCGATCGCGCTCTCCCAGACCGGGGACGCCGAGCTGAAAACCGGCTACACCTTCGAACTGCTCGCCCACATCGCCTGGGTGGTCGCGGGGGCGAGCGCGCTCGCGGCGCTCCGGCGGAACCCCGCGGTCGCACTGGGCGCCGGGCCGGTGCGCGGCCGGCCGGCGTGGGCGGCGATCGGGCTCGGCGCGACGGCCGCGAGCGGCTGGATCGTCCAGCTCGTCGACCTGAACACCTACGACGCCAGTGACGCCGGCCGGGCGACCGCCTACTTCCTGCTCGGCGCTCTGCTGGCCGTGTCCGTGCCGGTCGTCGCCATGGCGCTTCGCCCGAGCCCGGTCGGCTGCGCGGTGCTGGCCACGGGGACCGCCGGGCTGCTCGGCGTGCTGGCACCGACGTTCGCCTCCGTCGTGGAGGCGAGTTCCCTGGCGCTGGGCGGGCAGCTGATCGCCGTGGGGGCCCTCGTGCTGCTGGCCGCCGACACCGTCGTCCTGACCGTCCGGGCCCGGAATCAGCCGAACGGGCGACAGTCCTGAGTTGTCGTCCGGGCACCGCAGGGGTACCACGACGATCATGAGGATGCTTCTCGCGGCCGTGGCCGTGCTCGCCGGGCAGGTCTCGAGCAGCGGGGTGCAGCCCGATCCGCCCAGCTGGGGGCTGGACCGGATCGACCAGCGGACCGGTCTCGACCACGCCTACCACTACGCGAGCGACGCGTCGGACGTCACGATCTACGTGATCGACAGCGGCGTCGACGCGAAGCACCCCGAGTTCCAGGGCCGGGTCGCGCCCGGGCGGGACTTCCTCGGCGGCGGGTCCGACACGTCCGACCTCAACGGCCACGGCACCCGCCTGGCCGGCATCGCCGCGGGCAAGGACCACGGTGTCGCGAAGGGCGCGCAGATCGTGCCGGTGCGGGTGCTCGACAAAGACGGCGGCGGCGCGACCGACCAGATCATCGCGGGCATCGACTGGGTCGCGCAGAACGCCCAGCAGCCCGCCGTCGCCGTCCTCGGCATCGGCGGGGTGCCGAACGACCAGCTCGACGCCGCGGTCAAGCGGCTGGCGACGGTGGTGCCGATCGCCGTGCCCGCGGGCAGCGAGACGGCCGACGCGAGCGGCTTCTCGCCGGGCCGGGTGCCGGAGGCGCTGACGGTCGGGGCGTCCGACGCCCAGGACCGCCCGGACAAGACGTCGAACTCGGGCCAGGCCGTCGACCTGTACGCCCCGGGCACCGACATCCCGTCCCCGATCGCGGGCGGCACGGGCGCGGGCCCGGAGTCGGGCACGTCGATGGCGGCGGCGTTCGCGGCCGGCGTGGCGGCGCTGTACCGCGCCCAGCACCCCGGTGACATCCCGGCCCAGGTGGACGAGGCCGTGATCCGCGCGGCGACGCCGGACGCGCTCAAGGGAGTCCCGGACGGCACGGCCAACCGGCTGCTGTATGCGCCGCCGGGTGGCTGAGAGGTCGGTTGTCCACAACTCGGCCGAGGTGTGGAAACCGTGCCCGATCTGCGGCTTTTCCGGCTTGTGCGTCGGCCCGGGGCCGATAGGCTGGAGACGGGACGGACCCCCGGGAGGGTGGGCGCTGCGCTGGGGCCGTCGGGGTGCAGCCGGCCACGGCCGAGCGGTTGCGCCGTGCGCCGTCTGGCGACCGAGGTCCGGCTCCGGGAAGCTGGTCCCGGAGGAGGTGCGTCATGCCCGGATTCCCGTTCGAACGCCGGTCGCCCTCGTTCGACCTGGCCGAACTGATCGGCCGGAAAACCGAGGACGCCCGGCAGCGGTGCGAGCGCGACGGCTTCCAAGTGCAGGTCTTCGACCTCGACCGGCACCCGGCGGTCACGTTGGAATACAACCCGAACCGCATCCGGCTCACCACGCGCCGAGGTGTCGTCGAGGACTGCCGCCAAGGCTGACCAGCGAACCTCCCGGTCCGCATGATGTCCATCACCCGGGACTGAACTCCCGCAGAGCGGGAAGAACCGGGTAACGTGCGTTGACTTACCGATCCAAGAGGGAAGGACCGGGCATGTTCCGCAAGGTTCTGGTGGCCAACCGCGGGGAGATCGCGATCCGGGCGTTCCGCGCCGGCTACGAACTCGGTGCCGGCACGGTTGCCGTGTTTCCGCACGAAGACCGCAACTCGCTGCACCGCCTGAAGGCCGACGAGGCGTACGAGATCGGCGAACCCGGTCACCCCGTGCGCGCCTACCTCTCGGTCGACGAGATCGTCGCCGCCGCGAAGAAGGCCGGGGCCGATGCCGTCTACCCCGGCTACGGCTTCCTTTCGGAGAACCCCGATCTGGCGCGCGCGTGCGAGGAGGCGGGGATCACCTTCGTCGGGCCGAGCGCCGACATTCTCGAACTCACCGGTAACAAGGCTCGCGCGGTCAAGGCCGCGCGCGAGGCCGGTGTGCCCGTGCTCGGGTCGTCCGAGCCCTCCAGTGACATCGACGCCCTGGTCGCGGCGGCCGACGATCTCGGCTTCCCCGTCTTCGTCAAGGCCGTCGCCGGCGGTGGCGGGCGCGGCATGCGCCGGGTCGAGGACCCCGCCCTGCTGCGCGAGTCCATCGAGGCCGCCGCGCGCGAGGCCGAGTCCGCCTTCGGCGATCCGACCGTCTTCCTCGAGAAGGCCGTCGTCGAGCCGCGGCACATCGAGGTGCAGATCCTCGCCGACGGCGACGGCAACGTCATCCACCTCTACGAGCGCGACTGCTCGGTGCAGCGGCGCCACCAGAAGGTCGTCGAGCTGGCGCCCGCGCCGAACCTCGACCCCGGGCTGCGCGACCGCATCTGCGCCGACGCCGTCAAGTTCGCCCGGCAGATCGGCTACCGCAACGCCGGCACCGTCGAGTTCCTGCTCGACAAGCAGGGCAAGCACGTCTTCATCGAGATGAACCCGCGCATCCAGGTCGAGCACACGGTCACCGAAGAGGTCACCGACGTCGACCTCGTGCAGTCGCAGCTGCGGATCGCCTCCGGCGAGACCCTCGACGACCTCGGCCTGAGCCAGGACAAGATCTACCTGCGCGGCGCGGCCCTCCAGTGCCGCATCACCACCGAAGACCCGGCCAACGGCTTCCGCCCGGACACCGGGATGATCTCCGCCTACCGCTCGCCGGGCGGCTCCGGCATCCGGCTCGACGGCGGCACCGCCTTCTCGGGCACCGAGATCAGCGCCCACTTCGACTCGCTGCTGGTCAAGCTCACCTGCCGCGGCCGCGACTTCAAGACCGCCGTCGGCCGCGCGCGCCGCGCGGTCGCCGAGTTCCGGATCCGCGGGGTCGCCACGAACATCCCGTTCCTGCAGGCCGTCCTCGACGACCCGGACTTCCGCGCCGGCCGCGTCACGACGTCGTTCATCGAGGAGCGCCCGCACCTGCTCACCGCGCGGACCTCGGCCGACCGCGGCACGAAGCTGCTGACCTACCTCGCCGACCAGACGGTCAACAAGCCGCACGGCGAGCGCCCGAAGACCCCGGACGCCACGCTCAAGCTGCCGAAGCTGCCGAAGGACGCCCAGCCGGCGCCGGGCTCGAAGCAGAAGCTCGCCGAGCTGGGCCCGGCCGGGTTCGCGGAGTGGCTGCGGAACTCGCCGCACATCGGCGTCACCGACACGACGTTCCGCGACGCGCACCAGTCGCTGCTCGCCACCCGCGTCCGCACGAAGGACCTCCTCGCGGTGGCGCCGGTGGTCGCGAACACGCTCCCCGAACTGCTGTCGCTGGAGTGCTGGGGCGGTGCGACCTACGACGTCGCGCTGCGGTTCCTCGCCGAGGACCCGTGGGAGCGGCTGGCCGCGCTGCGCGAAGCCGTGCCGAACATCTGCCTCCAGATGCTGCTGCGCGGGCGCAACACCGTCGGGTACACGCCGTACCCCACCGAGGTGACCAACGCCTTCGTCGCCGAGGCCACGAAGACCGGCATCGACATCTTCCGGATCTTCGACGCGCTCAACGACGTCGAGCAGATGCGCCCGGCCATCGAAGCCGTGCGCGAGACCGGGTCCGCCGTCGCCGAAGTGGCGCTCTGCTACACCTCGGACCTGTCCGACCCGGGCGAGAAGCTCTACACGCTCGACTACTACCTCAAGCTGGCCGAGCAGATCGTCGGCGCCGGGGCGCACGTCCTGGCGATCAAGGACATGGCCGGGCTGCTGCGCGCGCCCGCGGCGACCAAGCTGGTCACCGCGCTGCGCAAGGAGTTCGACCTGCCGGTGCACATCCACACCCACGACACCGCCGGTGGCCAACTGGCCACCTACCTCGCGGCGATCAACGCGGGCGCGGACGCCGTCGACGGCGCGGTGTCGTCGATGGCGGGCACGACGTCGCAGCCGTCGCTGTCGTCGATCGTGGCGGCCACCGACCACTCGGCCCGCACCACCGGCCTCGACCTGCGGGCGATCGGGAACCTGGAGCCGTACTGGGAGAGCGTGCGCAAGATCTACGCGCCCTTCGAAGCCGGGCTCGCGTCGCCGACCGGGCGCGTCTACGACCACGAGATCCCCGGCGGCCAGCTGTCGAACCTGCGCACGCAGGCCATCGCGCTGGGCCTGGGCGACCGGTTCGAGGACATCGAGGCCATGTATGCGGCCGCCGACAAGATCCTCGGCCACCTGGTGAAGGTGACGCCGTCGTCCAAGGTCGTCGGCGACCTCGCGCTGCACCTGGTCGGCGCGGGTGTCTCCCCGGCCGACTTCGAGGCGGAGCCGAACAAGTTCGACATCCCCGACTCGGTGATCGGCTTCCTGCGCGGCGAGCTCGGCGACCCGCCGGGCGGCTGGCCGGAGCCGTTCCGCACCAAGGCCCTGGAGGGCCGGGCCGCCGCGAAGCCGGTCGTCGAACTGTCCGAAGAGGACCGTACGGCACTTTCCGAGCACCCCCGCCGGACGCTCAACCGGCTGCTGTTCCCCGGCCCGACGAAGGAGTTCGAGGCGCACCGCGAGGCCTACGGCGACACGTCGGTGCTGCCGAGCAAGGACTTCTTCTACGGGCTGCGGCCGGGGGAGGAGTACCCGGTGGACCTCGAGCCGGGCGTGCGGCTGCTCATCGAGCTGGAGGCGATCGGCGAGGCCGACGAGCGCGGCGTGCGCACGGTGATGTCGACGCTGAACGGCCAGCTGCGGCCGATCCAGATCCGCGACCGCTCGATCGCCTCGGACATCCCGGCGACGGAGAAGGCCGAAAAGGGCAACCCGAAGCAGATCGCGGCCCCGTTCGCGGGCGTGGTCACGCTGCAGGTCGCCGAGGGCGACACGGTCGAAGCCGGGGCGACGGTCGCGACGATCGAGGCGATGAAGATGGAGGCCTCGATCACGGCGTCGGCCGGCGGCAAGGTGGCCAGGCGGGCGATCACCGCGGTGCAGCAGGTCGAAGGCGGTGACCTTCTGCTGGTCCTCGAGTGAGCGATACGCTCGGCGGATGCTGATCAACGCGGTACCGCAGCGGCAGGGCGCGGTGGGACCGCGCGCGGCGGAGCTTCCGGATGGTTGTGTGGCGCTGGCGGAGCTGGCCGGGCACCTGCTCGGCCGGCCCGTCCATCACGTCCGGCAGACGCGTGCGGTGTCCGAAGTGGACGCCGGCATCGCGTCCCGTGCGGTGCTGACCGGCGCGAACCGCGCGGCCCAGCTCGCGGCCCTGGAAGCACCGGGCGGCCCGGTCCTGACCATCGGCGGCGACTGCGGTGTCGAGCTGGTGCCGATCGGCGTGGCCCGCTTCCGCCACGGGCCCGGCCTGGGCGTCGCGTGGTTCGACGCCCACCCGGACCTGAACACGGCGGAGTCGTCGCCGTCGGGGGCGTTCCACGGGATGGTGCTGCGGTCGCTGTTCGGCGAGGGCGACCCGGAGTTCGCGGCGGCACCGGCGCTGGAGCCCGGCAGCGTGGCGCTGGCCGGGACGCGCGTGTTCGACCCGGAGGAAGAGGCGGCGGTTTCGCGCGGCCTGGCGGTGACTTCCGTGGCCGCTTTGACGGGCGTGGAGAAGCTGTACGTGCACGTGGACCTGGACGTGCTGGACGCGGCCGAGTTCGCGGGGCTGAACTACCCGGAGCCCGGCGGCTGGACGATCGCGCGGCTGGTGTCGGAGCTGGACGCGCTGGCCCGGTTCGAGGTGGTGGGCGCGGGGATCACGGAGTGCGTGGGCACGCCGCGCGAGGTGGAGGTCCTGGAGCCGGTGGTGGCGGCGGTGGGGCGGCTGCTCGGGGGCTGAGCAAGCGGTCTCGCGTTCGTTCGCGCGCGGCTCGGTTGGTCGGTTGTGGTGGCGTGGCTGGTGGGTGTGGTTCAGCTCGGCCTGGCGCCCGCGCGAGTTGTGGGCGCGGCTCGGTTGGCTGGTTGTGGTGGCGTGGCTGGTGGGTGTGGTTCAGCTCGGCCTGGCGCCCGCGCGAGTTGTGGGCGCGGCTCGGTTGGCTGGTTGTGGTGGCGTGGCTGGTGGGTGTGGTTCAGCTCGGCCTGGCGCCCGCGCCAGGTGTGGGCGCGGCTCGGCTGGCTGGTTGTGGTGGCGTGGCTGGTGGGTGTGGTTCAGCTCGGCCAGGCGGCCTGGACCGCTTTCACCGCTGCCTCCTCGTCCGCGCCCAAGTCCCGCGCCTGCGCCGCGAACTCGGCCGCGGCCGCGGCCAGCAGGGCGGCGCGGTCCGGGCGGCCCGACGGGACCGTCACTACCGTGCCGCGGGTCCCCGCCGTCGCCACCCAGCCCGCCGCCTCCAGCTCGCGATAGGCCCGGGCGACCGTCCCCGACGCCAGCCCCAGGTCGCGCGCCAGCTGGCGGATCGGCGGCAGCCTGGTCCCCTCCGGCAGCACCCCCGTCGTCGCCGCCCGGATCACCTGGTCGTGCACCTGCCGCCACGGTGCCACGCCGTTCTCGGTGTCGACGACGATCTTCACGCCGCCGCCGGCAGGCGTTTCACCGGGGCCGTCACCGCCAGGAAGGCCGCCAGGCCGGCCGCGACCGCCAGGAACGAGACGAGGTCGCCCGCGGGCCAGCCGACCGCCGTGCAGGCGCCGATGCCCAGACCGACCGCCACGCGCGCGCTGCGGCAGCGCAGCGCCAGGTCGGCGCGCGGGGCGCCGATCGCCGGGCGGCGCACCGCCAGCAGCGTGATCGCCGCGCTGACCAGTGCCGTGCCCGCGGCCACCGCCAGCAGCTTCCACTGCGCCGTCAGGCCCAGGTGCAGCAGCGATCCGGCGGCCGCCAGCCCGCCCAGCACGAGGACCCACGCCGGGACGATCCCCAGCAGCGTCCGCGGCGCCAGCTCGGCCTCGCGGCGCGGGCCCCGGGACGGGCGCTGCGCCAGGAGTTCGGCGATCAAGGCGCCCAGCAGCAGCGTGGCGAGGATCGAGCCCGTCGTCGTGTCGTCGAGCAGCGGCGGGATCGCGAGGAACAGCCACGGGTACCAGAGCCGGCGCCGTTTGAGGTACCGGACGGCCAGCGCGACCTCCCCGGCGTCGGGCTCGGCGACGCCCCAGCGGGTGAGCAAGCGCTTTCCGTGCTTCTCGCCCGGCCAGAGCACGATCAGGATCGCCAGGCCGAACAGGCCCATGATGGCCGCGACCCAGAACAGGTTGTCGAGCTGCAGCATCGCCGCTCCTCTCGCTTGTATCAACCACACGATACAAGATGCCGGCGTAACCGCAGCGCGGGCCGGTCGTTGGAGGTTCGTCCGTTCGTACGCACGTCCACGTGCAGTCGGCGGGACACTTGTCAGCTCATCGCAGCCGATCCGCGTGAAATTGTCACCATGATGACAAGAAATCGGTTTTCCTTCACGGGTGTGACACGTTTGGCGTTAGTTTTTCGATGTGTCGGTTGTCATCCGGGCAACAGGCGCGGGTGCCCGGCCGCGAGGTGCCCGCGACCGGAGTCCGGGGCGGAGCGAAGGAGCTACGATGTCGGTGGAGCGCGGATTCGATCACGCTGCGCCGCCCCCGCCCGCCGCTCTACCGCGCAAGCTCGCCGACATCCTGCGCCCCGAGCTGGCCAGCCTCGCCGCCGAAATCGTCGAAGAGATCCGGGCGACCATCCCGGCCTACGCGCGCCCGCTCGACGGGCCCTACGGCAAGTCGATCCGGGCCGGCGTCGAATACGCGATCACGCTGTTCGTCGCGCAGATCGCCGACCCCACGGTGTCGAAGGAACAGTCCCACGAGGTGCACCACCGGCTGGGGCAGAACGAAATGCGCGAAGGCCGCAGCCTCGACACGCTGCAGTCGGCCTACCGCGTCGGCGCGCGGGTGTCGTGGCGGCGCATCATGCGCGTCGGACGGCGCAGCGGCCTTTCGTCGGCGGTGATGTCCCAGCTGGCCGACGCGATGCTGGCGTTCATGGACGAGCTCGCCTCCGTCGCGCTCGACGGCTACCTCGAGGCGAAGGCGCGCACGGCGGGCGCGCTGGACACCTGGCGCCGCAAGCTGCTCCACCTGATCCTCGAGACGCCGCCGGCGTCCCCGAAAGCGATTGCGGAACTGGCCCAGCTGATCGGCTGGCCGGTGCCGTCCGACGCGACCCCGGTGGCGATCTGCCCGGCCAGCGGCGTCGCCCCGGCTCGCCGGCACGCCGGGCTGGACGCGGACGTCCTCGCCGAACTCGACACACCCGATCCGAAGCTGGTCGTCCCGGGTGAGCTGAGCAGCGCCCGCTTGGCGGCGCTGCAGGTGGCGCTGCCGGACTGCCGCTTGGCGATCGGCCCCTGCGTCCCGCTCGCTTCGGTCGCGGATTCCCTGCGCTGGGCCCGCAATGCCCTGCAGCTGACCGAGCGCGGCGTCCTGCCGGCGCGCCCGGTGCTGCGCGCGGAGGAGCACTTGGCGACGCTGCTGGTCAACTCCGACACGGGCTTGGTCGGCACGCTGCGGCACCGGCTGTTCGCGCCGCTGGCGGAGATGACGGGCAAGCAGCAGGAGCGGCTCCTGGAGACGCTGCGGGCGTGGCTGGACAGCCAGGGCAACGTGGTGGAGATCGCGGAGCGCCTCGGGGTGCACCCGCAGACGGTCCGCTACCGCATGCGCCAGCTGCAGGCGACGTTCGGCGAGAGCTTGAAGGACCCGGCGGCGCGCTTCGAGATGGAGCTGGCGTTGCGCGCGGGGGCGGCGCCGATGCCGCTGCGGTACCCGGTGAGCGAGCTGCTGCCGGCGCCGCGGTCGGGCGGGTCACGTCCACAGTGGACTTCGCAGTAGCCGATGCCGCTGCGGTACCCGGTGAGCGAGCTGCTCCCGGTACCGCGAGCGTGCGGCTCCCTCCGCGGTATCCCGTCAGGTCACCGGGATCAACGGGCTGAACGCCGGGTTCTGCGGCGGGTTCGTCACCTTGACGTTGCACGTCATGGTCCACGGATTCCACACACCGTCCGCCTTCCGGTGCACCTCGAGGGTGAAGGTGGCCGTGGTGGTGACCTTGACCGTGGCCATGCCGGGCGCGCCCGCGGTCAGGGACGGCACCACCGCGCCCGGCCCCTGCTCGAACAGCACCTCGAAGGCGCCACCGGCCGGATAGATCTGCTCGGGCACGGTCAGCCCGGTGGCCGACGGCCCGGAGAGCGTCGCGCCGGTCGCCGCCAGGCCCAGGTCGACGTGGCCGCGGAAGCCGTCGTAGCCGTAGGCGGTCAAGATCGCGTGCGGACCCGCTTCGAACCGGATGCCACCACCCACACCGGCCGGCGTGATCGTGGTGCCCGAGGCGACGGAGTCCGGGGCGTCGAACCGGGTTGTCATGGTCCCGGGTTGCGGGGTGACCCCCGGGAGCAGGGTGCAGGCGTTGAGCACCGGACCGGTCTGGTAGGTGACGGTCGCGGCGGATGCCGGGCCGGCCATGGGCACCGCCATCGCGGCGGCGCACGAAACAGTGGTGAGGACGCGCAGGAACACTTCGACTCCCCTTCGAATGTCCACAATGGAGGTTTCGCTGTCAGGTGATCACGATGACCGGCTGGAACGCCGGGTTCTGCGCCGGACTGGTCGTCTTCATCGTGCAGTTCACCGACCACACGACCCAGGTTCCGGTCGACGCCCGGTGGAGCTGGAGTCCCTCGCTGAAGCCCGTGCCCATCGCGAACGCGAGCGTGCTGTCGAAGCCCGCGGTGAACGTCTGGATCGGCCCGGCCGCCGGGAGCGTGATCGGGCCCGTCGTGCCGATGGGCTGCTCCGGGAAGTCGCCGCTGATCGTCCCGGTGGGCGGAGTCGCGTTCGAGACGGTGAACGATCCGCCGAACGAGCCGCGGATCGCGTCGTAGCCGGCGCCGCGCAGCAGCGCGCGCAAGGTGCTCGGCAAGACTTGCGTCGCGGAGGGCAGCACCGTGAACGGCTGCCCGGGGTGGGGATCGGTGACGTCCAGCTGGGCGGTCAGGGACGTGGCTTGTGGTGCGAGGCCAGGGAACGCGCACGTGTAGGTCAACATGCCGGTCTGTATCGTGACCGTCGCCGCGGCCGCCGTTCCCGCTGCCACGCCCGTGACGAGCAACGCCGCTGTGAGCGCCGTTCCGATCCTCATGGCTCCCCCTCGATTCGGTTTACCTCGGTTTCGCGGCCGCCTTCTGCGCCGCCGCAGCCTGCGAGCCCTGCTTGGGCGGGAGGGTGTCGGGCGGGCACTTGGTGTGGTCGGGCTCGGTGCACCCGTTCAGGTTGTAGGTGTCGATTTTGGCCTCGTTGCCCTTGCCCTTGCTCATGCCGGAGAGCAGCGGGGTGAGGTCCTGGCTGCCGGAGCCGCAGTCACGGAATTCGGGCAGCTCGAAGTTCGGGTCCTGGATGTGGCCGGTGGTGAAGGGGTCGTAGTGACCGCTGACGTGGAGTGTGATCTTGTCCGCCGTCACGCAGTCGGGGCCGACGTCGACCGGGACGCCGTTGATCTTCACGTTGCTCACCCGGCCCATCACCTTCAGCTGGGTGCTCAGCCAGATCTCGCCGTCGTCGCCGGTGTACAGCCCGCCGCCGATTTCGATCATCTTGCTGTTGAGGTAGTCCTCCGGCAGGAACTCGACGGTCGCGGTCACCGGCACGAACCCGAAGGCGAGGAACGTGGTGGTCGCCGGCTTGAACACCGCGGACCCGGAAACCCGGGACTCGGTGGTGTCGAGGTCCACCGAGAAGAACCCGTTGATCAGGAGGGCGGGGTCGGACACGACGGTCGCGCCCAGCCTCTTGATGGTCGACTTCGTGAAGATGGTGATGAGGCCGAGCGGCACGGTGTATTCGTTCGCGGGTGGGGGTTCGTCTTCCTGCGCGGCTGCCGCACCGAGAGCGGCCTTCTGCTCGGGACCCGGCGTCGCCGTCGGCTGGACGAGGATCGTGCCCAGCGTCGCCTGCTGATCGGCGTCCAGGGTGCACGCGACCGGCGGCGCCGGCTGGGCGGCGGGCGTGGCCGGCGCGTCGGGAGCGGCGGGAGTGGCGGCCGCGTCGGGCGCGGGGACGGCGGCCAGCGCGAGCGTCGGCGCGGTGACGTCGAAGATGACGGCGCCGATGGTGTTGATCGCGATCTCCGGCACGTCCCCGGTGGCGGTGAGGGTGACGTCGCCGGTTTCCGGCAGGGGCGTCGGCGCCACGGTGAGGGGGACCGGGATCTTGTCCGAGCGTTCGCCCTGGTGCACCGTGAGGTCGAGCTGCATCGCGCCCTGCACCGAACCGGCGGTGGCGCCGGCGGGCAGGAGCGACAGTGCGACGTCGCGGGGGAGGCTCAACTGCACCGAGTACTTGCTGATCGTCGCCGAGGTGCCCGTCTTCGCTTGGCTGGGCAGGGTCGCCGACGTCGCGACGGTGAGCTTGCGCGAGCCGAGCGGATCGGCGAAGGGACAGGTCACCGAGACCGACGCCGTCGCCGTCTTCTCCGGCGGGGCCTCGGGCGCGGGAGCGGCCGAACCGACCCCGGTCAGTGCGCCGTTCGCCGCGGACAGCAGGCCGGCGGCCGCCAGCGCGGTCACCGTGACGGAGCGGGGCCGGACTCGACGGGGCATCGGTTTCCCTGGTGTGTTCGGAAGCGGAGACGGAAGATCCCGGTGCGGACCCGGCGAGGGGCCCGCACCGGGAAACCCGGTCAGGAGACGGTGATGCTCGGGCTGAACGCGGTGTTCTGCGCCGGGTTGGTGACCTTCAGGGTGCAGTTCATCGTCCACGGCGTCCAGGTGTTGTTCGACTTCTTGTGGAACTCGAGGCTCGCCGTGACCGTGTTGCCCATCGACAGTGTGTCGGTGCCCGCCTCCGCCGGAGCGGTGTAGGTCGGGACGCTCGAGGTCTCGACCTGCGAGATGTTCACCGTGATCGCGCCGCCGGCCGGGTAGATGACCTCTGGAATTTCCAGCCCGGTGGCTGCCGGCTGCGACAGGGTGCCGGACGCCGCCGTCACCGGCACCGTGGCGGTGCCGCGGATGCCGTCGTAGCCGACCGCGGTGAGCAGCGCGTGGACACCGGCGCTGATCGTCGCGGCGCCGCCCACGTTGGCCGGGGTGAGGGTGCCGCCCGCCGCGACGGAGTCCTCGGCGTCCAGGTGCGACGTGACGAGGACCGGCTGCGGCGAGACGCCGGGGAAGGTGCAGGTGTAGGTCAGGGGCGTGGTACCGCCGGCGGTGTAGGTGACCGTGGCGGCGGCCGCGGTGCCGGCGGTCAGCACCGCGATGGCGCCCACGGCGGTAGCGGTGGTCGCGATTCCGGCGGACAGCCTGCTGAGTCGGGACATACCCATCTCCTTTGATTCAGTACAGTCTCGGCTTTGGCTGATCGATTGCTCGCCGTCGTTGCTCTCCGATCACGTTCGCCCGCCCCCATTGCCCCGAGCGGCGGGACGTGAATTCACCGACGTGCGAGGTGGAGGTCCATCTGCCGGGAATGAGGCTACTCGTGAGTTCATTACGGAACAAGACTTTGTGGCATCGTCAGTCCGCCGCGCCGAGGCGGCTCGGGTTTCTTGTTCGCACCCGCGCAGGACCGGCGGTGGTTTCATCGGATCTTGACAAAGAACCACCGCGTGGCCGAACGGTGCCGAGAACGGTCTACCATTCACGATCTTGCCGAAGCAATCCGGGATAACGAAACGCGAGAAAGGAGGCTACCGTGCCACTTACTTCACGTTGTGAACGGGTATCGCTCAGGGGAGCCGTATTGACGGTCTCGGCGGCGATGGCCCTGTCGCTCTGTGCGTCGCCGGCGTCCGCGGCCACCGTGGGCGGGGTGATCGCCTGGGGGAAGCCGGACTTCGGCGTCACCGCTCCCCCGGCGGAGGCGCTGACCGGGGTCACCGCCGTGTCGGCGGGCACCACGACCGTGCTCGCCTTGAAGGGCGGGGCGGTCCTCGCGTGGGGCGCGAACAACTGGGGCGCCAACGAAGTGCCCGCCGCGGCGTCGTCCGGGGTCGGCCAGATCGCGTCCGGCTGGGGCCACGAGCTCGCGCTCAAGAACGGCGCGGTCCTGGCGTGGGGCAACGACTGGTACGGCCAGACCGACCTGCCCGCCTCGGTGACCAGTGGCGTCACGGCGATCTCGACGTCCTACATGCACAGCCTGGCGCTCAAGCAGAGCGGTCAGGTGGTGAGCTGGGGCAGCCGGACCGACGTGCCGGCGGCCGCGCAGTCCGGCGTGACCGCGATCGCCGCCGGTGGCGACCACAACGTGGTGATCAAAAACGGCGGCGTGCTGGCGTGGGGGAGCAACGTCTACGGGCAGACGACCGTGCCGGCGGCCCTGTCGTCGGGGGTCACCGCGGTGTCCGCCGGGTTCCAGCACAGCCTGGCCTTGAAGGACGGCCGCGTCTACGCGTGGGGCCGCAACAACTACGGTCAGGCGACCGTCCCCGATGCGGCCTTGTCGGACGTCGTGGGCATCGATGCCGGGGCCAACCACAACCTGGCCGTCAAGGCCAATGGCGACATCATCGCGTGGGGTTCGAACATCGTCGGCGAGACCATTCCGGACCCGCTCCCGTGCGGGCCGGTCTTCGCGGTTTCGGCCGGGGACAGCGACAGCTTCGGGCTGAAGGAAGATCCCAACGCGCCGTGCTGAGCGGGCGGGTGGCGGGCGGTGCGCCCGCCACCCGGTGGGTCAGCTCGTGGTGTTGGGGGTCAGGGTGAGGTTGATCGTGTTGCCCGGCCCGGAAACCAGGGCGCCGAGCGCGAGGTCGGCGACCCAGCAGTTGGTGAATTCCGGGATCGTGTAGTCGGCCGAGACCGTGATCGGCGAGAAGATGTCGATGTCCTTCGCCACCAGGTTCAGGTCGATCGGGGTCTTCGTCTTGCAGGCACCCGGCACCGTGGGCAGCGGGATGACCGGCGAGAGCAGGCCGACCCAGATGTTGCTGATCTCCATGTTGGCCTTGGCGTGCGTGGTCAGCGTGGAGTCGGCCAGGGTGCCGGTGGCGGGGCCGAGCGGGATCACCTTCACCGTCGCCTTGATCTTGAACAGGCCCGAAACCAGCGAGATGTTCGCCTGGGACGGCGGCAGGCTCAGGTCCGCGCTGAGGCCGACTTCGCCGGTCTCGTCGTTGACGAGCAGGTTGCCGGCCAGGGTGCCGGGGCCGAGGTTCATGGTGCTGCCGGTCTTCTTCACCACCGTGTTGCCGGTCACCGCGAAGGAGACCGGGAACGGGATGACCTCGGCCGACGCCGGGGTCGCGGTGACCACGGTCATCGCCACGGTCGCCGCCGACGTGAGCACGGCCAGTCTCTTCAGCTTCGTTGCCACGGACATGGTTGTCCTCCTTGTGCGTTTCCCGGCCGTTTCCGGGTGCTCCCGGAAACGGTTACGTGCGGTATTGCGGTGGGCCGGGTCAGCGGGCTTCGAGCTCGGTTATGACCCAGCCGCCGGTGGTGTGCTCCGCGGTCACGGAAAGCTGCGCCGCGGCGCTGTCGGTCGCATTGTTGTCGGCCCGGACGGCAGATTGATCGAGAAAGACGAGTAACCGCGCGTGACCATTCTTCAGTTCCTGAACGGCGATGGCGGAAACACGCGAAGTAAGCACGAGTTTCTGCTCCGGCGCCTTGCGCCGGACTTCGGCGAAGAGCTTGTCGTAGGAATCCTTGGCCGACCCGCGCAGCACAGCGGCGGCGGCCTTTTCGGTGACGTCGGTCCGGTCGTAGGAATAGGAGAAGATCCGGTTGACGGCGAGGCTGACGGCGGAGCTGACATCGGCGGTGGCGGCGACGTCGGTGAGAGCCAGGTTCGCGGCGGCGGGAGTGTTCGCGGCGGCGCGGGCTTCGAGGGTGAACCAGACACCGGCCCCGGTGAGGACGACGGCGGCGGCGAGCAGGAGGACGGGGAGGCGGCGCCAGGCGGGCCGGGGCCTGGCGGGCTCGGCTTCGGTCGCGGAGTCGGCTTCGGTCGGGGCTGCCTCGGCGGCTTCGGGTTCGGGTTCGGCCTGGTCGGTTTCGGCGGTTTCGGGCTCGGCCGCGGGGTCCGCGGGGGAGGCAGCGGCCGCGTCGCCCTCGACGGTGTTTGCGCTAACGGCCTCAGTGGCAGCAGCGTCGGTTTCGGCCGGCTCGTCCACGGCCGTCTTCGCGCGGCTCATCGGGCCCCCACCGGCAGCTGGTCCAGCGCGCTCAGCTTCCACCCGTCCGGCGTCCGGCTCAGCGCCGCCGCGAAGCGGTTGCGCTTGACCGCCGGGGCCGTTCCCTGCTTGGCCATCGTGATCTCCACCGAGGCCAGCATCTTCGCCGTGCCCGCGTGTTCGTCCAGCTCGCTCAGCGCCGCGTCCACCACGCGGCCCGTGGCCACCGTCGCGTTCGACGCCAGGGTCTTCTTCACCGTCTCATCCGTGCGGGCCAGCTGGTCGTGCAGCGGTCCCGTCGAGGCCGACAGCCACTTCCCAAGGCCGCCGTTCACGTCGTGGTAGTCCAGCGTGTTCAGCTCGGCCACCAGCGTGCGGCCGGTGGCCAGTGCCTCGTCGCGGGCCACCCCGTACGTCACCGAAGACGCGTGGGCCGCCGAGTACCAGGAGTACCCCGACCAGCCCGCGAACACGGCCGCCGACGCGGCCAGCACCACCGAAGCGACCTTCACCGCAGCCACAGCATCTCCTCCAGGCTCGTCGCCGTCGCCTGCGTGCCGAGGCCGAGGGGACCGGTCAGCCCGCCCGGCAGCGCCGGGGCCGGGGCCGGGGGGTGCGGCGCGTTCTGCGCGCCGCGCACCGAGCTTTCGTTCCCGTACGGCAGCGTGCAGGCCGCGTCGGTGTTGAACGGCATCGGAGAGAGGTCCGTGCTCGGCCGGTGCGGCGTCTGCTCGTACCCCTGCAGGCACGGCGGCGGGCTGTTGAAGTTCAGTGCCAGCCCCATCTTCAGCGCGTCGCCGGAGTCGTTCAGCGCCGAACCCACCGCCGCCACCGCCTTCGGGGTGTCGACGAGGAACTGCTCCTCCGCCGCGGTGCGGGTGGCGAACACCCGGGACGTCGTCAGCAGGTTGGCCAGCAGGATCGGCAGGCCGGGGTCGTTCTCCTTGAGCAGCCCGCCCAGCTCGGACGCCGCCGGCGGGGCGGCCGCGATCAGCCGCCGCAGGTCGCCGTCGGAACTGGCCAGCTGCTGGGCGAAGACGCGGGCGTTGCTGCTGAACGAACGCCACTCCGCCGAAGAACCGAGCTGGGTGCGCAGCACCGTCGCGCCGTCGCCGATCAGCTTCGACGTCTGCGGCAGGTGGCTGCTCGCCTCCTGCGTGAACGTCGTCGCCGAGTCCATCAGCGCCTGGAGGTCCGGGCCGCTGCCGCGCAGGGCGTCGTCGAGCTCGTTCACCACCGTGCGCAGGTCCTGGGTCGGCACCGACGCGGTGAACGAGTCCAGGTCCGTCAGCAGGCTGTTCACCGGCAGCGGCAGCGTCGTCGACTCGCGCCGGATCACCGAATTGCCGTCGAGGTAGGGCGCGTCGGCCGTGCGCGGCTGCAGGTCGACGTACTGCTCGCCGACCGCCGAGCGGTTCGCCACCACGGCCCGCGAGTCCGCCGGGATGGGTGGGGCCGCGTCGTCGATCAGCAGGTCCGCCTCCATCCCGGTGACGGTGAGCCGCAGCTCGCCGACCCGGCCGACGGCGACACCGCGGTAGGTCACCTCGCCGTTGGTGAACAGCCCGCCGCCTTCGGCGAGCTCGAAGCTTCACCGTGTAGCTGCCCGACCCGAACAGCCGGCCGAGCCCGGCGTAGTTGGCGCCGACGAACGCCGTCGTGGCCAGCGCGATCACGATGAACAGGACGACCTGGACGCGTATTCTGCGGCTCAGCATCAGCGGCCTCCGGAGGGAGCCGGGGCCGAGCTGCTCGGGAAGACCGGCAGGCCCGGCGGAACACCCTGCCCGAGTGGCGGCAGCGGCGCCCCGGGTGCCGGGATCATCGAGACGAAGGCGTTGACGTAGTCGCCCTTCACCGCGCCGAGCACCGAGTCCGGGAACGGGAACGTCGGCAGCATCTGCAGCGACTGCGGCAGGTTCTCCCCGGCCGCGGCCAGCTGGCCCAGGATCGGCGCCAGCGCACGCAGGTCGGCGACCATGTCGTCACGGGTGCGGTCGACGACGTCGGTGGCCACCGTGGAGAGCCGGTCCAGCGACTGCAGCATCGATACGAGCTGGGTGCGCTGGTCGGTGAGCGTCCGCAGCCCCGGCGTGAGGTCGGTCAGCGCGCCGGAGACCTGCTCGTGGCGGTTCGCCAGCGTGGCCGACAGCCGGTTCAGCCCGTCCAGCGCTTCGGTGATGTCCGAGCGGTGCGCGTCCAGGTCGGTCACCAGGGTGTTCACCCCGGACAGGAACGACCGGATCTGGTCTTCGTTGCCGTCCATCACCTTCGACAGTTCCCGGTTGATCGTCTGCAGCTGCCCGATCCCGCCGCCGTTGAGCAGCAGGGACAGGGCGCCGAAGATCTCTTCGAACTCGGGGTTGCGGTTGGTGCGATCCAGGGTGATCGTGGCGCCGTTCGCCAGCCGCGGTGTCCCGGCGGGTTTCGCGTCGCCGTCCGGCGGGGCCAGCTCGACGAACTTCTCGCCGAGGAGGCTGGACTGGCGCAGCCGCGCGACCGCGTTCGCGGGCAGCACGACGTCGCCGTTGACTTCGAGGACCGTTTCGGCCGTCCAGCCGTCGCCGCCCAGCCGGACTTCGCGCACCCGGCCCACCGGGACGTCCCCGACCTTCACCGCGGCCTGCGGCACGAGATCGAGCACGTCGGCGAACTGCACGGTCACCGAGTACGGGTGGTCGCCGACGTCGGCGCCACCGGGCAGGGGCAGGTCGTAGACGCCCCTGAACTCCCCCGACGAGCAGCCGGCGAGCGTCAGGCACCCGACGGTGACCATGGCGAGCATGCGCTTCATCGCCCGCCTCCGTTCGTGTAGACATCGCCGGTCACCGGCAACGGCAGTGGCTGGAGGTAGTAGTCGAAGTTGCCGCGGCCGCGCAGCTGCCCGGTGGCCGGGTCGACCGCGTTGAGCACGTTGGTCACCGCGAGCGGCACGTCGTCGAGCGTTTCGGCCAGCGACGCGCGCTGCTCGACGAGGGTCCGCGTCGTCGTCACCAGGTTGTCCACATTGGCCTTGAGCGCGCCGCGGTTGTCGCGGATGAAGCCCTGGACGTCCGCGAGCGCGCGGCCGAGGCCGTCGAGGGCCTGCGCCAGCTCGCCGCTGTTGGCGGCGAGGGTGCCGGAAATCTGGGCCAGCTGCTGGTTGACGTTGCTCACCTGGCTGTCGTTGGTGGCCAGCATGGTGGTGAACTGCTGCAGCTCGCTGACCGTGCCGAAGAGGTCGCTCGAGTTGCCGGCCAGCGTGCGGGCCAGCTGGGCGAAGTTGCGGATGCTGTCGTTGACCGTGCGGCCGTTGCCCTGCAGGTTCTGCGCGCCGGTCTTCAGCAGGTCCGACAGTGCGCCCTGGGAGTTGGCGCCGTTCGGGCCGAGCGCCTTCGAGATCGTGTCGAGGCTGGCGTAGAGCTGGTCGAGCTCCACCGGGGTGGCCGTCCGCTGGATCGGGATCGTCGCGCCGTCCGGCAGCCGCGGCCCGCCGCGGGCCGGCTTGGCGAACTGCAGGTAGCGGTCGGCGACGACGCTGGGCGCGATCACCAGGAGCGTGGTGTCCTCGGCGACGCCGACCGAGCCGTCGATGCTCATGTCCACCTGCACCTGCTCGCCGCGCGGGGCGACCTGGTCCACCTGGCCGATCCGGACGCCGAGCACACGCACGTCCGAACCGGGGTAGACGCCGACCGCGCGGCTGAAGAACGCCGTGACGTGGTGCTGCCCCGAGCCGGAGAACACCCACCACAGGGCGGCCGTGACGACGAGGGCGAGCAGCAGGGCGGCGGCGACGAAACGGCTCGCCAGTACGCCGGCGCGGGTTGTGGTCAGCACGCTCACTTGGCCCCTCCCGGGTTCTTCGGCGGGGTGCAGGGGTCGTGGTTCTCGGGCAGCAGCCCGCAGAGGTAGGCGTCGATCCAGCGGCCGTTGCCGGTCGTGTTGGTGAGGACCCGGAAGTACGGGCCGGCCAGCTGCAGGCCCCTGCTGAGGTTGTCGTTCTGCCGCTTGAGCAGGTCGGTGACCTGGTTGAGCGACTGCAGGGCCGGCTTCAGCGCGTCGGTGTTGTCCCGCACCAGCCCGCTGAGCTGGCCGGCCAGCCGCGCCGAGCCGTCCAGCAGGTCCCGGATCGCGTCGCGGCGGCTGTTCAGCTCGGTGAGCAGCAGGTTGCCGTCGCCGATCAGCTTCTCGAAGTCCTCGTTGGAGTTCGCCAGCGTCGTGGTCAGCTTCCGGGCGTTGGCCAGCAGCTCGGCGATCTGGCTGTCGCGGCTGGAGACCGTCTTGGACAGCTGGGACAGCCCGTCGAGCGCGCTGCGGACGTGTTCGGGGGAGTTGCGGAAGGTGTCCGACAACGTGGTGAAGCTGTCCGCGAGCTGCTTGGTGTCGATCGCGCCCACGGTGTCGGCGAGGCCGTTGAAGGCGTCGGTGACGTCGTAGGGCGTGACCGTCCGAGTCCGCGGGATGGGCCGGTCCGGGTCCTGGACGGCGTCGCCCGTGGGGTTCAGCGCGAGGAACTTGCGGCCCAGCAACGTCTTGATCTTGATCTCGGCGGACGTGCGGTCGCCGATCCAGGCGTTCTTGACCCGGAAGGAGACGAGGACGTGGTCGTCGGCCAGCTGCACACGGCGGACCTCGCCGACCTTGATGCCGGCGATCCGGACCTCGTCGTCGGACTGCAGGCCGGCGGCTTCGGAGAACTCGGCCTCGTACGTGGTGCCGCCGCCGACGATCGGGAGGTTGTCGTAGTTGAACGTGACGGTGAGCAGCGCGGCCAGCGCGACACTGCCGAGCACGCCGAGGACGAGCGGGTTGCGCTCCTTGAAGGACTTCACGATTCGCACCTCGGCGTGGTGGTCCGCACTCCGCGCGGGGGCGTGGCTTCGAGCGTGGCGCGGCAGAGGAAGAAGTTCATCCACGAGCCGTAGGTGGCGGCCCGGCCGATCTCGTTGAACTTCACCGGCAGGTTGGTCAGGAAACTGTCCACATCGGACTGGTTCTGGGCCAGTGTCCCGGCGACGTCCTTCAGGCCGGCGATGCTGTCCTTCAGCGGCGGGCGGGCCTGCTCGAACAGCCCGGCGGTGGACTCGGTCAGCGCGCCGATCCCGCTGATCGCGTCGCCGATCGCGGCCCGGTCGCCCGCCAGCCCGGACACCAGCTGCCGCAGGGTCGAGACGAGGTTCGCCAGCGCGTCGCCCTTGCCGTTGACGGTCTTGAGCACGTCGTTGAGGTTGCCGATCACCTCGCCGATCACCTTGTCGCGCCCGGCGAGGGTGGTGGTCAGCGAACCGGTGTGCTGCAGCAGGCTCTCGACGGTGCCGCCTTCGCCCTGCAGCACCTGGACGATCTCGCCGGAGAGCTCGTTGACGTCCTTCGGCGACAGCGCCTGGAACAGCGGTTTGAAGCCGTTGAAGAGGTCGGTGAGGTCCAGGGCGGGAGTCGTGCGGTCCAGCGGGATCTCCGCGCCTACGGGCAGCTGCTCCCGGGTGGCGGTGTTCCCCCGTTCGAGGGCGACGTACCGCTGCCCGACCATGTTGCGGTACTTGATGACCGCGCGGACGTCGGCCGGCAGCCGACGGCCCTGGTCGAGGGAGAACCCGACCACCGCCCGGTTGCGGTCGCCGATCTCCAGGGACTCGACCTGGCCAACGCGGACCCCGGAGATGCGCACGTCGTCACCGACGTTGAGCGAGGTGGCGTCGAGGAACTTGGCCGTGTAGCCCTCGGCGGAGCCGACGCCGGAGTTCGTGATGGAGATGGCCAGCAGCATCGTCGCCAGCGCCGTGACGGCGATGAAGACGAGGCTCTTGATCAGCGGGGCGGCGATGTTCCTCACTTGAGCGTCACCTCCGTGCCGCGGTAGAGCGGCCCGACGAGCACGCTGCTCCAGGCCGGGACCTCGGCCGTCGGCACCCCGATCGACGGGGCGACCAGCGTGGACAGCAGTTGCTGCTCCTGCGGCGAGTTCGCGACTCCGAGGTCACCCTGGCCGCCGGTGAGCAGCGGGTGCCCGGTGGTCCCCGGGGCGGCCGCGGCGGTGCCGATCGTCGGGGAGACGCCGGAGGGGTAGCACCGCGGCTCGCCGCCGCCGGTGAAGCGCGGGTCGTCCCGGCCGGGCAGGTACTTGCCGCTGTCGGGGACGATCGCGACCTCGGCGTGGAAGCCCGGTTCGTGCGTGCCCGCGCCGAGCACCTTGTCCATGGATTTCCTCAGTGCGTTGAGCGAGCCGATCGTGCAGGCGAAGCTGGGGGAGTACTTCGCCGCGATCTCCAGCGGCGCGCGGCTGTCGGCGGCCAGGGAGATGAGGTTGTCCCGGTTGTTGGCCAGGAAGGTGGCGACCTCCTGGGACGACGACGTCACCTGCTGGTACACCCCGGCCAGGTCGGCCTGCTTCTCCTTGACCGTGCCGAGCGTGACCGCGGAGTCGGTGAGGGCGTCCAGGAGGTCGGGCGCGATGTCGCCGTAGAGCCGGGAAACCCCGGCGAGGTCCCGGAGGTCCGAGGTCAGTTGCGGGAGGTCGGGGTTGAAGTCCTTCAGGTAGTCCGCGGCGGTGTCGATCGTCTTCCCGAGCTGCTCGCCGCGTCCCTCCAGGGCCGTCGAAACCGCGGTCAGCGTCGTCGCCAGCTTCTGCGGCTGGACCGCCTGGAGCACCGGCAGCAGGTTGTCGAAGACCCGTTCCAGCTCGACCGCGTTCGCCGAATGGTCCTGCTCGATGACGTCGCCGGCGACCAGGTGCGGGGCCCGCTCGCCGTCCGGGATGGACAGCTGGACGTACCGCTCGCCGAACAGCGTCTTCGGGACGAGCAGCGCGGAGACGTTGCGGGGCAGCATGTCGACCTTGCCCGGTTCGAGAGCAAGCGCTATCTCGGCGCCCTGCGGCGTCGCCCGGACGTCGCGGATCTCCCCGACGAGCACGCCGCGGGCCTTGACCTGGCCGCCCGGCGAGAGCTGGTTGCCGATGCGGCTCGCCTTGAGCGTCACCGGCACCGTGGTGATGAAGTCCTTGTCGTACACCTTGATGGAGAGGGTCACCAGCACGCCCATCACCACGAGGAACAGCACCCCGGCGGTGCGGACCCCGGCCTTGCGGCGGGTATCGCGTCTCATCCGGCCACCTGCACGGTCGTCGTCGCGCCCCAGATCGCCAGGGACAGGAAGAAGTCGAGGACGCTGATCGCGACGATCGCGGTGCGCACCGCGCGGCCCACCGCGACGCCGACGCCGGCCGGGCCGCCGCTCGCGCGGAAGCCGTAGTAGCAGTGCGCCAGGACCACCACGACGCTGAACACCAGGACCTTCCCGAACGACCACAGCACGTCGCCGGGGGGCAGGAACAGCAGGAAGTAGTGGTCGTAGGTACCCGCGGACTGGCCGAAGAACAGCACGGTGACCTCGCGCGAGGCGAGGTAGCTCGACAGCAGCCCGATCGCGTACAGCGGGATGACGGCGAGGAAGCCGGCGATCACCCGGGTCGTCACCAGGTAGGGGACGCTGGGGATGCCCATGACCTCGAGGGCGTCGATCTCCTCGGAGATCCGCATCGCGCCCAGCTGCGCGGTGAAGCCGCAGCCGACGGTCGCGCTCAGCGCGAGCCCGCTCACCAGCGGCGCGATCTCGCGCGTGTTGAAGTAGGCGGAAACGAACCCGGCGAACGCCGACGTCCCGACCTGATTCAGCGCGGAGTAACCCTGGAGGCCGACGACCGTGCCGGTGGCCACGGTCATCCCGATCATCACGCCGATGGTGCCGCCGATGACGGCCAGCGCGCCGCTGCCGAAGCTGACCTCGGCCAGCAGGCGGACGACCTCGCGCAGGTAGCGGCGCAGGGCCCGCGGCGTCCACGCGATCGCGCGGATGAAGAAGAGGATCTGGTCGCCGAGGGTGTCGAGGAACCCGAACCGGCGGTCGACGGCCTCGCGGACCCGCGCTGCTCTCGGGACTTCCGTGGTCGTCACTTCAGCTCCCCTTGGGCGGAACGAGTTGCAGGTAGACGGTGGTGAGGATCAGGTTCAGCACGAACAGCAGCAGGAACGTGATGACCACGGACTGGTTGACCGCGTCGCCGACGCCCTTCGGGCCGCCCTTGGGGTTGAGGCCGCGGTAGGAGGCGACCACCCCGGCGACGAAGCCGAAGATGAGGGCCTTGATCTCGCTGATCCACAGGTCGGGCAGCTGGGCCAGGGCCGAGAAGCTGGCCAGGTAGGCGCCCGGGGTGCCGTGCTGCATGATCACGTTGAAGAAGTAGCCGCCGAGCACGCCGACGACGCTGACCATGCCGTTGAGGAAGACCGCGACGCCCATCGCGGCGAGCACCCGCGGCACGATGAGCCGCTGGACCGGCGAGACGCCGAGCACCTCCATCGCGTCGATCTCTTCGCGGATGGTGCGGGAGCCGAGGTCGGCGCACATCGCGCTGCCGCCGGCGCCGGCGATGAGCAGTGCCGTGACGATCGGGCTGGCCTGCTGGATGATCGCGAGCACGCTCGCCGCGCCGGTGAACGACTGCGCGCCGATCTGGGTGGTCAGCGAGCCGATGTGCAGCGCGATCACCGCGCCGAACGGGATCGAGACCAGCGCCGTCGGCAGGATCGACACGCTCGCGATGAACCAGAACTGCTGGATGAACTCCCGGACCTGGAACGGGCGGCGGAAGGTCAGCCGGACGACGTCGAGACCGAGTCCGTAGAGCCGGCCGGTCTGCCGCAGTGCGGCCGCCCCCGGGAACGACGCCGTCGTCGTCCGTTCGGCCATTAGTGTGCCTCCAGCGGTTTCGGCGGCACGCCGAATACACCCGAGATGACCAAGGGGAAATGGACCGAACGGACTAATTATTGTCGGCCATTCACGGTCTCGGGAGCACCGTGCCGTTTCCTACTGGTCGGTACGCTAACGACGGCCTTGCTGGGAGACAAGAACTTGAGCAAGATCACGGGGTCACGGGCTGGTAACCGCGCATTTCTTGTCCGGTGCTGACAAACGGACCCGATCTTGTTGTCAGCGAAGGAAAAGAAACTCGCCTCCCGCCCCCGGCGACGCTTGACGATCCACCCCGGTTTGTCAATTCCCGCGCACGCTTCTCGTGCGGGACGGGTCGACACGCGTGATCAGGAAGCCGACACGCGTGATCAGGGAGACGACACGCCGCGGGAACCCGGGCGGTGCCGTGTCGACCCTGCAATCACGCGTGCCGACCCTTGAATCACGTGTGTCGACCCTTCGGGCACGGTCAGGACTTGAGGGCGGCGAGGAGTTCGTAGGAGCGGACGCGGTCGGCGTGGCCGTGGACCATCGTGGTGACCATCAGCTCGTCCGCGCCGGTGTCGGCCAGCAGCTGCTCGAGTCCCTTTTGGACGGTTTCCGGCGAGCCGACGACGCTGGAGCCGAAGCGCTCGGCCAGGAACGCGCGGTCCATCTCGGTGTACGGGTACTCCGCGGCCTCTTCCGGCGTCGGCAGCGCGATCGGGCGGCCGCGGCGGAGGCTGAGGAACGTCAGCCCGGACGGCCCGGCCAGGAAGCGGGCGCGCTCGTCGGTCTCGGCGGCGACCACGGACACGCCGAGCATCACGTACGGCTCGTCGAGCACCCCCGGCCGGAAGTTCTCGCGGTAGAGCTGGACGGCCGGCACGGTGTTCTCGGCGGCGAAGTGGTGGGCGAAGGAGAACGGCAGCCCGAGCCGCCCGGCGAGCTGGGCGCTGAAGCCGCTCGAGCCGAGCAGCCACACCGGCGGCTGGTTGCCCTCGGCGACCACGGCGTTGACCCCGCGCGCCTCCGAATGGGTGAAGTAGCCGATCAGTTCCTGCAGGTGCTCCGGGAAGTTCTCCGCGGACAGCCCGCCCGGGCCGCGCAGGGCCAGCGCCGTGCGCTGGTCGGTGCCGGGCGCGCGGCCGATGCCGAGGTCGATGCGGCCCGGGTGGAACGCCTCCAGGGTGCCGAACTGCTCGGCGACGACCAGCGGCGCGTGGTTGGGCAGCATGATCCCGCCAGACCCGACGCGGAGGCGCTCGGTGGCGTCGGCGACGTGCCCGATCAGCACGACGGTGGCCGAGCTGGCGATGCCGGGCATGTTGTGGTGCTCCGCCAGCCAGTAGCGGTGGTAGCCCAGCCGTTCCGCGGCGCGGGCGAGGTCCAGGGTGTTGCGCAGCGTCTCGCCGACGGTGTTCCCCTCCGAAACGGGGGACAGGTCGAGCACGGACAGCGGCACGTCAGGCAGTGAGCTCACAACCGGGGTCAACGCCCCGGTGCCGCCATTGCTTCCCGGCGAGCCGTGACGATCTTCACGCCGGACCGGCTCCCCGGAGGTCGGCGCCGGCCGGGAAGCGCTTCGCCGGTGGCGGGATTTCGCGCACCTGATCGCGCGCTTTTGGCTACGGTGGGCGAACCGGAAAATGGACAACAGGAGGACCGGGTGCCGCGTCCCGAGCGACCCTTGGATGCCGGGGACGATCTGCTGATCGAATTCGCCGCCGATCTCCGGCGGTTGCGCGAGAGTGCCGGAAATCCGACCTACCGCGAGCTCGGGCGGCGCGCGCACTACTCGGCGGGGACGCTGTCGGAAGCCGCCGGCGGGCGGAAACTCCCCAGCTTGGCGGTCACCCTGGCCTACGTCCGGGCCTGTGGCGGGGTGCCGGGGGAATGGGAGGAACGCTGGCACGCCGTCGCCGAAGAGTCGCGCGCGGAGGGTACCGGTTCACCGCTCGAGCCGGAACCAGGGGAAATTCCGCCGTACGTCGGGCTGGCCGCTTTCACGCCCGCCGACTCGGACCGATTCTTCGGCCGGGAACGACTTGTCGAAAAAGTTGTCGAACGGCTCGGGAGACAACGTTTTCTCGCCGTCCTCGGCGCGTCCGGCTCGGGGAAGTCGTCCCTGCTGCGGGCCGGTCTGCTGCCTTCGGTGAAGGGCCCGGCCCTGCTGCTCACCCCGGGGCACCGCCCGCTGCAGGAGTGCGCGGTCAAGTTCGGCGCCGCGCTCGGCGTCGCGCCCGGGGCCCTGCTCGACGACTTCGCCGCGCACCCGCGCAACCTCGGCCTCGCCGCCCGTCAGCTGGCCGACGGCGAGGACGGAGACCTCGTGCTGGTCGTCGACCAGTTCGAGGAGGTCTTCACCCTCTGCCAGGACGACCAGGAGCGGGCCCGGTTCCTCGACGCCCTCGTCACCGCGACCACCGAACCCGGCAGCCGCACCCGGGTCGTGCTCGGCATCCGCACCGACTTCTACACCCACTGCGCGCGGCACGCCGAGCTCGCCGAGGCCATGCAGGACGCCCAGGTCCTGGTCGGCCCGATGACGACCGAGGAGCTCCGGCAGGCGATCTCGCGGCCCGCCGTCGACACCGGGTACCGCGTCGAGAACGCCCTGGTCTCCCGGCTCGTCGCCGATGCCACCGGCCAGCCCGGGGTGCTGCCACTGCTTTCGCACGCGCTGCTGGAGACGTGGCGGCGGCGTCGCGGCACCACGCTGACCCTGGCCGGGTACGAGTCGACCGGCGGCATCGAGCGGGCCATCGCGCAGACGTCCGAAGGCACCTTCGCGAAGCTTTCCCCGCGTCAGCAGGGGCTGGCGCGGCAGATCTTCCTCCGCATGACCGCGCTCGGCGAAGGCACCGAAGACACCAAGCGGCGCATCGGCCGGGCCGAGCTCGACGCCGACGACGCCGACACCGCCGTGGTTCTCGCCGAGCTGGCCGCGGCCCGGCTGGTCACCCTCGACGACACCGGTATCGAGATCGCCCACGAAGCCCTCATCCGCGGCTGGCCGCGCCTGCGCGAGTGGCTCACCGAAGACCGCGAAGGCCTGCGCGTCCACCGGCAGCTCACCGAGGCGACCGGCGCCTGGGAAGCCGTCGACGAGGACCCGGGCTGGCTCTACCGCGGCACCCGGCTGGCCATCGCCCGGGAGTGGGCCGCGCGCCAGGACGCCGCGCTGTCGCGGCGCGAACGGCGGTTCCTCGACGCCAGCCTCGCCGTCGAACACGCCGAGCGGGACCGCGACCGCCGCCGCACCCGGCGGCTGCGCCAGCTGGTCGCGCTCCTCGCGGTGCTGCTGGTCGTCGCCGTGACCGCCACCGTCTACGCCGTGCGCGCCGAGACCACGGCCACCGAGCAGCGCAACGACGCGCTCGCGTACAAGGTCGCCGGCCAGGCGCTGGCCATGCGCGCCACCAACCCGGCGCTGGCCGCGCAGCTCGCGCTCGCCGCGTACCGCCTCGATCCCGGGGCCGACGAGCGCAGCGGCCTGCTCGGCATGTTCGGTTCGCCGTACGCGACACGGCTCACCGGGCACACCGGCCGGGTCAACACCGTCGCCCTCCGCCCGGACGGGCGGGTCATCGCCACGGCCAGCTGGGACGGCACGGCCCGGCTCTGGGACGTCCACGACCCGCACCACCCGGTGCCGCTGGGCGTGCTCACCGGGCACGAAGGCAACGTGAACAACGTCGCCTTCGCGGCCGACGGCCGGACCGTCGCCACCGCGGGCTTCGACGGCACCGTCCGCGTCTGGGACGTCTCCGACCCGGCGCGGCCGGGGCCCGGCACGACGATCGAGCGGCACGAGGGCAAGGCCTACGCCGTGGCGTTCAGCCCCACCGCGCCGCTGCTGGCGACCGCCGACGTCAAGGGCACGATCCGGCTCTACGACACCACCGACGCCGCCCACCCGAGGCCGTCCGGGGAACTGACCGGGCACACCTCCTACGTCAACAACCTGGCCTTCAGCGGCGACGGCCGGCTGCTCGCCTCGGCGTCGGCCGACAAGACCGCGCGCGTCTGGGACGTCGCTTCGCGGACCCAGCTCGGCGTCGTGGCCGGGCACACCGACGTCGTGCACTCGGTCGCGTTCAGCCCCGGCGGGCCCGTGCTCGCCACGGCGAGCCAGGACCAGACCGCGCGGCTGTGGGACATCGCCGACCCGGCCCACCCGGCGCCGCTGGCGTCGCTCACCACCCACAAGGCGATCGTGCGCTCGGTGGCCTTCACCGCGGACGGGCGCACGCTCGCCACCACCGGCTTCGACCGCACGGCCCGGCTGTGGGACGTCGCCGACCCGAGGCAGCCGCGTGAGCTGCAGTCGCTGCCGGGGCACACCAGCGCCGTCGTCTCGGCGGTGTTCACCCGCGACGGCCGCACCCTCGCCACGGCCAGCGACGACCAGTCCGCCCGGCTCTGGGACCTGCCCGGGCCGGGCATCGCCGCGCACACGGCCCAGGCGTGCCACGTGACCTTCGGCCCCGGGGGCAAGCTGCTGGCTTCCGGCGGCTACGACCAGACCGTGCGGCTGTACGACCGCACCGACCCGCGCGCGCCGCGGGAGCTGGCCACGATCGGCGGGTTCGGCGACGCGGTCTGCGGCATCGCCGTCAGCCCGGACGGCCGGACACTGGCCACCGGCAGCTGGGACCACACGATGGCCCTGCGGGACATCACCGACCCGGCCCGCCCCGGGCCGCCGGTGGTGTTCAACCGGCTCCACGACGACGTCGACGCCGTCGTCTTCAGCCCGGACGGCCGGCTGCTCGCCACCGCGGGCGACGGCCACACGGCCCGGCTCTGGGACCTGGCCGACCGCACCCGGCCGGTCGAGATCGCGAAGCTCGAGGGCCACGACGACGACGTCCACACGATCGCCTTCAGCCCCGACGGCCGGACGCTCGCCACCGCCGGCTGGGACCACACCGCGCGGCTCTGGGACATCTCGTCGCCCCGGGCCCCGCGGCCGCTGGCGAAGCTGACGGGGCACACCGACACGATCTTCTCGATCGCCTACAGTCCCGACGGCCGGCACGTCGCCACGGCGAGCGCCGACCGGATGGTGCGCCTCTGGGACGTCACGGACCCGGCGCGCGTGCCGCCCCCGGTGGTGCTGGACGGCCACGCGGACGTCGTCATGTCCGTGTCGTTCAGCGGTGACGGCCGGACGCTGGCCTCCGGCAGCTACGACCGGACGATCCGGCTCTGGGACGTCGCCACGGCGGCGCCGTACGCGGTGCTGCCCGAGCAGCGCGACCGCGTCTACGCCGCGCAGTACGCCCCGGACGGCCACACGCTGGCGGGCGGGGGAGCGGACGGCACCGTGCGGTTCTGGGAGGCCGATCCGGACCGCGCGGCCGAGCGGATCTGCGCGGCGGTGTCACCGCGGATCACCGAAGCCGAGTGGAGCGAAAGCTTCCCGGACCTCGGTTACGCGCCGCCCTGCCCCTGACCGGGTTGTTCGGCGTTGTTGTTCGGTGGGTGAGCGCGGACACCGAACAACCCGGATCGGCTAGACATGGCGTTGGACGAGCTCGTCCCACGACGTTCATTTCACCGGGGGTCTGAAGGGCTCCTTCGAGGGCACGGGAACCCGCCTCCCGCCCCCCGAAGGGGCCCTTCAGCGTCTCCCCGGGCGCTCGGGTCAGGCGGCCGGGATCCAGTCGGGGTTCGAGGCCAGCACGATCAGCTGCTGCGTCGCGCGGGTCAGCGCCACGTACAGCACCCGGCGGCCGGTCGTCGATTCCGTGATCAGGTCGACCGGTTCCACCAGCACCACCGCGTCGTACTCCAGGCCCTTCGAATCCAGGCTGCCCACGACCTTCAGCCGCTCGTCCGCCAGCCCCGGCAGCCAGCCCGCGACCTCCGGCACCCGGTCCATCGCGGTGATGACGCCGACCGTGCCCTCGACCGCGCCCAGCAGCTCCTTCACCGCCGCCTGCGTCGCCGCGGCCAGGCCGGCCGCCTCCACCGGGCGGACCTCCGGCTCCACCCCGGTGCGGCGGACCGCCACCGGCAGCTCGCCGGACTCCGCGTGCCCGGCCACCACCTTCGCCGCCAGGTCGAAGATCTCCGCCGAGTTCCGGTAGTTCGTGCGCAGCGTGAACCGCCGCCGGGCCGTCTTGACGCCGAACGCCTGGTCCCGCGCCGAAGCCGCTTCCGCCGGGTCCGGCCAGGAGCTCTGCACCGGGTCGCCGACCACCGTCCAGCTCGCGTACTTGCCGCGCCGGCCGACCATCCGCCACTGCATCGGCGAAAGGTCCTGCGACTCGTCGACGACCACGTGCGAGTACTCGTCGTAGTGCTCCGGCCGCGTCGGCGCGCCGCCCGAGCGCTGCGGCTCCACCTCGATCACCTGGCGCCGCTTGCGCTTCGGCTCCGGCCCGGTCAGGACGCGCAGCTCGTCCAGCAGCGCCACGTCCGCGATCGACCAGCCCCGCGACCGGTCCGCGAAGTCCGCGGCCAGCATCGAGATCTCGTGGCGGTTCAGGACGCCCTTCGCCGCCGAGGCCAGCCGCTTCTCGTCGCCCAGCCACTTGAGGATCTGCGCCGGGTACAGCACCGGCCACCACACGACGAGGAAGCGGTGGAAGTCGATCCGCTCGCCCAGGTCGGTGATCAGCTCGGCGCGGTCGAACTGCTTGCCGTCGTCCTTCGCGTGCTCCTCGGCCTTCGCCGCCAGCGCGTCCAGCAGCATCTCGGCCGCCCGGATCCGCGACCGGTTCGGCGGCGCGCCCTGCGTGTGGGCCTTGCGGCGGACCTTCTCCAGCTCGCGCGCGTTCAGCTTGAGAACCTCGCCGCGGTAGACGATCCGCATCTCCTCCGGCGCCTCGGGCGGCGTGTCGCGCAGCGCCCGCAGCAGCACCTTCCGCATCCGCAGCGACCCCTTGACCGCGGCGAGCGGCGCCGCGTCCTGCCGCGTCGCCTCCAGGCCGTCGAGGACTTCGCCGAGCGCGCGCAGTTCGACGTTCGTTTCACCCATGGAGGGGAGGACCCGCGAGATGTAGCTGGTGAACACCCCCGACGGCCCGATGACCAGCACCCCGGCCCCGCCGAGCTGACGCCGGTAGCGGTAGAGCAGGTAGGCGGCGCGGTGCAGGGCGACCGCGGTCTTGCCGGTGCCCGGCCCGCCGGTGATCTCGGTGACGCCCCGCCAGGGCGCCCGGATGACCTCGTCCTGCTCCTTCTGGATGGTCGCGACGATGTCGCGCATCTTCTCGCCGCGCGAGCGCCCCAGCGCGGCCATCAGCGCGCCCTCGCCGACGATCTGCATGTCCTCGGGGACGGCGTCGGCGATCAGGACGTCGTCGTCGACGTCGAGGACGTTCTGGCCGGAGCAGCGGATCACGCGCCGCCGCACGACGTCCATCGGCTCTTCGGCCGTGGCCTGGTAGAACGCGGCCGCGGCCGGCGCGCGCCAGTCCGTGACGAGGTTGTCGAACTCCGCGTCGCGGATGCCGAGGCGGCCGACGTAGGTGCGTTCACCCTCGCGGTCGTCGAGCCGGCCGAAGACGAGCCCTTCGTACTCGGCGTCGAGCGTCTGCAGCGTCTGGTTGGCGTGGTGGACCATCATGTCGCGCTCGAACAGCATCGACGCCTGCTCGAAGATCGCCTCGCGCTGCGCTCCCTGGCCGATCTCATAGCCCTTCGTGCGCATCGCCTCGGCCTGGACCTTCAGTTCGTCCAGACGGGTGTACACGCGATCGACGTGGGCTTGTTCGATGGCGATCTCGGCCCGTCTGACCCGAGGTTCGGACACGCATGGCTCCTTGACAGCTTTGGGATCGCCTCCGAGGGCGAAGAACGACTCTACGCGGTGGCCCGGGCGGGGACACCCGTGTCCCGGTCATCCGCGCCGCGCGTCGTCCCCGCACAATCGGGGGGTGACCAGGATCGTGGCCGGGACGGCGGGCGGGCGGCGGCTGAAGGTGCCGCCGAAGGGCACCCGGCCGACGTCGGAGCGCGTGCGGGAAGCCCTGTTCAACGCCCTCGGGACGGCCGGCGAGCTGGACGGCGCCCACGTCCTCGACCTCTACGCCGGGTCCGGCGCGCTCGGCCTGGAAGCTCTCTCCCGCGGCGCGGCGGACGCGCTGTTCGTGGAGTCCGACCGGCGCGCCGTGGACGTCCTGCGCGGCAACGTCGCGGCGCTCGGCCTGGGCGGCACGGTCCGGGCCGGGCAGGTCGAGGCGGTGGTCGCCGCGCCCGCGCCCCGGTCCTACGACCTGGTGCTGGCCGACCCGCCGTACGCGGTGGACGCGGCCGCGCTCGGCAAGGTGCTGGGCTCGCTGGCGGCGGGCGGCTGGCTGGGGTCGTCGGCCCTGGTGGTGATCGAGCGCGCCGCCCGTGACGGCGAGCCGGACTGGCCGCCGGGCTTCGAGCCGACGCGCGCGAAGAAGTACGGCGACACGGCCGTCTTCTGGGCGGAGTACACAGCTGTGGCGTGAGCCACGCGGCGGAGACCGGGCCCGGCACGGTAGCGTCCGCGCCATGCGGCGTGCGGTCTGTCCCGGTTCCTACGATCCGGCCACCAACGGGCACCTCGACATCATCGAACGGGCGAGCGTGCTGTTCGACGAGGTCGTCGTCGCGGTCGGGGTGAACCGGTCGAAGAAGGGGCTCTTCGAGGTCTCCGAACGGCTCGACATGCTCCGCGAAATCACCGCGAAGCTGCCGAACGTGCGGGTCGACTCCTGGGAGGGCCTGCTGGTCGACTACTGCCGCGACCACGACATCGCGGCGGTCGCCAAGGGCCTGCGCTCGGTCAGCGACTTCGACTACGAGCTGCAGATGGCGCAGATGAACCGCGAGCTCACCGGCGTCGAGACGCTGCTGATGGCGAACAACCCGGCGTACGGCTTCGTGTCCAGCTCGCTGGTCAAGGAGGTCGCGGCGCTCGGCGGTGACATCGAGCACCTCGTGCCGCCGATCGTCTACGAGCGGCTCTCGGAGAAGTTCCCGAAGCTCGGGCGCTGACCCCCCGCCGAGTCCACATCGGACCCCGGGGTGTCCGGTTCCCGTCGTTCGGCCCCCTCCGTTCGTCGGGACTTGGGCGCGGTGGTGCGGGAGTTCACGTCGACGTCTCCTGACGATCATCCGATCGGGTTACGGTCCGAAAATGACCAACTACCGATCACGCCTGGTCGCGGTCCTCTTCGCGCTCCTGGCCACGCTGTTCGCCGGGGTCACCGCCGCCGCGGCGTCCTCCCCGGCCTCCCCGGCCGTCGTCGCGCAGAACGCCTGCGGGAACCTCTCCGGCTTCTCGCACACGACGCTTTCGGCGCTGCCGGCCGAAGCGACGACGACGTACCACCTGATCCAGACGGACGGGCCGTTCCCGTACCCGAAGAACGACGGCGTCGTCTTCGACAACCGCGAAGGCGTGCTCCCGGCCTGCGCGTCGGGCTACTACCACGAGTACACGGTGCCCACGCCGGGCTCGAGCACCCGCGGCACGCGCCGCATCGTGACCGGCAGCGCCGGCGAGTACTTCTACACCGGCGACCACTACGCGACCTTCAAGGTCATCGACATCGGCGGCGGCAC
Source organism: Amycolatopsis sp. DG1A-15b (assembly GCF_030285645.1). Classification (GTDB taxonomy): domain Bacteria; phylum Actinomycetota; class Actinomycetes; order Mycobacteriales; family Pseudonocardiaceae; genus Amycolatopsis. The sequence goes on from NZ_CP127296.1 coordinate 10,043,360, forward strand.
GACGCACGCCTGCGGTGACCTCTCGGGCCTGGCGAAGACCGGCTACTCGCAGCTGTCGGCGGCGGCTCGCACGGTCGTCGACAACGTCCGGAACGGCACCTCGGCCGGCACCACCTACGAGAACCGCGAAGGCGTGCTCCCGGCCTGCGCGTCCGGCTACTACAAGCTCTTCGCCGTCGGCACGAACGACCGCGTGATCTCCGGCAAGGCGGGCGAGCTGGCCTACACCCCGGACCGCTACGCGACCTTCAAGCGGATCGACCTGAATTCCTGAACCGTGCAACGCGCCGCGCCCCCTCGTCCGTGAGGTACACCGAAACGAGGACGAGGAGGCGCGATGCGGGCTGCGGACGACGCGGACTTCCGGGAGTTCGCCCGGGCGCGGTCGGGTGCGCTGAGACGGACGGCGTACCTGCTGTGCGGCGACTGGCACCTCGCGGAGGATCTGGTCCAGGTCACGCTGATCAAGCTGTACCGGGTCTGGCCGAAGGTCGCCCGGCGGGGGCCCGTCGACAACTACGCCCGGCAGGTCCTGCTGCGCTGCTGGCTCGACGAGCAGCGGCGGCCGTGGCGGCGTCGCGAACGCCGTGACGGCGTCGTGCCGGACCAGCCCTCTTCCCCGCCCGAGGCCGGGATTTCCGATCCGCTCCTGCGCGCCCTCGCCGAGGTGCCGCCGAAGCAGCGCGCCGCCGTCGTCCTCCGCTACTGCGCCGACCTCCCGGCGGCGCAGGTCGCGGACGTGCTGCGCTGCTCGGAAGGAACCGTCCGGAGCCAGGCCGCCCGCGGGCTCGAGACGCTGCGGGGCGTGCTCGAGCACAGCTCGGAGAGGAGCGCGTGATGCACGAACTCGAAACCCGCCTGCGGGAGGTGGACGTCCCGGAACCGCCGCTCGGCTTCGACCCGGACGAGGTCGCCGACCGCGCGGCCCGGCACGTCCGCCGTCGCCGGGCGGCGACCACCGGCACCTTCGCCGTGGCCGCGGCCGTCGCGGCCGTGGCGGTGTTCGCCCCCGGCACGCCTGCGGTTCCGCCCGCCGCGCCGCCGTCCCCGCCGTCGCTCGCCGACCAGGCGCGGATCCGGCAGGCCCTCACCGACGCGGTCACGGAGCTGTTCCCCGGGCTGCGGAGCCTGACGGTCGGCGCGTCCTCGGCCGACGCCATCGGCCCCGGCAAGATGGCGGTGACCGCCACCTTCGCCGACGCGTCCGGACGGCCGGGGGACTTCCAGCTGACGGTGTACGGCCGGCACGCGCCGGATGATCACCTGCCCTGGATCCGGTCCTGTTCGGAGCCGGCGTCGATCGGGCTGCGCTGCGACCGGATCCCGCAGCCAGGCGGGGCCGAGTTGCTGGTGTCCGAAGCCGCCTCCGTCGGTGACGGGATGTCGACGACGTTGACGACACTGCGCGGTTTCGACGGCGTCCTGCGCCGGGCCGACGGCTCGGCGGTGGTTTTGGTGGATGCCGCCCGCGACGCCGCCGACTCGGCGCAGCTGAGCGAGGAGCAGCTCACGAAGGTGATCACCGATCCGGCCTTCGTGCTGCCGTGGTGACTCCGGCGCCGGGCGTGGTCCAGGGGGACACGCCCGGCGCCGGTCGCGTTCACCGCTTCGGCGCCCGATGCGGGCAGACTGGACACAGCGACAGGGGATTGGAGTTGCCGTGTACCGGGTTTTCGAGGCGCTCGACGAGCTCGTCACGATCGTCGAGGAGGCGCGCGGCGTCCCGATGACGGCCAGCTGCGTGGTGCCCCGGGGAGACGTGCTCGAGCTCCTCGACGACGTCCGCGACGCACTGCCGGCGGAGATCGACGACGCCCAGGACGTCCTCGACAAGCGTGACGACCTGATCCACGCGGCCCGCAAGGAAGCGGGCGAAACGGTGGCGGGCGCGAACGCCGAGGCCGAGCGCGCGATCGCCGACGCGACGGACGAAGCGGAGCGCATCCTCGCCGACGCGCGGGCCCGGGCGGAGCAGATGCTCGCCGACGCGCACGACCAGGCCGACCGCACGGTGGCGGCGGGCCAGGCGGAGTACCAGAACCTCACGGACCGTTCCCGCGCCGAGTCCGAGCGCATGATCCAGGCGGGCCGTGACGCCTACGACCGGGCCATCGAAGACGGCCGGGCCGAGCAGGCCCGCCTGGTGGCCCAGACCGAAGTGGTCCAGGCGGCGCACGCGGAGTCGGCCCGCATCGTGGACGAGGCCCACGCGGAGGCCGACCGCCAGCGAGCGGACTGCGACGCGTACGTGGACGGCAAGCTGGCGGAGTTCTCGGAGCTGCTGGCGACGACGCTGCGAACGGTCGATTCGGGCCGCAACCACCTGCGGTCACCGGCGAACCTGCCGAGCTCGGGTGGGCGGCCGACGCTCTACGACTACCAGGTGTGACGAGCTTCTCAGCCGGCTTTCGGGTGGCTTTCCCGCCAGCCGGGTGGCTTGTCCACATGGCGGCCGGGCTGGGGGCAACCGGCCCCCAGCTGCGGCTTTCCCGGCTTTTCGCCGGGCGCCCCCGATAGACTGGACCCGGGGGCGGCCCACGGGGAGGCGGGCGCGCACGCAAGTGGCCCGCTTGCCGCGTGACGGGCAGGGTGCCAGCTCAAAAGGGGTGGCGGCCCGTGCGTACTCTGGACTGGATGTCCGAGAACAAGACCCCCCAGCTCGACGACCGCAGCCCGTGGGTGATCGACACCCGTGAGCTCGGCCGTCACGCCGGCCTCAGCCGCGCCGTCCGGCGCAGCGTGCCGGTGGAGACGCCGCTCGGCGTCCCCGATGTCATCACCATCGAAGCCGGCTCCGAGCTGGAACTCGACCTGCTCCTCGAGTCCGTCGTCGAAGGCGTCCTCGTCAGCGGCACCGCGAAAGCACTGGCCAAGGGCGCCTGCGCCCGCTGCCTCGACCCGCTGACCGAAGAGGTCGAGGTCGAGGTCCAGGAGCTGTTCGCCTACCCGGGGTCGGTCACCGAGGAGACCACGGACGAGGACGAGATCCCCCGGCTGGTCGACGACCGGATCGACCTCGAACCCATCGTCCGCGACGCCGTCGTGCTGGCCCTGCCGCTGGCGCCGCTGTGCACCGAAGACTGCGCCGGGCTCTGCATCGAGTGCGGCGTCAAGTGGGCCGATCTCGAGCCCGGACACGGGCATGAGAAGATAGACCCTCGGTGGGCCGCACTGGTCGAGCGCTTCGACGAGAACGCGGGCGAAAAGCCTGCGCAAGGGCCCAGCTGAACAAGAGCAAGCCTGACGAGCGTCCAGCTCGATCCGGTGAGAAAGTTCGCTCGCACCGCGAGCAGACCGTCATAAGGAGATCTACTCGTGGCCGTCCCGAAGCGGAAGATGTCGCGATCCAACACGCGCTCCCGCCGCAGCCAGTGGAAGGCGGCTCCGGTGCAGCTGGTGCCCTGCTCCAACCGCGCCTGCAAGCAGCCGAAGCTCCAGCACATCGCGTGCCCGTCGTGCGGCCAGCACAACGGCCGCCAGGTCGTCGAGCCCGCCTGATCGGGTAGCCGATATGGGGGGCAAGACGCCCGGGGGACCACCAGCCGATCCGGCGCCGTTGCTCGAAGCGCTCGGGGTCATCCTCGACCCCGAGCTGCTTCGGCTGTCGCTGACCCACCGTTCGTACGCGTACGAAAACGGGGGGCTGCCGCCGAACGAGCGGCTGGAATTCCTCGGTGACGCCGTGCTCGGCCTCGTCGTCACCGATCACCTGTACAACACGCATCCCGACCTGCCCGAAGGTCAGCTCGCGAAGCTTCGCGCCAGCGTCGTCAACATGCACGCACTGGCGCGGGTGGCGCGCGGGCTCGGCGAGGGCGGGCTCGGGGCGCACCTGCTGCTCGGCAAGGGCGAAGAGCTCACCGGCGGGCGGGACAAGGCGAGCATCCTCGCCGACGGGCTGGAGGCCGTGATCGGCGCCGTGTACCTCGAACACGGCATCGAGATCGCGCGCAAGCTCGTCCACCACCTCTTCGACGGCCTGCTCGCCGAAGCGCCCCTGCGCGGGGCCGGGCTCGACTGGAAGACGAGCCTGCAGGAGCTGACCGCGTCGGCCGGTCTCGGCGTGCCCGAGTACAAGGTCGAGGACACCGGACCGGACCACCGCAAGGAGTTCACGGCCACGGTGCTCGTCGCGGGCCGTCCCCTCGGCCACGGCGCCGGGTCGACGAAGAAGGAAGCCGAGCAGAAGGCCGCCGAGACGGCCTGGCGCTCGCTGTCCGCCGAACTCGAGGCGCAGAAGAAAGCCGAACCGGAGTCCTGATCAGCGGGAACTCCCGTTGACGGCGCCGCCCTCCTCTCCGTAGCGTGGTGATCATCCGCCGCGCGTACTCGATGGAGAGGTTGGGCGGATGCGTCTGTTCTTCGTACCCCTGGTCGCCGCGGCGCTCGTCGTCGTGCCCGGCCCGGCGGCCTCGGCCGCGCAGGTCCGCGTCACTTCGCTTACGGCGCTGCAGTCCGCAATGGACAAGGCGAACCCCGGTGACACGATCGCGCTCGCCGACGGGAACTATTCCGCGGGCTCGACGCTGTCGATCAAGCGGTCCGGCACCGCCTCGGCGCCCGTGACGATCGCCGCCGAGCACACCGGACAGGCCACCATCACCGGCTCGAAGACCTTCGCCTTCGCCGGCGGCGTCTCGAACGTCGTGCTGCGCGGGTTCAAGTTCCGGGGCGGCGCGTCGCTGAGCGTCCCGGCCGGCGCGTCGGGCAACCGCCTGACCCGCAACGACTTCCAGCTCACGACCGACGGCAACTGGGTCACGGTCGGCGGCGACGACACCGTCGTCGACCGCAACGTCTTCCAGAACCGCACCAGCCAGGGCGTGTTCCTGCAGATCCTCGGGCCGTCCGGCGCCATGGCGAAGCACGTCCACGTGCACCACAACTACTTCTACAACCACCAGTTCGCCGGCTCGAACGGCGGCGAGTCGATCCGGCTCGGGCTGAGCGACCGCCAGTCGTACACCGCGAACGCGCTGATCGAGAACAACCTCTTCGAGAAGGCCGACGGCGACAGCGAAGCGATTTCCGTCAAGTCGTCCGACAACGTGGTGCGGTACAACACGATCCGCGACAGCAGGGGCTACATCGTGCTGCGCCACGGCAACCGCAGCACCGTCGAGGGCAACGTCCTGTTCGGTTCCGGTATCCGGTTCCACGGCAACGACCACAGGATCGTCGGCAACTACGTGGCGAATTCCGGTGACCGCGCCATCGTCTTCGGCTCCGGCGACGAAGCCGACAGCGGCCCGGCGAGCAAGCTGCACGACCGGCCGGACCGGGTCACGGTCGCGTACAACACGGTGCTGGGCAGCTCGTCGGTGATCGACGGCGACGGCGGGAACTTCAAGCCGAAGGACTGCGTGGTCGCGGACAACATCGTCAAGGGCACTTCGGGGACGCTGGTGACGCTGCCGAGCGGTTCGACGGTCAAGTACGAGGGCAACATCACCTTCGGCGGGACGGCGGGGGTTCCGTCGCGCAACGTCGACCCGAAGCTGGCCAAGGACGCCGCCGGGCTCTACCGGCTGACGTCGGCGAGCCCGGCGATCGACGCGGGCGTGGGGTCGTATCCGTACGCGGCGAAGGACTTCGACCTGCAGGCCCGCGCGGGCACGTTCGACGTCGGCGCCGACGAGTACTTCGCGTCGGGTGCGACGCGGGTTCCGCTGACGAAGGCGGACGTCGGACCCACCGCCCCGTAGGTGCCTTTCCGGAAAGTGTCGTACCCGCCGGGCACAATGGCCGCATGCCCGAACTTCCCGAGGTCGAAGTCGTCCGCCTGGGCCTGCAGGCGCACGTCGCGGGGCGGACCATCCGCGAGGCGGAGGTCCTGCACCCGCGCGCCATCCGCCGGCACGCCCTGGGGGCGGAGGACTTCACGCAGCGGCTCGCCGGCACCCGTGTCGAGGCGGCGCGGCGCCGGGGCAAGTACCTGTGGCTGGAGCTGTCGGACAAGGAGGCGCTGCTGGCCCACCTCGGCATGAGCGGGCAGATGCTCGTCCAGCCGGAGGGCGCGCCGGACGAGAAGCACCTGCGGGTGCGCCTGCGCTTCGCCGACGACGGGCCGGAGCTGCGGTTCGTCGACCAGCGGACGTTCGGCGGCCTGGCGCTCGACGACCTCAGTGATGTCGGCGGCGACGTCCTGCTCCCGGACACGATCGCGCACATCGCCCGCGACCCGATGGACCCGGAGTTCGACCTCGACGCGGCGGTGCGCGCGCTGCGGTCGCGGCGCACCGAGGTCAAGCGGGCGCTGCTCGACCAGACGCTCGTGTCGGGCATCGGCAACATCTACGCGGACGAAGCCTTGTGGCGCGCTCGCCTGCACTGGGCTCGCCCGACCGAAAAGCTGACCCTCGCGAAAGGGCGAGAACTGCTGTCCGCGGCGTCGGACGTGATGAACGCGGCGCTGGGCGCGGGCGGAACGTCGTTCGACGCGCTGTACGTGAACGTCAACGGGCAGTCGGGGTACTTCGACCGGTCGCTGGACGCGTACGGCCAGGAGGGGCTGCCGTGCCACCGGTGCGGCACGGCGATCCGGCGGGAGCCGTTCATGAACCGTTCGTCGTTCTCGTGCCCGCGGTGCCAGCCGCGGCCGAGGGCGAACTCGGGTAGATAACGGAGGTTTGCCTTTCAGCTAGGATGAATATGCCTGGTAGCTGAGGGAGTGCATCGTGGTCAAGGAGCCCGGAAAGTCGACGCTGGCCGACAAGGTCGACCGGCTGTTCCACGTGGTCCGCAGGCCCGATCGGGAGCCGTACAGCAACGAAGAGGTCGCCAAGGCCTGCCGCGAAGCAACGGGCGAGAGCTTTTCGACGACGTACTTGTGGCAGCTGCGCACGGGCCGCCGCGACAACCCGACCAAGCGGCACCTCGAGGCACTGGCCCAGTTCTTCGGGGTCCCCCCGGCGTACTTCTTCGACGACGAGCAGAGCCGGAAGATCGCGGAGGAGCTGGCCCTGCTGGGTGCACTGCGTGACGCGGGGGTCAGGGATCTGGCGTTGCGCGCGGTGACGTTGTCCTCGGACGGCCTGGACACGATCAGCGACATGATCGACGCGATCGCCCGGCGCGAGGCCGGCCGCGGCGGTCCGAAGAAGGAGAGCTGAGGGAGGCGGATTTTGCCTCACCTCCGCGGGCCGTGGCTCGGGCGTGCCGGGTATCGTCGCGAATCGTCGTTCCGGCCGCCGAGCCGTCTGCGGGGCAGCTCCTTCCGCGTCCGCGCGGGGGATTTTCGGCGCTCGCGCAACCACGGGCGCTCTGCCGCGTTGATCCGGCTGGAACCGTCCGCGGCGTGGTGAAGGAGGGCTGAGGTGGCGCGACCATGGTGGCGGCGGCGACCGGCCCGCTCGCTGTGGCAGCGGGCCCGTCAGGTCGCCGATGGCGTCAACCTGCCCGAACCGTTCGATGCCGAGGACTTCGTCGCGGGCCTGGCCGCCGAGCGGGGACGCCCCATCGAACTCATGCCGGTCAGCGCTCCCGAAGGCGCGCCGTGCGGGTTGCTGATGAGCACCGAACGCGCCGACTACATCCTCTACCCGACCAACACGACCGCGCTGCACCGGCGGCACATCCTGCTGCACGAGGTCGGGCACCTGCTGTGCGGGCACGTCGGCTCCGATGGCCACACTGCCGGTGCCGACAGCGTCGCCATCGACGCCGCCGCCGGACGGCAGCTCATGCCGAACCTCTCGCCCGAGCTCGTCCGGCGCGTGCTCGGGCGCACCACCTACTCGGAGGTCGAGGAGCGCGAAGCCGAACTCGTCGCGAGCCTGCTCGCCCAGCGCGTCGTCCGGCCCGCGGAGCCGCGCGAACCCGCGCCCGCCCTCCCGGAAGGCGTGCGGCGCTTCGATTCCCTGTTCGGCCGCCGCACGCCGTGATCGAAACCGTCGCCTACTACCTCTGCACGGCGGGCTTCGCCGGGTTCGGCTACAAGCTGATCGAGGCACGCCGCAGCCAGCCGGTGCGCACGATGTGGTTCCTCGCCGGCTTCGGCATCTGCATCGCCGGCGGCATCCTCGTGCTGACGCCGGCGATGTCGGCCCTCGCCGGCCCGGGCCCGGTGGCCGAGTGGATCCTGAGCCTGGCCGGCGACGAGCTGAAGCTGGGCGCGATCGGGTTCGCCGTCGCCTTCACGCAGTCGGTGTGGCGTGGCGAAGGCGCCCGGCTCGCACCGCACGCGCTGTTCACCGCGGCGACCATGGTGCTGCTCGCGGCGTGCTTCGCGCTTTCCGGACCGCGGCGCGTGGGCGACGACACGGTCTTTTCGGACGCCGGCCTGCCGTTCGCCGTCGGCGACAAGGTGCTGTTCCTGGTGTACAGCCTGATCAGCCTCGGCCTGCTGTTCGCGGTGTTCGTCCGCAGCGCGTGGCAAGCCGAGCCGGGACCGCTGCGCACCGGGCTGTGGCTGCTGGTCGTCGGCGTGGGCGCGGCGGCGGCGTGGACGTTCTGGGACGTCGACGACGTCCTGCAGCTGGCGTGGACGGGGCGGATCGGTGCCCGCGAGGACCTGCCGTCATCGGTGCTCGCGGCCGTGACGATCGGGTTCGTGACGGCGGGGGCAACGCTCAGCGCGTGGTCGCCGGCGGTGTCGTCGGTGGTCGGCCGGGTCCGGGCGTACCGGGCGTACCGCCGCATCGAGCCGCTGTGGACGGCGTTGCGCACGGCGGTCCCGGGCATCGCCCTCGACCCGGGCCGCGAACTGGCGGGCGGCGCGGAGTTCGCGCTGTACCGCAGGGTCATCGAAATCCGCGACGGCCACCTGGCGCTCCGGGCCCACTTCGACCCGGACCTCCCGGCCCGGGCGGAGGCGGCGGCGCGCCGCGCGGGAGTCCGCGAGGCAGAGGTGGCGGCGACGGTGGAAGCGGTGACCCTGGCCGCGGCGATCGAGGCGGGCCGCGCGGGCCGCCGCTTCGCCCGCGAGCCCGACCAGCCGGCCGGACCGGACACGGAAGCGGACGTGGCCACCGAGGCGGCCTGGCTGGTCCAGGTGAGCCGAGCCTGGCGCCGCCGCGACGCGGTGGTGGAGCGGGTCGAGGCGGCCACGCCCGGCTGAACCGCCGCCGCCACAGGATCGGGGCACCGCGCGGCAATCGCCCCCACGTGACCGCGCCCGGCAACGCTCGCCACGCCCGGCCCGCAGGCGGCGCGCCCGGCTCAGCGCGGGTAGCGGGCGCCGTTCACCGTCACCCTCAGGGTGTACAGCGAGCTCGATGCCGTGATGAACAGTTCGTTCCCCCTGGCTCCGCCGAACGTGAAGTTCGAACACACCTCCGGGATCCGCAGCTTGCCGATCCTCGTTCCGTCCGCGGCAAAACAGTGCAGACCGTCGTGTGCCGCCGCCCAGACCTGGCCCTCGCTGTCCACCCTCACTCCGTCGAAGCCGCCGCTGTCGCTCGTGGCGAAGATCTCGCCGCCGGTCAGCTTTTCGTTGCCGGCGACGGAAAACACCCTGATGTGGCTCGGGTCCTGGCGCGTGTCCGCGATGTACAACCGCGACTCGTCCGCCGAAAACGCCAGGCCGTTCGGCCGGCTGAAGTCGTCCGCGACGATCGTCACCGAGCCGTCCGGGGCCGCCCGGTACACGTGGCAGGCGCCGATCTCGCTCTCGGCCCGGTACCCCTCGTAATCGCTGTCGATTCCGTAACTCGGGTCGGTGAACCAGATTGACCCGTCGGAGTGCTCGACCACGTCGTTGGGGCTGTTCAGCCGCTTTCCCCGGTACTCCGACGCCAGCACCGTGATCGAGCCGTCGTGCTCGGTGCGCGTCACGCGGCGGGGACCCTGCTCGCAGCTGATCAGCCGGCCCTGGCGGTCCACCGTGTGGCCGTTCGCGTACCCGGACGGCTGACGGAACACACCGACCCGGCCCGTCGTCTCGTCCCAGCGCAGCGTGCGGTCGTTCGGGATGTCGCTGAACACCAGGTAGCGGCCGGCCGGGAAGTACGCCGGCCCCTCCGTCCAGCGGCAGCCGGTGTGCAGGCGCTGCGTCCACTCGTCGCCGTTGACGCGCGCGAACCGCTCGTCCAGCAGCTGGAAGTCCGTCTTGATCAGGTCCATCACTCACTCCTCATGAAATTCTGCCAAAAGCATGGATGACCGAACCTGATATGGTCAAGGCGTGGATGAAGTGGATCGCATTCTGCTCAATGAACTCCAGCGCGACGCCACGCAGGCGTACGCCGCCCTCGGCAAGGCCGTCGGGCTCTCCGCCGGCGCCGCCCACGAGCGGGTGCGCAAGCTCCGGGACCAGGACGTCATCCGGCGGACCACCGTGGACGTCGACCCGGCCGCCGTCGGCCGCGGCGTCGCGGCCTTCGTGCTCGTCGAAGCGAACGCCTGGATGGGTGACCGCCCGGTGCGCGAAGCCCTCGAAGCGCTGCCCGAAGTCGTCGAGGCCCACGTCATCGCCGGCCCGGCGTCGCTGCTGGTCAAGGTGCGCACGGCGACGACCGAGGACCTCCAGGCGTCGCTGCGCCGGCTCTTCGCGATCGACGGCGTCACCGGCACGCAGACGATCGTGGTCCTCGAATCCTTCTTCGAGCGGCCGGTGGACACCCGGGGCTGATCGGCACCGCCACGCCGAGGACCCTCCGCCGTGCACACTACTACGCAATGCGTGGTACCTTCCCAAGCGTAAGACTGGAGGGTGCAGTGGAGATCAGTCAGCTGCTCAAGGGCGTACTCGATCTCGCCGTCCTCGCGGTGCTCCGCGACGAAGACGGCTACGGGTACGACGTACTGAGGAGACTCCGGGCCGCAGGCCTGGACGAGGTGGGGGACGCGTCGGTGTACGGGACTTTGCGCAGGCTGTACAAGGCCGGCCTGCTGACCTCGTACGTCGTGCCCAGCGAAGAGGGTCCCCACCGCAAGTACTACAGCCTGAACGAGCCGGGCCGGGCGCGCCTCGCGGAGTCGGGCAAGACGTGGCAGAACTTCGCATCGACGATGAACGGGCTTTTGGGAGAGGCAGCATGAGCGACAAGCCGACCGCCGTGCGGGTGTATCTGGCGCGGGTCCGTACCGCGCTCGCCGACCTGCCCGCGAGCGAGATCGAAGAGATCCTCGAGGACGTCCGCCCGCACCTGGCGGAACTGGAGGCCGAGCTGGGGGAGGGCGCCCGCGTCGAGGCGCTGATCGAACGGCTCGGCTCACCGGAGAGCTACGCCGCCGAGCTGCGCGCGTCCGGCGGGTACCCGGCGCCGGGGGAGGGCGCCACGCAGGTGCTCACCACCACAGCCGCGCCCAGCCTGGTGAAACCGCGGATCGCGTTGTGGGGCCTGGTGTTCTGCGCGCTGGCGCTCGCGCTGCTCGCGTTCGGCGCCGCCGTCACCGTCGACCCCGACGTGTTCGTCGGCCTGCTGCTGTTCGCGCCGGTGTTCGTGGTCAGCCTGGTGCTGCTGCTGCGCGGCGGGGTCGAGCCGGTGCTGGCGCTGCCGGAGGTCGCCTGGCTGCGCACCACCATGGCCAAGGGACGCGAGCAGGAGGACGCCGGCAAGTTCCTGCGCTACCTCGGTTCGCTCAAGCCGGCGTGGTGGGTGCTGTGCGCGGTCGCGCTGGTCGCGTTCGGGCTGCTGTTCATGCTGCGGCACCGGAGCGCGGTTCTGCTGCTGCCGTTCCTGATCCTCGCGGCCGTCGCGGCCCTGTGGGCGGGCCCGCGGGTGCGCACCGACCGGCGGCTGCTGTGGGTGGCCGTGCCGATCTCGGCGTTCGTCATCGGTGGCGCGCTGGGCGGCTTCGGTGCCGCGATCGACCTCTTCGCCCGCGGGAGTTCCTCGAGCCCGCCGTCGTACTACCAGTCGTCGTCCGACCACTACGGCAACGACCAGCTGACCTACGGCGGCCACGAAATCGAAAACGTCTACGCCTTCGACGCCGAAGGTAAGCCGCTGACGGAGGTCTACCTCTACGACGAGGACGGAAGGCCGCTCACGCTGACCCGCTACGGCTGCGAGCGCGCGAGCGGCAGCAGGCAGAAGATCGGTGAGGACAACCGGTTCCCACGGCCGAAGATCGAGCAGGGTGTCACCGACGACCAGGGCAACTACAACGGCTACAACGGTTACCGCGGCGCCTGCCGTGAACTCGGGGGCGTGCCGTTCAGTGCCGCGATCCCGAACGTGACGGTGCCGTCGACGTCTTCGTCCGCGCCGGCCTCGCCGACGCCGACGAGGTAGGGGGAACGAACGCCAGGAGCGGAGGTCGGGGCCGCTCCTGGCGTTCACCCGTTCCGAACGCGCTCGAAACGCCGGGCGAACGCGAGCGTGCTGAGCTGGGCGAATGACACCACCCACGGACAGTTTCGCCCCGCGCACCCGGGTCGTCCACGGGTACGAGCGCGCCTACCGGATGGGCGGGCGCGGGCCGGCCCTGCTCTTCCTGCACGGCATCGGCGACGACTCGTCGACCTGGCTGGACCTGCTGGCATCGCTGTCGGCCGATTTCACGGTGATCGCGCCCGACCTGCTGGGCCACGGCTCTTCGGCCAAGCCGCGCGCGGACTACTCGGTCGCGGCCTACGCGTGCGGCATGCGCGACCTGCTGACCACCCTCGACGTCGACCGGGTGACGGTGGTCGGGCACTCGCTCGGCGGCGGCGTCGCCATGCAGTTCGCCTACCAGTTCCCGGAACGGTGCGAACGGCTCGTGCTGGTCGGCTCGGGTGGGGTCGGGGTGGGTGTCCACCCGCTGCTGCGCCTGGCCGCGGCGCCGGGGGCGGGGCTGGTGCTGCCGCTGCTGGGGACGCCGCCCGCGGTGGCGGCGCTGCGCGGGTTCGCCGGGCTGCTGCGGGTCTTCGACGACGCGGACCTCGACTACGTGCTGACCCGGTACGCGCGGCTGGTCGAGCCGGGCACGCGCTCGGCGTTCCTGCGGACGCTGCGCTCGGTCGTCGACTGGCGCGGGCAGGTGGTCAACATGCTGGACCGGTGCTACCTGACCGGAGGCATCCCGACGCTGCTGGTGTGGGGCACGGAGGACAGGGTGGTGCCGAGCGGCCACGCGCTGCGCGCGCACCGGGCGATGCCGGGCAGCAGGCTGGTCCTCTTCGAGGGCGCGGGCCACTTCCCGCACCGGTCGGATCCGAAGCGGTTCCTGGAGATCCTGCGGGACTTCCTGGCGGAGACCCCGCCGGCCCGGTACGACCGGGCGCGGTGGGGGGAGCTGCTGCGTGCGGGCCGTCCGGCGGAAGCGCCCGGGACGGCGGGGTTGCCGGACGTGCCGGCGGTGTCGTCGGGCACCTGAGCAGCCCCCGTTTTCCACGCTACCGGCGGGCACCGACAGTTTCCGGGGTGGCCGGCGGGGTTGTCCCCAGGCGCGGCGGCGAGGTTGTCCCCGGACATGGCGAAGGCCGCCTCCCGGGGGAGACGGCCTTCCGGTCGACGGGCGTCAGCGGCCGAACGCGCTGCGCGCCGCGAGGTCGGCCAGCAGCGCGCGGCCCTTCTCGGCGTTGCGCGGCTGGGACAGGACGTCGTAGCGGCGGGCGACCAGCTGGCTCTGCGAAATGAACCCGCGCTTGTTCCGGTTCACCGCGTAGCCCAGCGCGCCGAAGAGCAGGTTGAACCCGAGCCCGGCGACCAGGCCGATCACGATCGGGACCAGGCCGGCACCCGGGTTGAGCAGGCTGAGCATCAGGCCGAGGAACAGGCCGAACATCGCGCCGGACGTCGCCGCGCTGCCCAGGACCTTGCTCCACGACATCTTGCCGGCGACCCGCTCGACGAGCAGTGGCTCCACGCCCACGATCGTGACGTCGGTGACGGGGAAGTCGGTGCCCGCGAGGTGGTCGACCGCGCGCTGGGCCTGCTCGTAGGACTCGTACGAACCGATCGGCCAGCCGGTGGGCAGGGTCGGCAGCTGGGGCCGGGCCTGCTGCTGTCCGATCGTGCTCTGCTGCGTGAATGCTGTGGTCATCGATCTCACCTCTCTTGCCCCGTACAACGTGCGGGGACCCCGGTTTCCTCCCGGACGGGCGAATTCACAGGCTCTTCTCAGCCGGGCAACCCGGACAATCCAGCCACGAGTGCAATGGCTCAGAAAAATACCTTTTCTCGGGTTGACCCAGCCTACCTCACCGGGTAGGAAGGACCGGCAAAGGATTCATACCAAACCTTTGGGGCGACGATGGCACGCAGGCGAGGCATGCTCACGCTCGACGAACTCCGGGCGCGCGTGGACGCGGGCACGATCGACACGGTGCTCGTCGCGCTCACCGACATGCAGGGCAGGCTGCAGGGCAAGCGCTGCTCGGCCGAGTACTTCCTGGACGAGGTCGTCGGCCACGCCACCGAGGCCTGCAACTACCTGCTCGCCGTCGACGTCGACATGAACACCGTCGGCGGGTACGCGCTCTCCTCCTGGGACAGCGGGTACGGCGACTTCGTGCTGCGCCCCGACCTCGAGACGCTGCGGGAGATCCCGTGGCACGAGGGCACCGCGCTGGTCCTGGCCGACGTCGAACGCGTGCAGGGCGGCCCGGTCTCGGTGTCGCCGCGCCAGATCCTGCGCGGCCAGCTCGACCGCCTCGCCGAACGCGGGCTCGCCGCCTTCGTCGGCACCGAGCTCGAGTTCATCGTCTTCGACGACACCTACGAGGCCGCCTGGGACAAGCGCTACCACGGCCTCAAGCCCGCCAACCAGTACAACGTCGACTACTCGATGCTCGGCACCGCGCGGCTGGAGCCGCTGCTGCGCCGCATCCGCAACGACATGGCGGGCGCCGGGCTCTACCCCGAGTCGGCCAAGGGCGAGTGCAACCCCGGCCAGCAGGAGATCGCCTTCCGCTACACCGATGCCCTCAGCACGTGCGACAACCACAGCGTCTACAAGAACGGCGCCAAGGAGATCGCCGCGCAGGAGGGCAAGAGCCTCACCTTCATGGCGAAGTACAACGAGCGCGAGGGCAACTCCTGCCACATCCACATCAGCCTGCGCTCCACCGAGGGCCGCGCGGTGCTGGCCGGGGACAGCGAGCACGGCTTCTCGAAGCTGATGGAGCACTTCCTCGCCGGCCAGCTCGCCGGGCTGCACGAGCTGACCTACTTCTTCGCGCCGAACGTCAACTCCTACAAGCGGTTCGTGCCCGGCAGCTTCGCGCCGACCGCGATCGCCTGGGGCACCGACAACCGCACCTGCGCGCTGCGCGTCGTCGGGCACGGCGAGTCGCTGCGCGTGGAGAACCGGGTGCCGGGCGGGGACGTCAACCCGTACCTCGCCGTGGCCGCGCTCATCGCCGCCGGGCTCCACGGCATCGAGAACGAGCTGGAGCTCGAAGAGCCGTTCACCGGCAACGCCTACGACTCCGGCCTGGGCACCGTCCCGACCACGCTCCCCGAAGCCGCCGCCGCGCTCGCCGAGAGTGAGCTGGCGCGCGAGGCGTTCGGCGAAGACGTCGTCGAGCACTACCTGAACGCGGCGAAGATCGAGGTGGACGCCTACAACGCCGCCGTCACCGACTGGGAGCTGATCCGTGGCTTCGAGCGCCTCTGACCACCGGCCCGTCATCGGCCTCACCAGCTACCTCGAACCCGCGAAGTTCCTGGTCTGGGACACCGAGGCCGTGCTGCTGCACCGGGTCTACGTCGACTGCGTCGTCGCGGCGGGCGGCCTCCCGGTGCTGCTCCCGCCGGTGTCCGACGGGTACGGCCGGCTGATGTCCACTGTGGACGGCCTGGTGCTCACCGGTGGGGCCGACGTCGAGCCGGAGCGCTACGGCCGGGAGCCGCACCCGGCCACCTACGTCCGGCCGGAGCGGGACGCCTTCGAGTTCGGCCTGTTCGAAGCCGCGCGCAAGGCGGGCAAGCCGGTGCTCGGCGTGTGCCGCGGCCTGCAGGTGATGAGCGTCGCCCTCGGCGGCACCCTGGCCCAGCACCTGCCCGAAAGCGCGCACACAACCGAACACCAACCGGCGCCCGCGACCTTCGGCCGGGGCACGGTCACGCTGGCCGAAGGCAGCCGTGCGGCGGCGATCCTCGGGCCCGAGACCAAGACCCTGTGCTACCACCACCAGGCGATCGACCGGCTCGGCGCCGGCCTGGAGGCCGTCGGGTGGGCGGCCGACGGCACGATCGAAGCCGCGGAGGTGCCGGGCGAATTCACCCTGGGCGTCCAGTGGCACCCCGAGCAGGACAGCGACGACGTCCGGCTGTTCCAGGCTCTCGTCGACGCGAGCAAGGAGAAGTGATGACCACGTTCGACGTCCGGAACCCCGCCACCGAAGAGGTGGTGCGGACGGTCGCGCTGACCAGCGCCGAGGAGACCGACGCGGCGATCGCCCGCGCGCACGCGGCGTTCCCGGCGTGGCGCGACGTCACCCCCGGCGACCGCGCGCGGCTGCTGCGCCGCTTCGCCGACGCCGTCGAGGCCGACATCGAGCACCTCGCGCGGCTGGAGGTCGAGAACTCCGGGCACACCATCGGCAACGCCCGCTGGGAGGCGGGCAACGTCCGCGACGTCCTCGACTACTACTCCGCGGCGCCGGAACGCCTGATCGGCAAGCAGATCCCGGTGCCGGGCGGCATCAACGTCACCTTCCAGGAGCCACTGGGCGTGGTCGGGGTGATCGTGCCGTGGAACTTCCCGATGCCGATCGCCGGCTGGGGGTTCGCGCCCGCGCTCGCCGCCGGCAACACCGTCGTCCTCAAGCCCGCCGAGCTGACGCCGCTGACCGCGATCCGGCTGGCCGAGCTTGCACGTGAGGCGGGCATCCCGGAGGACGTCTTCCAGGTGCTGCCCGGCAAGGGGTCCGTGGTGGGACAACGGTTCGTTGACCACCCGGCCGTGCGAAAGGTCGTCTTCACCGGCTCCACCGAGGTCGGCAAGCAGATCATGGCGGGCTGCGCGGCGCAGGTGAAGCGGGTGACGCTGGAGCTCGGCGGCAAGAACGCCAACATCGTCTTCGCCGACTCAGACCTGGAGAAGGCCGCGGCGACCGCGCCCTACGGCGTCTTCGACAACGCGGGCCAGGACTGCTGCGCGCGGTCGCTGATCCTGGTGCAGGCGAGCGCGTACGACCGCTTCATGGAGCTGCTGGAGCCCGCGGTGCACGGCGTCGTCGTGGGCGACCCCGGCGACGAGAAGACCGAGATGGGCCCGCTGATCTCGGCCGCGCACCGGGAGAAGGTCGCCTCCTACGTGCCGGACGACGCGCCCGTCGCGTTCCGTGGCACCGCGCCGGAGGGCCGCGGCTTCTGGTTCCCGCCGACCGTCCTCACCCCGCCCGACCTGCGGCACCCCGCTGTAGCGGAGGAAGTCTTCGGCCCGGTCGTCGCCGTCGTGCCGTTCGCGGAGGAGGCCGACGCGATCCGGATGGCCAACGCGACCGAGTACGGCCTGTCCGGGTCGATCTGGACCCGCCACGCCGGCCGCGCGTTCCGCGTGGCGCGCGGTGTCGAAGCCGGCAACCTCTCGGTGAACTCGCACTCGTCGGTGCGCTACTGGACGCCGTTCGGCGGCTTCAAGCAGTCCGGCCTCGGCCGCGAGCTCGGCCCGGACGCCGCCGCGGCGTTCACCGAAACCAAGAACGTCTTTCTGAGCACGGAGGAGTAATGGTCCAGCGTTTCGAAGGCCGCGTCGCGGTCATCACCGGCGGCGCGAGCGGCATCGGGCTCGCCTCGGCCCGGCGCCTGGCGAGCGAAGGCGCGAAGGTCGTCATCGCGGACCTCACGCCGGCCGAGGGCAAGGCGGCCGCCGACGAGATCGGCGGCGCGTTCATCCAGACCGACGTCACCGACGCCGAGCAGGTCGAGAACCTGTTCCACAGTACGGTGGAGCAGTTCGGCTCGGTCGACGTCGCCTTCAACAACGCCGGCATCTCGCCGCCGGAGGACGACTCGATCCTCACCACCGGCATCGAGGCGTGGGACCGCGTGCAGCGCGTCAACCTGACGTCGGTGTACCACTGCTGCAAGGCCGTCCTGCCGCACATGCAGCGCCAGGGCAAGGGCTCGATCATCAACACGGCGTCGTTCGTGGCGGTGATGGGCGCGGCGACCTCGCAGATCTCCTACACCGCGTCCAAGGGGGGCGTGCTCGCGATGAGCCGCGAGCTCGGGGTGCAGTTCGCGCGGGAGAACATCCGCGTCAACGCGCTGTGCCCGGGACCGGTGAACACCCCGCTGCTCAAGGAGCTGTTCGCCAAGGACCCGGAACGCGCGGCGCGGCGCCTGGTCCACGTGCCGGTGGGCCGCTTCGCCGAGCCGGAGGAGATCGCGGCCGCGGTCGCCTTCCTGGCCAGCGACGACGCCAGCTTCATCACGGCGTCGCAGTTCCTGGTCGACGGTGGCATCTCCGGCGCGTACGTCACCCCGATCTAACGCTTCGTCGGTTTCTTGACGCCGTAGACCTCCCGCAGGTAGCTCCAGGCGGCGTTGAGCTTCTTCCGCTCTTCGGAGACCAGCTTTTCGCGGCGGCGCAGCACGCGGACGGCGATTTCCGAGGCGAGGAAGGCGCCGGCGGCGAAGGTCAGCACGCCGACGATCAGGGTCAGGGCGATGATGGTGGTGGTCATGGTGACCAGCGTCGGAGCGCCGTGGGCGGGTCGTCCCTGCGCAAAGCTAGCGGGTTTCGTTAGCTTTGTGAGGTGACGCACTGGCGCGCCGGCGAGTGGGCGGAAGCGGTCCGGGCTGGCATCCGCTCCCGCGGTCTCTCCCTGGACGAGGCCGCGCGGCGCATCGGCGTCCCGACGTCGACGCTGCGCAGCTGGATCGAGCACCGGCACGCGCCGAAGGTGACGGTGTTCGACCACTGGGCCCAGCTCGCCGAGGTCACCGGACTGAGCGAAGCCGAGCTCCTGCGCGTCGCGGGTGTGCTGCCCGACTCGCTCGCGAGCCCGGTGCACGTCGCTCAGGCGGCGAAGGCCCTGCGGGAAGGCATCGACCGGGCCGGGCAGTTCCTCCGGCAGGCGACCGCGCTCGTCTACTCCTCGCCCGGCACGCAGGTGGCCAACGCCATCGCGGCGTCGCCGATCGACTGGGAGATGCGGATCCGCTCGGCCACCCGCGGCGACGAGGTCCGCGTCACCTACCACCACTACGTCGGGATCGTGCCGCCGCGGGACTTCCCCCACGACGACGCCGAGGTGCGCCGCATCATCGAGCACGAGGTCCTCGGCGAGCTTTGGCGGCCGCTCGGGCTGTACTGGCGGGTCGCCGAGGTGCACGACTGGCACGAGCCGCCCCGGCTGGTCATCCAGGTGCCCGAGCAGGAGGCGACCCGCCCGCCCGTGCCGTCGCCGGTCGTCGCCGCGCCGCCGGTGGTCGTGCTGTCGCCGATCTGGGGCTACGGCGAGCTGCTGGCCTCGCTGGTCGCCGACGGCCTCGGGTTCGGCAATGTCGACTTCCGCTACTTCGGCCTCCCCGACGCGATGGAAGACCGGGTCCGGATCACCGCCCGCGAGCTGGCCGGACCCGCACCCCGGCTGGTGCACTCGGTACCGCCGATCATGCTGCTGCACGGCCTGGCCTTGCCGGACCTGACCGGACGGCTCCCGGTCGTGGTCCGCTACGGCCCCCGCATGCGCGAGCGGGCAGCGCGTATTTACCGCGAGCCGCTGCTCGAAGCGGGGTTCGCGGACCCTCTCGAGGGCGCGCGCGCGATCGAGGAGGCGATCGCGGTCCCGCCGGGCTGCGCGTACTTCGAGGTGACCCTGGACGACGCCGACGTCTTCGACGGCGACCGCCCCTCCCTGGACCGGCTCAACGACTCGGTGGCGTGGCACGCCGAGCAGATCGTCGAGCAGGTCCTGCTGGGCGCGGGCCTGCCCCCGGTCCCGCTCGGCGGCCCGTTGAAACGCCTGGTCCTGCCCTCGGGGAGGGTGCGGCGCCCACCGGCCCTTGCCGGGAAGGTGGTGCACCGGGGCGGCGGTCGAGATCACTGTGGTGTTGGCCGGGTGAAGTAGACGTCTCCCGGAAGCGCCGGGTACCGTAGCCGCCACAACTGCAGATCGGGCCGTCGAGCCGAGGCGGGAGAGCCCTCACGAACTCAGTGGGGCACCGAAGGAGCAAACTCCCCGGAATCTCTCAGGTATCCGCTACCGCTTCGTGCGAGGCCACTCTGGAAAGCAGGCGCACCCGCGCCTCACCCAAGGTGAAAGCCGTGTCGCACACGGTGAAACTCTCAGGTGCCATGACAGAGGGGGAGTTCCCAGCGCACCGTTCTGTCCGGTGCCCGGCCCGAGGAGCTCCCGATCACTTCCACGCAGTTCGACGCCCGCCACATCGGCCCGTCCGAGGCCGAACGCGCGAAGATGCTCGCCGAGTGCGGCTACGGCAGCCTGGACGCCCTCGTCGGCGCCGCCGTCCCGAGCGCCATCCGCGCCACCGCCGACCTGCGGCTGCCGCCCGCCGCGTCCGAAGAGGACGCCACCGCGGAGCTGCGCGCCCTCGCCGCGCGCAACCGGCCGATGACGCAGATGATCGGCCTCGGCTACTCCGACACGGTCACCCCCGGCGTGATCCGCCGCAACGTCCTCGAGAACCCGGCCTGGTACACCGCGTACACGCCCTACCAGCCGGAGATCTCCCAGGGCCGCCTCGAAGCGCTGCTCAACTTCCAGACGATGGTCGCCGACCTGACCGGCCTGGCCACCGCGAACGCGTCCCTGCTCGACGAGTCGACCGCCGTCGCCGAAGCCGTCACGCTGATGCGCCGCGCGTCGAAGTCCAAGTCGAACAAGGTCGTGCTCGACGCCGAGTGCCTGCCGCAGACCATCGCCGTCGTGCGGACCCGGGTCGAGGCCCTGGGCATCGAGGTCGAGGTCCGCGACCTGCTGACCGGCCTGCCGGAGGAGTTCTTCGGCGTCGTCGTCCAGTACCCCGGCGCGTCCGGCGTGCTGCGCGGCCGCGGCTTCCACCACGCGATTTCCGAGTCGGCGAAGGCCGCGGGCGCGCTGTTCACCGTCGCCGCCGACCTCCTCGCGCTCACCCTGATCACCGCGCCCGGCGAGTTCGGCGCCGACGTCGCCGCGGGCTCGACCCAGCGCTTCGGCGTCCCGCTCGGCTACGGCGGCCCGCACGCCGGGTACATGTCGGTCCGCTCCGGCCTCGAGCGGTCGCTGCCCGGGCGCCTGGTCGGCGTCTCGGTCGACGCCGACGGCAACTCCGCCTACCGACTCGCGCTGCAGACCCGTGAGCAGCACATCCGCCGCGAGAAGGCGACGTCGAACATCTGCACCGCGCAGGTCCTGCCGGCCGTGCTGGCCGCGATGTACGCGGTCTACCACGGCCCGGACGGCCTGAAGAAGATCGCCCAGCGCGTCCACGGCCTCGCCGCGGGCTTCGCCGAGACCCTGCGCAAAACCGGCGTCGAGGTCGTGCACGAGTCCTTCTTCGACACCGTCCTCGCGCGTGTGCCGGGCCGGGCCGCCGAGGTCCACGCCGCCGCCCGCGAGGCCGGCGTCAACCTCGGCCACGTCGACGCCGACCACGTCCGCGTCGCCTTCGACGAGGTCAGCACCCCCGCCATCACCGCGAAGGTGCTGCGTGCGTTCGGCATCGAGGCGGACGTCGAAGACGGCGTCGCCCTGCCGAACGGCCTGGCCCGCGAGAGCGGCTTCATGGGCCACGAGGTCTTCGGCACCCACCGCTCCGAGACGGCGATGCTGCGCTACCTGCGCCGGCTGTCCGACCAGGACTACGCGCTCGACCGCGGCATGATCCCGCTCGGCTCCTGCACGATGAAGCTCAACGCCACCACCGAGATGGAGCCGATCAGCTGGCGAGAGTTCGCCGGCATCCACCCGTTCGCGCCCGCCGAGGACGCTTCGGGGTACCACACGCTCGTGGGGCAGCTCGCGGACTGGCTGGCCGAGGTCACCGGCTACGACAAGGTGTCGCTCCAGCCGAACGCGGGCAGCCAGGGCGAGCTCGCCGGCCTCCTCGCGATCCGCGCTTACCACCGCGCGAACGGCGACGAGGCCCGTGACGTCTGCCTGATCCCGTCGTCGGCGCACGGCACCAACGCCGCGTCCGCGGTGCTCGCCGGGATGCGCGTGGTCGTCGTCAAGTGCACCGACGAGGGCAACGTCGACCTGGCCGACCTGCGGTCCAAGGTGGACGCGCACCAGGACACGCTCGCCGCGATCATGGTCACCTACCCGTCCACGCACGGCGTGTACGAGCACGACATCGACGAGCTGGCGAAGATCGTCCACGACGGCGGCGGCCAGGTGTACGTGGACGGCGCGAACCTCAACGCCCTGCTCGGCCTGGCCAAGCCGGGCGAGTTCGGCGGCGACGTCTCGCACCTGAACCTGCACAAGACCTTCTGCATCCCGCACGGCGGTGGCGGCCCGGGTGTCGGCCCGGTCGCGGTGCGCGCGCACCTCGCGCCGTACCTGCCCAACCACCCGCTGCTCGACGCCGCGGGCCCGGAGACCGGCGTCGGCCCGATCAGCGGCGCGCCGTACGGCTCGGCGTCGATCCTGCCGATCTCCTGGGCCTACGTCCGGATGATGGGCGCGCCCGGCCTGACCGCGGCCACGAAGGTCGCCGTGCTGGCCGCGAACTACGTAGCTTCGCGCCTGGCGCCGCACTACCCGGTGCTCTACACGGGCCAGGACGGCCTGGTGGCGCACGAGTGCATCCTCGACCTGCGCCAGCTCACCAAGGAAACCGGCGTGACGGTCGACGACGTCGCCAAGCGGCTCATCGACTACGGCTTCCACGCGCCGACGATGTCGTTCCCGGTCGCGGGCACGCTGATGGTCGAGCCGACCGAGTCCGAGGACCTGGGCGAGATCGACCGGTTCATCGCCGCGATGATCGCGATCCGTGCCGAGATCGACGAGGTGGCTGCCGGTCGCTGGACCGCCGAGGAGTCGCCGCTGCGGGGCGCTCCGCACACCGCCGAGACGCTGGTCGGGGAGTGGGACAAGGCCTACGACCGCGAACTCGCCGTGTACCCGGCGGGTGTTTCGCGGAAGAACAAGTACTGGCCCCCGGTGCGCCGCATCGACGGCGCCCGCGGCGACCGCAACCTCGTGTGCTCCTGCCCGCCCCTCAACGCTTACGAAGGCTGACAGTGTCCAAAGAGACCTCCCTGCACGGAGTCCACAAGGGACTCGGTGCGCTGTTCACCGACTTCGCCGGCTGGTCGATGCCGGTCCGCTACGCCAGCGAGCTGGCCGAGCACAAGGCCGTCCGCGAGGCGGCCGGGCTGTTCGACCTTTCGCACATGGCCGAAATCCACGTCACCGGCAAGCAGGCGGCGGACGTCCTGGACTTCGCGCTGGTCGGCAACCTCACCGGGGTCAAGCCGGGCCGGGCGCGGTACACGATGATCTGCAACGCCGAGGGCGGCGTGCTCGACGACCTGGTCGTCTACCGGCTGGCCGACGAGCACTACCTGGTCGTCGCGAACGCGGGCAACGCGCAGGTCGTCGCGGACGCCCTGCAAGAGCGGGTCGCGGGTTTCGACGCCGTGGTGGACGACCGCAGCGAGACGACCGCGCTGATCGCCGTCCAGGGCCCGAAAGCCGTCGAGATCCTGAGCGCCGTGACCGACGCCGACCTGGACGCCCTGAAGTACTACGCCAGCGTCCCGGCCTCGGTGAAGGGCCACGACGTCCTGCTCGCCCGCACCGGCTACACCGGCGAAGACGGCTTCGAGCTGTTCGTCGACGCGGACGAGGCACCGGCGTTGTGGCGGCTGCTCCTGGAGGCGGGGGAGCCGCACGGCCTGGTCCCAACGGGTCTGGCCTGCCGCGACACGCTGCGGCTGGAAGCCGGGATGCCGTTGTACGGCAACGAACTCACCGTCGGGCAGAGCCCGTTCGAAGCCGGGCTCGGCCGCGTGGTCAAGTTCGAGAAGCCGGGTGACTTCGTCGGCCGCGCCGCGCTGGAGGAGCGGTCCGAGGCGGACGTCCCGCGCGTGCGCGTCGGGCTCAAAGGCGCCGGTCGCCGCGCGCCGCGGCACGGCTACGCGGTGCTGGCCGACGGCACCGAGATCGGCGAGGTCACCAGCGGCGCGCTGTCGCCGACGCTGGGTTACCCGATCGCCATGGCGTACGTCGATCGGGCGTACGCCGAGCCCGGCACCGAGCTCTCCGTCGACATCCGGGGCAGGATCGAGCCTGTCGAGGTCGTCGCCCTGCCCTTCTACTCCCGCGCGTAAAGGACTGTCTGAACTGTGAGCATCCCCGAGAACCTGCAGTACACGAAGGAACACGAGTGGCTGAAGGTCGAGGACGGCATCGCCACCGTCGGCATCACCGCCTTCGCCGCCGAGTCGCTCGGTGACATCGTGTTCGTCCAGCTGCCCGAGGCCGGCTCGAACATCACCGCGGGCGAGGTGTTCGGCGAGGTCGAGTCGACCAAGTCGGTCAGCGAGCTGTACGCGCCGGTCTCCGGCGAGGTCGTCGAGGTGAACGGCACCACATCGGACACCCCCGAGGTCATCAACTCCGACCCGTACACCGAAGGATGGCTCCTGAAGGTGCGTCTGACCGGGGACGTGCCGGACCTGCTCGACGCCGCCGCGTACGCCCAGCTCACCCAGGAGAACTGATGTCGACGTTCGACCAGCACCTGTCCGAAGTCGACCCCGAGGTCGCCGCGGCCGTCGCGGACGAGCTCACCCGCCAGCAGTCCACCCTGGAGATGATCGCCTCCGAGAACTTCGCCCCGGTGGGCGTGCTCGAGGCACAGGGTTCGGTGCTGACCAACAAGTACGCCGAGGGCTACCCGGGCCGCCGCTACTACGGCGGCTGTGAGCACGTCGACGTCGTCGAGCAGCTCGCGATCGACCGCGCGAAGGCCCTCTTCGGCGCCGAGCACGCCAACGTCCAGCCGCACTCGGGCGCGCAGGCCAACGCGGCCGCGATGTTCGCCGTGCTCAAGCCGGGCGACACGATCCTCGGCCTCGACCTCGCGCACGGCGGTCACCTGACGCACGGGATGAAGATCAACTTCTCGGGCAAGCTCTACAACGTAGTCGCCTACCACGTCGACAAAGAGACCGGGATCGTCGACCTCGCCGAGATCGAACGCCTGGCCGTCGAGCACGAGCCGAAGCTGATCATCGCCGGCTGGTCCGCGTACCCGCGTCAGCTCGACTTCGCCGAGTTCCGCCGCATCGCGGACAAGGTCGGCGCGAAGCTGATGGTGGACATGGCGCACTTCGCCGGGCTGGTCGCGGCCGGGCTGCACCCGTCGCCCGTGCCGCACGCCGACATCGTCACCACGACCACGCACAAGACCCTCGGCGGCCCCCGCGGCGGGCTCATCCTCTGCCGCGAGGAGCTGGCGAAGAAGATCAACTCGGCGGTGTTCCCCGGCCAGCAGGGCGGGCCGCTCGAGCACGTCATCGCGGCCAAGGCCGTCGCGCTGAAGATCGCCGCGAGCGAGGAGTTCAAGGAGCGCCAGCAGCGCACCCTGGAGGGCTCGCGGATCCTGGCGTCCCGGCTGTCGCAGGAGGACTGCGCTTCGGCGGGCGTGCGAGTGCTGACCGGTGGCACCGACGTCCACCTGGTGCTGGTCGACCTCGTCCAGTCCGCGCTGGACGGCCAGCAGGCCGAGGACCGGCTGCACGAGGTCGGCATCACGGTCAACCGCAACGCCGTCCCGTTCGACCCGCGGCCGCCGATGATCACGTCGGGCCTGCGGATCGGCACGCCGGCGCTGGCCACCCGCGGTTTCCAGGCGGACGACTTCGCCGAGGTCGCCGACGTCATCGCCGAGGCGCTCAAGCCGGACTTCGACGACGCCGTGCGTGCGAAGCTCCGCGACCGCGTCGAGACCCTGGCGAAGAAGCACCCGCTGTACGCGGACCTCGCGCGATGAGCGCGCTACCCGAGGGCCGGAAGCTGTTGCGTCTCGAGGTTCGCAACAGTGAGACGCCGATCGAGAAGAAGCCGCCGTGGATCAAGACGCGGGTGCGGATGGGGCCGGAGTTCACCGAGCTCAAGGGTCTGGTTCGCCGCGAAGGTCTTCATACGGTGTGTGAAGAGGCCGGCTGCCCGAACATTTATGAGTGCTGGGAGGACCGTGAGGCCACGTTCCTGATCGGTGGGGACCAGTGCACGCGGCGGTGTGATTTCTGTCAGATCGACACCGGGAAGCCTGCGGAGCTGGACCGCACCGAGCCGCGGAAGGTCGCGGAGTCGGTGCAGGCGATGGGGTTGCGGTATTCGACGGTCACCGGTGTTGCCCGGGATGACCTGCCCGATGGTGGTGCTTGGCTGTATGCGGAGACCGTGCGGCAGATCCACGAGCTGAACCCGGGTACGGGTGTCGAGTTGCTGATCCCGGACTTCAACGCCGACCCCGCGCAGCTGGCCGAGGTGTTCGGCTCGCGGCCGGAGGTCCTCGCCCACAACGTGGAGACGGTGCCGCGGATTTTCAAGCGCATTCGCCCGGGATTCCGGTACGCGCGCTCTTTGGAGGTCATCACGGCGGCGCGTGCGGCCGGTTTGGTGACGAAGTCGAACCTGATTCTCGGGATGGGTGAGACGCCGGAGGAGGTGGCGCCGGCGATGCGGGATCTGGTCGATGCGGGGTGTGAGATCTTGACGATCACGCAGTACCTGCGTCCCTCGCCGCGGCACCACCCGGTGGACCGGTGGGTGAAGCCGGAGGAATTCGTCGAGCACTCTCGCGCCGCGGAAGCGATGGGCTTCGCGGGTGTGATGGCGGGGCCGCTGGTGCGCTCGTCGTACCGCGCGGGACGGCTCTACGCGCAGACCAAGGGCTACCGTGGGGAGGAGCTGCCGGAGAACCTGCGGCACCTCGCCGACCAGGGCCCGGCCGCGCAAGAAGCCAGCTCCCTGCTGGCGCGATAGGAAGGGGCGGATCAATGGCGATCAGCGTCTTCGACCTGTTTTCCATCGGCATCGGCCCGTCGAGCTCGCACACCGTCGGGCCGATGCGGGCGGCACTGACCTTTGTGGACGGACTCGGCGCGGACCTCTCCTCGGTTTCCCGCGTCCAAGCGGAGCTGTTCGGCTCGCTCGGGGCGACCGGGTTCGGCCACGGCAGCGACAAAGCCGTCCTGCTCGGGCTGTCCGGTGAGCGTCCCGAAGAGATCGACACCGACACCGTGCCGGTGCGCGTCGACGAGATCCGCGAGTCCGGCAGGCTGCGGTTGGCCGGTACGCACGAGATCGCGTTCGACGAGGACACCGACCTCACCATGCACCGGCGCAAGTCGTTGCCCGCGCACCCGAACGGCATGGTGTTCCGCGCGTTCGACGCCTCGGGTTCCGTGCTGCGCGAACGGACGTACTACTCGGTCGGCGGCGGGTTCGTCCGCGACGAGTCGTACGAGACGGACGCGGTGTTCGTCGAGGACTCGACACCGGTGCCGTACCCGTTCCGCACGGGCGCGGACCTGCTCGGGCACTGCGCGGCGACGGGGCTGCCGATCAGCGAGATCATGCTGGCGAACGAGCTCGCCTGGCGTTCACGCGAAGAGGTCCGGGACGGGCTCCTGGCGATCTGGGCGGTCATGGCCGAGTGCGTCCGCAACGGCTGCACGCACGAAGGCGTCCTGCCGGGCGGCCTGAAGGTCCCGCGGCGCGCGAAGGCCCTGCACGAAAAGCTGCTGGCCGAGGACGGCGCGGACGACCCGCTGTACGCGATGGACTGGGTCAGCCTGTACGCGCTGGCGGTCAACGAGGAGAACGCGGCGGGCGGCCGGGTGGTGACGGCCCCGACCAACGGCGCGGCGGGCATCATCCCGGCGGTGCTGCACTACTACCAGCGCTTCATCCGGCACTCGACCGATGACGGCATCGTCAAGTTCATGCTCACCGCGGGCGCGATCGGCTCGATCCTCAAGCAGACGGGCTCGATCTCCGGCGCCGAGGTCGGCTGCCAGGGCGAAGTCGGTTCGGCGTCGGCGATGGCGGCGGCGGGCCTGACCGAAGTCCTCGGCGGCTCGCCGGCCCAGGTGGAGAACGCGGCGGAGATCGGCGTGGAGCACCACCTCGGCCTGACGTGCGACCCGGTGGGCGGCCTGGTCCAGATCCCGTGCATCGAGCGCAACGCGGTGGGCGCGTCGAAGGCGATCCACGCGGCCCGCATGGCCATGCGCGGCGACGGAAGCCACGTGGTGACGCTGGACAAGGCGATCAAGACGATGCGCGAGACGGGCGCGGACATGAGCGTGAAGTACAAGGAAACGGCCCGCGGCGGCCTGGCGGTGAACGTCATCGAGTGCTGACCGCTCGCCGCGGCCGAGGGTCCGGTGGAACGCGGTGCCGATCGGCGGCAGTGGCGATCGGCGCGCCGTCACTCCGGCCGGTCCTCCGGCTCCACCGCCAGCTTCAGCCCCACCTCGACGAGCGTCCAGCCGAACTGCTGTCTCCTCGTGCCCGTGCGGCGCCTCGGCGTCGCACGGCCGGGTGGGCGGTTGCGCACGCCGTGGCGCAACTCGGTCTCCCGTTCGTGGACCAGGTCCTCGGCCATCAGAAAGTGCACCGGATCGCCCCCTGCGTCGATGTTCGGTGTCGGTCGCTCCATCGTCGCTCACCGTGGCCGTCCGGATCCACCGGTTTTCCGCGCGGCGAACAGCCGCCGAGAACGGCCCGCCGAGAACAGCCGCTGGGAACAGCTGCCAGGAACACAGTGTGACCGCCGCTGCCGTACGGCGCCTAGACTCGCGGGATGGAGTCGACCTCGGTGGTGAATGCCGGCGAAGCGCTGTTCCGGCCGGTCCGCACCGGCAACGCTTTCGAGGAGACCGTCGAGCGGCTGCTGCAGGCGATCCGGCTGGGTGTCGTCGGCGCGGGGGAGCGGCTCCCGTCCGAACGCGAACTCGCCGAACGGCTCGGCGTCAGCCGCGTCACGCTGCGCGAGGCCATCCGGGCGCTCTCCGACGCCGGCTACGTCGAGTCACGGCGGGGGCGCTACGGCGGCACGTTCGTGCACGACACCCTGCCCGCCCCGCCCGAGCCCGGCGGCAAGGTCGACACCGTTTCGCTGGAAGACGCGCTGAGCCTCCGCTACGTCCTCGAGACCGGGGCCGCCGAGATGGCCGCCGCGCGGTCGCTGAGCCCGGCCGACCGGCAGCACCTCACCGGCACCCTCGCCGAGGCCGCGGGCGCGGACCTCGACGACTACCGCCGCAAGGACTCGCGGCTGCACCTGGCCATCGCCGAGGTGACCGCGTCCGGCTCGCTGACCACGGCGATGGCCGACGCCCGCACCCGCGTCAACCAGCTGCTCGACCGGATTCCCCTGCTCCCGCCCAACCTCGAGCACTCGAACGCCCAGCACGAGGCGATCGTGGACGCGATACTGGCCGGCGACGCACCCGCGGCGCGCCGGGCGATGGCGGAGCACATCGAAGGCACGGCTTCGCTGCTGCGCGCCTTTCTTTCCTGAGCTTCACAGGATTCGAACAACCTTGGCCGGGTTGTCCCAGAACTTTGTCACCCGTCCGGCCGTCATCCGTTCGTGACCTTTTCGACGGAGGAAGACCCCGAAACCACCGCGAAGCCGGACACCCCTCGCCGGTGGAGATGGCGCCGCGTCCGGCGGATCGCCGGCTGGACCGTGGGGGTCCTCGTCGGCGGCCCGCTGATCGCCTTCTGGGTCGCCTACCTCGTGCTCGACGTCCGCAGTCCCCAGGACGTCCTGGCCGGCCTCGGCAAGACCGTCGTCCTGAAGTACGCGGACGGGTCCGAGCTGCTCAAGGTGATCCCGGCCGACGGCGACCGGAGTTTCGTCCCCTACTCGCGAATACCCGCGAAGCTGCGCGACGCCATCATCGCCACCGAGGACCCGACCTTCTGGGACAACCAGGGCTTCGACCCGACCGGCATCGGCCGCGCGTTCCTCACCGGCGTCGGCGGCGGATCCGGGATCACCCAGCAGTACATCAAGAAGTCCACCGGCGACGAAGACGCGACGCTCGGGCGCAAGTTCGCCGAGCTCGTGCTGGCCACGAAGATCACCCAGGAGCAGGGGAAGGAACAGATCTTCGAAAGCTACGTCAACATCATCTCCTTCGGCCGCGGCACGTTCGGCCCCGCGGCGGCGATGAACGCCTACTTCGGCAAGAAGCTCGACGACTCGATCACCTGGAGCGAAGCCGCCTTCCTCGCCGGGATGATCCAGTCGCCGTCGGTCCACGACCCCGCCGCCTCGGGCGAGGTCCACGCCGCCCGGCGCTGGCAGTACGTGCGCGACAAGCTGGTGGGCCGGGGGTACGTCACGGACGACGAAGCGATGGCCTACCCCGGCAACGAGATCCAGCCGCCGTCGGAGACCCGCGCCGGCCGCGTCACCTACGACGAGTTCCACGTCAAGCAGCAGGTCCTCGCGGAGCTGGAGCAGGACGGCTTCCCGCTCGGCCGGCTCCAGCAGGGGAACATGACCGTCGAGACGACACTGGACCGCAGCCGGCAGGACGCCGCGAAGAAAGCCCTCCGGGAGCGGCTGGACGGCGAACCGGAAGAGTTCCGCGGGGCCGTCATCGCGATCGACCCGGCGAGCGGGGCCGTGCGCGCCTACTACGGTGGTGATCAGGGCGTCCGCGACTACGCGGGCAGCCCGCACGCGCTCGGCACGGCGTTCCACCCGTTCACGCTCGCCGCGGCGCTGGGCCGAGGCTACGGCCCGGACCGGCCGATCCCGTCGCCGTCGAAGCTGGAGTTCCTCGGCGAGAACTTCCAGTACCCGGACGTCTGCGGCCCGAAGTGCACCCCGCGTTCGGCGATGGCGACACACGCCGACGGCCCGTTCATCGCGCTGGCGAAGAAGCTCGGCCCGGACGCGGTGAGCGAAGCCGCGCGGCAGGCCGGCATCCCGGACACCGTCGACGGCGTCCCGACCCTGCGGGAAAAGGACGGCTTCCTGATCGGGGCGGGCATCGCCATCGGCCGGTACCCGCTGCGGCCGCTGGACGTCGCGGGCGCCTACGGGACCTTCGCCGCCGGAGGCCGGCGCGCCACCCCGCACCTGGTCACGAAGGTGCGCGACGAAAGCGGCTCGGTCGTCTGGGAAAACCCGGACACCACGCGCCCGGCGTTCGGCGACGACGACGCGAGCCGACGCGTCGCCGCCGAGGTCACCGGCACTCTGGGCACGGTGCTGCCCGGCGGCCGCCCGGCCGCGCTGCGCACCGGCGAGGCCGAGCACGGCACCAGCCCGGACTACCAGGACGCCTGGGCCGTCGGCTACACCCCGCAGCTGGTGACGGCGGTCTGGGTCGGCTCCGACGACGACCGGCGGCTGAAGGACGCGAGCGGCCGGAAGCTGACCGGCGACGTCGTCCCGGCCGACATCTGGCGCGCGTTCATGACGGACGCGCACCGGGGACTGCCGGTCCGGCCCGCCCCGGGCAGCCCGCGGCCCGTGCGGTGAGTCAGCGGACCAGGGCGAGCACGAACCCGTCGTACCCCTTGCCGCCGACGGTCTGGATCGCGGTCGCGTCGATCCGGTCCTCGGCGGCCAGCAGGTCGAACATTTCGCGCGCGCCGCGGACGTTCGGGTCGTCGCTGCCCGCGTCGGCCACCCGGCCCTGCCGGACGACGTTGTCGACGACGATCGCCGTGCCCGGCCGCGCCAGCGCCAGCGAGGCGCGCACGTAGTTGGCGAGGTTGGCTTTGTCGGCGTCGATGAATACGAAGTCGAACGGCCCGGTCAGCGCCGGCAGCGTGTCGAGCGCGGCGCCGACGCGGATGTCCACGACGTCCTCGCCGAACCCCGCCCGCGCCAGGTTGGCCCGCGCGACCTCGGCGTGCTTCGGCTCGTACTCGCAGGTCACCAGCTTGCCGCCGGCGGGCAGCGCGCGGGCGAGCCAGATGGTGCTGTACCCGCCGAGCGTGCCGATCTCCAGGATCGAGCGCGCCCCGGCGAGCCGGGCCAGCAGGTTGAGCAGCTTGCCTTGGTTGGGCGCGACGGCGATGTGCGGCAGCCCGGCGGCGTCGGCGTCGGCCAACGCCGTGTCGAGCACCGGGTCGGGGGCGAGCAGCGCGCCGGCGAGGTAGTCGTCGACTTCGGTCCAGATCTGGTCGGTCATGGCACCTCCGAGGCCAATCTAGCCCGGGTGGGATCATGCTCGCCGAGAGCGTTTCCGGCGGGAAGGTGACCATGGACGACTACCGCGTCGTCGCGGACGCCATCGCCGCCGACATCGAGGCCGGCCGCCTCCGCCCCGGCGACCGGCTCCCGCCGCAGCGCCGCTTCGCCCGCCAGCGCGGCATCGCCGGTTCCACGGCGGCCCGCGTCTACGGCGAGCTCGTCCGGCGCGGCCTGGCGGTCGGCGAGGTCGGGCGTGGCACCTTCGTCCGCGCGACGAAGCCGCCGCCCGAACCCGCGCTCGCCGAGCCCGGCGGCGCCCGCGTCGACCTCGAGCTCAACTTCGCCGTCCTGCCCGAGGAGTCCGCGCGGCTGGCCCGCGCGCTCGAACCGTTGCTGCGCGCCGACGTCCTGACCGCGGCCCTGCACCCGATCGGCGCCGCGGGCACCCCGATGGCCCGGGACGCGGTGGCCGGCCTGCTCGCCCGCGGCGACTGGCGCCCGGACCCGGCGACGCTGCTGTTCACCGGCACCGGCAGGCAGGCTCTCGCGGCGTCCATCGCCGCGTTCGTCCCGGTCGGCGAGCGGCTCGCGGTGGAATCCCTGACGTACCCGGTGGTGAAGGCCCTCGCGTCACGGCTCGGCGTGGAGCTCGTGCCGATCGAAACCGACGAGTCGGGGCTGGTGCCGGAGGCGCTTGCCGCGGCCGGCCCGGTGCGCGCGCTCTACGTCCAGCCGACGCTGCACAACCCGCTCGGCACGACGATGCCGCCGCGGCGCCGCGCCGAGCTCGCCGAGGTCGTGGGCCGCTTGGACCTGCCGGTGATCGAGGACGGCATCTACACGTTCCTGCGCGACGACGTCCGCCCCTTCGCCGCGTACGCGCCGGAGCGCACGGTGTTCGTCGACAGCCTGTCGAAGCGGGTCGCGCCCGGCCTGACGGCGGGCTTCCTGGTGCCGCCACCGGCCTGGACGGCCCGGCTGGCGTCGTCGGTGCGCTCGGGTGCCTGGGGCGCGTCGCGCTTCGCCGTCGAGGCGGCGACGCAGTGGATCGTGACGGGCACCCTGGCCGGGATCGAGGCGGCGAAACGCCGTGACGCGGCCGCGCGGGCGTCCGTGGTGGCGGAGAAGCTGCCGGGCCTGCGCGGTGATCCGGCGTCGTACCACCGCTGGTGGGAGCTGCCGGACCGCTGGCGGGCGGAGACGTTCGTCGCGGCGGCGGCCCGGCGGGGGATCGCCCTGTCCCCGGCGGCGGCGTTCGCGGTCCTGCCGGGCCACGCGCCGAACGCGGTCCGGATCGCGGTGTCGGCCCCACCGGTGGAGACGCTCGCTTCGGCACTCGACGTCCTGGCGGGGTTGGCGAGCGGGAGCCCGGACGACCTGCTGGCGGACTGACAGGTGCTGCCAGCGCGTGCCAGCGCGGTGTGCGCCGGCCGCCAGTGATCTTCGCCAGCCTTCGGGTGTCGCAACGGCAAACCCGAAGGAGCACGCATGCACACCCCGGTCACGATCATCGGCGCCGGTCTCGGCGGCCTCACCCTCGCCCGCGTCCTGCACGTCCACGGCATCCCGGCCACGGTGTACGAGGCCGAGCCGTCCCCGATGGCCCGGATGCAGGGCGGGATGCTCGACATCCACGACTACAACGGCCAGCTCGCGGTCGAGGCGGCCGGGCTCATGGACGAATTCCGCGGCCTGGTGCTGGAGGGCAGGCAGGCGATGCGGGTGCTCCACCCGGACGGCACCGTGCTGGCCGACCGGCCCGACGACGGCACGGGCGGCCGCCCCGAGGTGCAGCGCGGCGAACTGCGGCGGATGCTGCTGGACGCGCTCCCGGACGGCACTGTCCACTGGGGACACAAGGTGACCGGGGCCCGTGCACTCGGCGACGGCCGTCACGAGGTGACCTTCGCCGGCGGCCGCACCGTCGTGACGAGCCTGCTGGCCGGTGCGGACGGCGCGTGGTCGCGGATCCGGCCCCTGCTGTCGGCGGCGAAGCCCGAGTACGTCGGCGAAGCCTTCGTCGAGATCTACCTCTTCGACGCCGACACCCGCCACCCGGTCGCCGCGAAGACGGTCGGGGGCGGCTCGATGATGGCGCCCGCCCCGCGCCAGGGGATCCACGCCCACCGCGAGAGCGGGGACACGCTGCACACCTACGTGTCCCTGATCCGCCCCGCGGAGTGGTTCGACGCGATCGACTTCACCGACGCGGCCGCGGCCGCCGCGCGAGTCGCGGAAGAGTTCGACGGCTGGGCGCCGGAACTCACTGCCCTGATCACCGACGGCGACACCCCGCCGGTCCTGCGGCCCCACTACACCCTGCCGATCGGGCACCGGTGGGACCGGGTGCCGGGGGTGACCCTGGTCGGCGACGCGGCCCACCTCATGCCGGCCAACGGCGAAGGAGCCAACCTGGCCATGCTCGACGGCGCCGAGCTCGGCCTGGCGCTGGCGGCGCACCCCGGCGACGCCGAAGCCGCGTTCACCGAGTACGAGCAGGCCATGTTCCCGCGCAGCGCGAAGGTCGCGGCCGAGAGCGCCGAGTTCGGCGAGCTCCTGGACGGAGTGGAGAAAGAGGACACCGCCCAGGTGCTGCTCGACGCGTTCGCCGCCTTCACCGGCGCCGTGCGGGAGTCCTAGGGGGCGTACTTCCCGACGAAGCTGCCGCAGGTCACGGCCCGGGCGGTGGTGCGGTTGTGCCGGATGGCGGCGGCTGCCGGACCGGTTGGAGCAGGTGCTCGGCCGGGTGTGGGGTGCGGTTGCGATATGACGGCCGCGGCAGTCGCACTCCGCGCTCGGTGAGCAAGCTGTCCGAGTTCGCGGGAGACGTAGCCCTGGCAAGGCCGGGCCACGGCGAGAATGAGCAGTTCGGCATCGGTCAGCCGCGGTGGCCGTCCGGTCCGGGCGGGCTGGCCGAGGTGGTCATCGATCTTGACGCAACACCGCCCGGACTTAGGACTCACTCGTCTAGGGGGCGTACTTCCCGACGAAGCTGCCGCAGGTCACGGCCCGCCCGGTGAGCCGGGCCTGGATCGCCTTCTCCAGCCCCAGGTAGTCGAACACCGGTGTGTCGGCCGGGATCGACTCCGGCACCGGGCCGCCCGTGGCGAGCATCCGGTACGAATCCGTCTGGAACAGCACCAGGTAGCCGCCTTCGCGGTTCAGCTCGTCCGTCCTCGCCAGCATGCGCGCGGGCGCGTCGCCGATGATCTCCAGCGGGAGCGGCCATTCGAGGGGGAACGGGTTGCGCAGGCCGAACGCGGGGTAGGCGAACGGGCTGTCCGGCAGGATCGCCGTCCGCGCGGCGGGGAAGCGGTCCAGGCAGTCGCGGATCTGCCGGACGAAGGTGAACGTCGACGGGTTCGTGCGGATGCCGGCCATCGCCGGGGTGACCGCGCCGAGGTCCTCGGTCAGCCGGTCGTGGGCGACGTCGAGGTAGGCCGCCTCGTCGTGGCGGGCCACGACGACCCAGCCGCAGACCGCCACCGCCACACACCCGGCCGTCGCCGTCACCCAGCGGGGAACCGGCCGCGGGCGGGGCGGGACCAGCTGGCCCAGCAGCAGCAACGTCGTCAGGGCGAGGGTGCCGCAGAGCAGCGTCGGCGTGTCGTTGCCCCAGGACAGGCTGATCATGAACCCGGTGGCGAGCACGAGCAGGGCCGCCCAGGGCACCTTCCGCCGCACGGCCGCGTTCACCGGCACGCTGACCGCGACGATCCACCACAGGACGTCCGCCCAGCGCGTGGACCCGGTGAACCGGCCGTCGACGACGGTCCAGACCACGGCCGTGGCGCCGGCGAGCACCAGCACCCAGGACGCCACCCGCCCGGCCACGCCCAGCCGGTCACCCGGCAGCCGGACGGCCAGGAGCACCACGGCGATCGCGGCGAAGAAGCCCAGCTCCCGGACCGGCGCCCTGGTCAGCACCTCCGGATCGTCGAGCCAGAGCCCGAGCAGCCGCTCGCCGTAGGCGGGCAGGCCGCCGGTGAGCTGCTCGACCATCTCCGTGAAGCCGCCGCCGAGACTCACCCACGTCACGTACGCCAGGCCGGGCGCGCCGAGCGCGAGGAGGTCGAGGACCAGCCGGACCGCGCGGCGCGCGCCTGTCCTCGTCGCCGGGTGCAGCACCAGCCAGACGAGGCCGATCACCACGGCCAGCACGAAGCTCTGCTTGACGAACACCGCGCAGCCGAGCAGCGCCAGCCCGCCGCGGCGGGCGAGCGCGCGGCCGGTGCGCAGGCCCGCGTCCAGGGCCCAGGCGCCGCACGCGGTGAGGAAGATGCCGTCCACGGTGTGCCAGGCCATCAGCGGGAACGCGTTGAGGTTGATCAGTGACGCGGCCGCGACCAGCGCCGTCATCCCCGGGCCCCACTCGAGCACCCGGCGCCGCGTGAGCAGCGTGGCGAACGCGATCGTGGCCACGGTGATCTCGACCATGGCCAGGAAGCTGGAGCCGAAGAACAAGGGCATCGGCAGCGCGTAGTCGGCGACGTGCAGCACCGCGGACCCCAGCGGGCGGGCGGAGATGATGTCGGCGTGCGGGACTTCGCCGTGCAGCACGCGCCACGCCTGGGCGAGGATGAAACCCTGGTCGGAGGGGTGGAAGCCGAAGCGGCCGACGCGGAGTTCGGTGGCCAGCGCGAGCAGCAGCACCCAGGCGGCGTGGACGCTCCAGCGCAGCAGCGGCCGGGTCTGCCTGCCGGGCGCCGGCGTCGCGACGACGTGCGCAGGACTCGCCACGTCCACGCGCCGCCCGCCTTCCCGCTCTCGATCACACCCGGGAAGCGATGGTAGCGGCCGGTCCGCCGCGCCCGGCGGACCGGTGCGAACGCCGCCCCGATCCGCCGGGGCGGCGTTCGCCGGACTCATCTCGCCGTGCCGATCACGGCCGTCTTGTCGGTCGCGGCGCTGCGTTGCGTTGCGCTGAACACGCTGAATACCGGCATTTCGAACTCCCCAGTTGAAGCCCGCACGGGTGCACGGGACTCGCGCGAGGGTAGAAGTACCGTCGCGCGCGTGCCACCGTTTCGGCGGAATTCGCGGAAATCAGGCACGACGGCGCCAGATGAGCCGGGTCACCGCCGCCGCGACCGACGCCGGGGCGGACCGGCGGGGGAGGCCGCGCGATTCGGGTGCGGACTCCGGCATCGCCCGGTAGGCCAGGTGCGCGGCGAACCGGGCGAGCCGCGGCGCGGCGAGCGTCGCCAGTTCGGCGGCGCGGCCTTCGGGGAGGCTCAGGATCTCCGGCCGCTCTTCGCACGCCTTCACCACCAGCGCCGCGGCGCGTTCCGGGCTGCTGGAGGGGATCCCGCGGTAGCCGGTCGGCGCGATCATCGGCGTCCGGACCAGCGGCATCCGCACCGACGTGAACGTGACGCCGTCCGAGAGCGTCTCGCGCCCGGCCGTCAGCCCCAACTCCTCCAGTGCCGCCTTCGACGCCAGGTAGGCCGAAAAGCGCGGGGTGTCGGTCTGCAGGCCCTGGGTCGTGACGTTGACGACGTGGCCGAACCGGCGCTCGGCCATCGACGGCAGGAAGCCGAGGATCAGCCGCACCGGGCCGAAGTAGTTGATCGCCATCGTGCGCTCGAAGTCGTGGAACCGCTGCGTGGACAGCGCGACCGAGCGCCGGATCGACCGGCCGGCGTTGTTCACCAGCACGTCCACCGCGCCGTGGTCGCCGAGCACGTCCTTGACCAGCGCGTCGACGGCGTCGCCGTCGGTGAGGTCGCACGGGTACGCCGCGGCGGTGCCGCCGGCCGCGAGGATTTCCGCCCGCACCTCTTCGAGCTCCGAAGCGCGGCGTGCCACGAGGATCACCTTCGCGCCCTTGCGGGCCACGGCGAGCGCCGACGCGCGGCCGATCCCGGACGACGCGCCGGTGATCAGCACCGTCCGCCCGGCCAGGCCGTGGGTGCGGCGCGCGCGGTCGGGGTCGAGGTGGGCCTGCCAGTACCGGTAGAGCGGCGCCGCGTAGTCCCGCAGCCCGGGGAGCTCGACGCCGCTGCCGAACAGCGCCGTCGTGGTGCGCGCGGTGTCGAAGACAACGTCCGTGGTCAGGTGCGGCAGCACGGCCAGGGGGACGCCGAGCTCTTCGAGGACGGCCGCGCGGGCGCCCCGGCCGCCGGGCACGCGGTCGATCCCGGCCGCGGCCGCGTGCGCCAGGCGGCCGCCCGCGCGCCGCAGCGCGCCCGACGGCCCGGCGGGCAGCACGGCCCGGATCACCGGTCCGCCCGCGGCGCGCGCGAAGGCGTTGTAGACGGAGTTGAGCGACTGCGGGCGCGCGGCGGCGAGGTGGTAGGTCGTCCCCGAGGGCGCGTCCCGGTGCATCAGGAATTCCATCGCCTCGACGACGTAGTCGACCGGCACCAGGTTCGTGGCGCCCAGGTCGGGCGCGGCCAGGGGGAGCCGCCGGGGCAGGGCCGCCAGCCGCGAAATCGCCGGGAGGAAGTAGTAGGGCCCGTCGACCTTGTCCATCTCGCCGGTGCGCGAGTCGCCGACGACGGCCGAGGGCCGGTAGACCCGGAAGGGCAGCGGCTGCTCGCGGACGAGCTTTTCGGCCTGGAACTTCGTCGCGTGGTACGGCGAGCCGAAGCGCTGGCCGAGGTCGAAGTCGGCTTCGGTGAACCGCCCGGCGTGGTCCCCGGCGACGGCGATCGACGACACGTGGTGCACCAGCCCGGCCCGTGCCGCGGCGGCGAAGGCGAGCAGGTGTCGGGTGCCCTCGACGTTGGCGCGCCGGTTGGCTTCCTCGCCGGCGGTGAGGTCGTAGATCGCGCCGAGGTGGACGACGTGGTCGAGGTGGGGCAGCTCGGCGGGGTCGGCACCGAGCCGGGGTTCGGCGAGATCGCCGAGCACCGGGTGCAGCTTGTCCGCGCCAGGCCAGTCGCGCGCCGAGGTGGCCAGGCGCTCGCGGGAGGTCTCCCGCACCAGCGCGTACACCGCGGACGTCTCGGGCCGCTTCAGCAGCCGGGCGACCAGGCGTTTTCCGATGAAGCCCGTCGCGCCCGTCACGAAGTAGGTCGTCATGGCCGGTCCCTTCTGGTCGGGACCGACTCTAACCTACTGGAAAGTAGGAACGATAGTTGTCAATTTTCTTCTTCGTCGGCCGTCGCCACGACCGCGTCCCGCAGGGCGGCCCGCAGCCGTCCGACGTCGAGCGGCCCGAGCACCGCCGCTTCGCCCGGCGGCGCGACCAGCACCACTTTGTCGTCGCTGACGAACACCGTCACATCCCTGCGCCTGCCGGCCAGATCCCGGCAGCCGATCGACCACTCGCCCCGACTCATGGTCGCCGCCCTCCGATTCCCTTGTCGTGGTCGTGCTTCGTGCGAGGGTGGGAGCGGACCCCGGCGGCGCTATGACGCTGGTTCACCCGATCTGCCTACTCGCGAGTTTTGTCTTGCGCTTCGCGGCTTTTCGGCGTAGTCACCGGTCGTGGCGTGGCCGGTTCGGGAGTAGCGTCCGGTTCACGAGCCGTCTCTGGGAGGTATGGATGTCGGAACCGCGGAAGATCGTCATCGTCGGTGCGGGCCTGGGTGGGGCGTCCGCGGCGGCCGCGGTGCGCGAACGCGGTTACAGCGGCGAAATCCTGTTGCTGGGCTCGGACCCGCACCGCCCGTACGAACTTCCGCCGCTGTCGAAGGGCGTGCTGCTGGGCAATGCCGACGAACCCGACTGGGTGCACGAAGAGAAGTTCTACGCCGAGAAGGACATCCGCTTCGGCGCCGGCGTCACGGCGACCCGGATCGAGCTCGGCGCGCGGCTGGTGCTCGACGACGCGGGTGGCGAACACCGCTACGACCGGCTGGTGCTGGCGACCGGCTCCCGGCCGCGCCGGCTGCCGGTGCCCGGCGGCGACCTGCCCGGTTTGTTCACGCTGCGCACCCTCGACGACGCGCTCAAGCTGCGTTCGGCGTTCATCGCGGCCGAACGCGTGGTGATCGTCGGCGCCGGCTGGATCGGCTCCGAAGCGGCCGCGGCGGCGCGGACGCACCACGCGGAGGTGACGGTCGTCGACCCGGTGCCGGTGCCCCTGGCGAACGTGGTCGGCGAGACGGTCGGCGGGGTGTTCCGGGACTTGCACGTCTCGAACGGCGTGTACTACCGCCTGGGCGAGCAGGTCGCGGAGATCATGGGCGGCCCGGACGGCGTCCGCGGCGTGCGCTTGAGCGGCGGCGAAGAGCTGACGGCGGACGTGGTCCTGATCGCGGTCGGCGCGGCCCCGAGGGTGGAGCTGGCCCACGCGGCGGGCCTGGAGCTGGCGGACGACGGCGGGGTGGCCGTGGACGCGGGCCTGCGCACGTCGGCGCCGGACGTCTACGCGGTGGGCGACATCGCGGCCCACTTCCACCCGCGCTTCGGGCGCCGCATCCGCGTGGAGCACTGGGCGAACGCGAAGGACCAGGGCGCGCACGTGGCGCAGAACCTGCTCGGCGGCAACGAGCCGTTCCTGGCCTCGCCGTACTTCTTCACCGACCAGTACGACCTGGGCTGCGAGTACCGCGGCCTGGCGGACCCGGCGTCGGACGAACTGGTGATCCGCGGCGACCTGGCTGCCCGCGAGTTCACGGCGTTCTGGCTGCGCGAGGGCGAAGTGGCGGCGGCGATGAACGTGAACATGTGGGACGACGGCGACGCGCTGGGCGCCTTGGTCGACGGCCAGGCGAAGGTGACGGCGGAGCAGCTGAAGACGGCGGACCTGGCGTCGCTCACCTGAGGCGTTCCCGCAGGAGGGCGTCGAGTCGTCGCCAGGCCGGGGACGACGCGTTCACCGCACCCTGCACCAGCGCCGGGATCGCCGTACCCCGCTCGTACGCGGGCAGTTCCGCGCCGTAGCGGGCCCGGGTCGCGGCCACGAGCCGGTCGGCCAGCGCGTCGACGCGCGGGTCGTGCGGGTCGAGGTCGTGCACCTGGTCGTACTCGAGGACCAGGGAGAGCAGTTCCGGGTTGTCGAGCATCGCCGACTGGTCCCGGAAGTTCGTGCGAGCCGTTTCCGGCTGGGTGGCGAACACCAGCAGCCAGAGGTCGCTCTGCAGCGTCACCCAGTGCTCGCTGAACCCGAGGCCCGGCAGCCGGGCGAGGTACGCCACCACCTCGTCCGGCAGGGGTGACAACCGGCCGGAAGCCAGGCGCCGCAGCCGTTCCCGGGTGGCCTGCAAGCCGTCGATCCGGGCGGCCAGGTCGTCGTCGATCTGCCGGAGCGCCGCGGCGAGGCCGTCGCCGGAGCGGAGTTCGCGGATGCGGGCCAGCGGGACGCCGGCCTCGGCGAGCGTGCGGATCTTGATCAGCTCGACCGCGTCGGACGCGCGGTACCGGCGGTAACCGGAACTGTCGCGCTCCGGCTCGGGGAGCAGGCCCTTCGCGTGGTAGACGCGGATCGTCTTGGCCGTCACGCGGGCGCACCCGGCGAGCTGTCCGATGGTGAGCACCCGGCCATCCTCGCACTTGACCTTGCCCCAGGGGCAAGGTTGCATGCTGGGTCCATGACCGACCACGAGACGCTGCGCGCGCTGGCCGACGAGGGCAACGAAACCGCGCTCGACCGGC
Source organism: Amycolatopsis sp. DG1A-15b (assembly GCF_030285645.1). Taxonomy (GTDB): domain Bacteria; phylum Actinomycetota; class Actinomycetes; order Mycobacteriales; family Pseudonocardiaceae; genus Amycolatopsis. The sequence continues at coordinate 10,084,870 of NZ_CP127296.1, forward strand.
TGGCCGACCTCGCCGACGCCCGCGGGGACGTCGAGGAGCTGAGCGAGCTGCTGGACGAAGGCTGCGAGCGAGCCGGGGCCCTGCTCACCCGGCGCGCGGTCGCCGCGGGCGACCTGCTGGAGCTGCAGCGGATCGCCGACGCCGGCCACGAACCGGCGGGCGACGAGCTGGAGCGCCTGCTCAGGAAGTGACTTCGCGGGTCAGCGCCAGGTACGCCACGAGCGCCAGGGC